>NZ_CP028475.1:0-326071 GCF_003047105.1 Celeribacter baekdonensis
GGCGAGATACCCGATATAGACACTGTGGTGGTTTATACGCATTTTCCGGGGTCCTTCCAGCATTCGAAATGCAGCGCCCAACGAAGGATGCCACTTGTTTCGACCGTGTTGCCCGGACCCAAAAACACCACAAATGGTGTATTGGGCATATTAGTAACGTCGGTCTGATCGCCACAGGTCTTCAAGCACGGTTAAGAAAACCGACGCGCGACGTCAGGTCAATCGTCCTTTGTTCCGTCATAGCTCGAATGCGGCTGCTGTGACCTATTTGCACGCTTGAAGGCTGGTCGCCGCAAACGCTTTAGTTTGAACCATTTTGCCTCGCGTGGAGGCCGCTCTGAGATATAACGTTCCCTTTGGATGAGTGCCTCGCGGCATTCCGCATGTTCGATAGAATTTCGGCAAAGTGAGCTCAGCCTCAACCTTTTCTGAGGTTGCGTCCGGGAGGGGAAGCATGAACCAATCTGAACGGTTGCTTCCTCCCATCTAGACGAGCGAGTTTGCACGAGCAGCGAACGTCTGGTTTCTGCCCTTCTTTACCCCACAAACCGATACCGCTCCTTCGCCTTGCTGAGCTTATTCGCGGCGCGTGCAGGGTCGGCCTGTCTCTCCGCCCGCAAGCGCTGACCCATGCGCTCCATGTCGTCTTGTCGGTCGTCGCTCTCGATGCCCTCAAGGGCGGCGAGCGTAGTGCAGTTGCCCACGGCGCGGGTCATCCTCAGTTTGATGTGGTCGGCCTTGTGGACTGCTTTCACCTTGTCCACGTCCAAATGGCTGCGCATTTCGCTCAGGTCCGTGTCGGCGTCTACCTTTGCCATGTCCCAAATCTCATGATTGGGCCAGCGGGCGCGGTTTGTGTCCATCGGGTCGGGGTCGCAATAGTGGATTTTCTCGAACGCTTCCGCGATTACATCGCTGAATTTGGCGTCGAAATCCTCCCATGTGGTGATGCCCCAGCGGTCTTTCATGATCCGCTTGCCTGCCCGCGCTTCAACGCGCCAGATTGGCTCTCTGAGCGGTCTTTCGGGTCCAGAGGGGGCAAGCCTTCGGCTTTGAGGCTTGCATTCCATATGTCCCACCAGATCGGCTTGCGCTTGTCAGTGATGTCCAACCGCTTGTCATAGAGGGTGATCGGCGCGGTTCGTGTGGCTGTGGATCACAAAATTTTCGGGCGTCGGCTCAAACTCTGGGGCCAGAATATCGACGCAAAAATCGGTGCGCCCGATGCTGACCTGATGCGGGCCATAGCGCACGCCCAGCCGTTCCAAGGTCTTGGCGGTATAGGCGCGGACCATGCCAAGCCCTTGGGTCGCCAAAAACAGCGAGCCGACAACAATGCGAATGCCCCAAGGATCGCGTGCATTCGGTTTCTTAAAGAACCATGTGACCGGCAGAGGCCCGCTTTGCAGGATAAAGCGATAGCCCTGCACGCCATGGGGCAACAGGTCAAAATCCGCGCCGCCATAGCTCACAGCGCGGTTTCTCGGGCGTCCTCGGCCTCTTCGCGGATCGGGTCGAGATATTCGAACAGCTCGGGCGGAATATTGGCCTCAATCGACAGTTCCAGACGATCAAAGCCACGGTGAACGATGCGCATAGTTTTTCCTGTTTGTTGGGCAGTATTTCCAGAGGGGGGTGCTATAATGATCCCCCCTCATTCGGCGGATGCCGCGCGCACCTTTCCAAGGTGGTTTTGAAGAGGTCGGGCGCAAGCGCCCTTGAATGGTGCCTCCGGCGGGGCAGCGATTGTTTTGGGGCCGGGCGTGACGCCCGGCGCTCCAATCAGGTGTTGGCCGCAAGCTGCTTTGCGATCCAGCTTTCTGTCCGTTCCGCGCATTTGGAGAGGTTCAGGAGGTCGTTGTGACCGAAGCTCGCGGTGTTGCGCCAATCGCCGTCCTGCGTCTTGTCGGCGCGGGTGAGATCGGCGGAATAGAAGCCGTCATTGTTCCAGATGGTAGCGGTGATCAGGCCGATTTTGAACCTGTATGCGGGTTGATTGGACATGGTGATTTCCTTTCTGTGCCAAGTCATTTCGGGTCGGCAGAGGACATAGAAAGGGCGCGAGGTGACGGTGTCGCCCCACGCCCCTAGAGCCATCCGGCCCCAAAATCCCGTTCACCGGGCCATCATCGTATCTGGCAGCCATGTCACAATTTGTGGGAACGCGAAAAGCACCACCACGGTGACCATTTCGATGGCCACAAACCAAAGCGCCCCCCGAAACACGTCCGGCAAGGGGTGTCGCGATCAATCCCGCAATCACGAAACAATTGAGACCCACGGGAGGCGTGATCAGTCCAATCTCACACATTTTACGCAGAGAATGCCGAACCAGATCGGATCAAATCCAAGCCCGAGACGGTCGGAACACGATGGGGAGTGTGATCACCATCATTGAGAATGCGTTCCAAAAACATCCCAAGCGGAATGTAGAGCAACAGCAGAACAGCGACGATAACATGGGCGGAACGCCGCTTTGAGTGATTGCGCCGGCAATCATTTGCGGGACCTGAACGAGGGTCAGAAAATAGCTAAAGATACCTGCGCCGATCATGGTGAAAAGGATCATCACCGTGGTCGTGGCGGTCGAACGAAAACTTTCAGACAGATTTCGTCTGAGGCTCCCCGCGCGGATTTTGCAAAAAGCAGCATCACGAAAGCCGCAAGTGCCCCGATCGCCCAGCCTCTGTGGGCGTGACCAGCCAAGGTAAATCCCCCGAGAACAATTGTGAAAAGCACCAAAACCTGCCACGCCTGTGTCGTGGTCGATATCCGGTCGCCCCATGTTGCCCGTGTGCGCGGGTGGAGTGGTCCTGAACCCGGCGGCCAATCAACGCCACGCCTAGCATAAAGGCAATCGTTGTGATGATGCCGGGCACAAAACCCGCGATCAACATTTTGCCAGCAGAGACTTCGGTCAGCGCCGCATAGAAAATCAACAGACGGAAGGGGATCAACACCCCCAAAACGCCGCCCGCCGCAACCGCTCCGGCCGCGAGACGGCGATCATAGCCCTTTGCCTTCATTTCAGGGAGGGCCACTGCGCCCACAGTCGCCGCAGTGGCAAACCGAAGAACCGGAGGTGCCGCAAACCCAGCCGAGGTCAGGATGCTAGCCATGGCAAAGCCCGCCGGGCAAATGGCCGACCCATTTGTTGGCCACATGGAACAGCCGTTTCCCGACCTGTGCGTGATGCGCAAACGCCCCCATCAAGATGAACAGCGGGATCACGTGAGCGCATAATTGCGGTATGGGCGAAGGAAAAGGATTTCAGTCTGGCCAGCAAAAAGGCCAGATTTTCAACCATGATGATGCCGAAAGCCCCGGACAGAGCCAGTGCGGCAAAGACCGGTGTGCCAAGCGCCATCAGCAGAAAGATCAACCCGACGGCGAGTGCGGTGATGAGTGTCACATCCATTGTCTATGTCCCGTTGTTGTGGGCGCGCAGCCGTCGCAAAAGCAACGGCATCAACGCCGTGCGAGGCAGGCAAACCTCGTCGTTAATCAGTGAATGTCGGATTGAACGCGGTCGAGTGTCGGCAAGGCCACGTGTTTCAACGCGATGCGCAGCGCATGGACCGCGGCTTGGAGTGCGGCAAACCAGAGCCCTGCAGCCACCGCAATTTTGGCCCACCAGATTGGCACTTGGAAATAGCCCAGCGGAATTCACGGATCGAAAACGAATAGATCGCTTCCTGAGTTGCAGGCCATGCCAGCATGGCAAACGTGAGCCCGGCGAACAGCCACGCCAAAGACGTGCAGACGCGGGACCAGGGCCGGGCAGCGCATCGGTCATCATCGTGACACGGATATGCCCGTCATCAAGCAACGTCGCCCCAAGCCCCATGAAGACCACCATCACCATCGACATTTCCGTCATTTCGAAAAGCCCCGCACAGCGCGTCCAAAGAGGGCGCGGGCCACCACATCCAATGTGATGGCCACCATCATGAAGGCAAGAAAGCTCAATGCCACCCATGATGTGATCCGGGCAATCCCGTCGAGCAGGCGGTTCAAACGCGCCAGCATCGCTTACAAGCCTGCCGCAATTTCGACCGGACGCTTCATTGTGCCGGTCCCTGCGTGGCGTGCGATGGCGTCTTCCACCACGTTCTGCATCGCATCCCCGTCAATGCCGTTCGGCTTGGCGACTGTCTCGATCCATTTATTGACTTGAGCAGGCTGAACCGTGGCTTTGGCCTTGGCTTTTTCCGCGTCAGGCAGAGAGGACAGGGTCACGCCTTCTGAGATCGCCTTTTGCACATACTCGGCCAACACCTTGTTGTAGATTTCGGCAAATTTCCCTGCGTAAAGCTCATTGGCGAGATCGGTACAGACCTGTTGATGCTCAGCAGGCAGGCCATCCCAAACGCGGCGGTTCATCACCGTCACCGCAGGGGCATGAGGACCATCGCCGATGTCATGGAAATTCGGCGCAATCTCGTGCAGCTTATAGGCCACGGCGGTGACGAAATCGAAACCGTAGACCCCGTCAAGCACGCCGCGTTCAAGTGCTTGATACACTTCGCCCGCCGCCATTGGCACAGCGATGCCGCCAAAGCCTTCGATCACATCCGTGGCCACACCATAGGCGCGGATTTTCTTGCCTTTGAGATCGGCAAGCGAGGTGATCGGCTCGCGCATGATGAGGGGGGCGTAGTTCCAGTTGGTCCAGTACAGCACCTTAGAGCGATGCCGGTCTTCCCACTCCTGACGCAGCGGTGCGAAGGCTTCGTAAACATCGCGGCACACCAATTGCAGTTCATCGGCACGCGCCATACGGAAATACCACTCAAGCCCACGTGTGACCGGGAGTTCGGCCTGATAATAGCCCGGAGCAATCAGAGTTGCCTCGCTCGTCCCATCACGCACAGCGCCCAGATGCTCCCCCACTTTGTTGAGGCTCCCGGCCCAGTAATATTTCATACTGATGTCCCCGTTTGTGCGTTTTTCCAGTTCCTCAAAGAACCAGCGATCAACCCAAGACGGTCCGGCCGTTTCACTCACGTAGCTGTCGAATTTCAGCGAAGTGGCAGCCTGCGCAAAACCGGGCAGGCTTGAGAACATCCCGGCCCCTGCCAAAGCCCCTGTGGTTTTCAAAAAGTCACGTCTTTTCATTGTAGTGTCTCCTCCAATATGCCCGAGCTCCTCCTGCCCGGTTGTCTTATTTTCCGGTTTACACCGGCGCTGCCTCAGAGGCAGCTTGGGTTCTAAGGTCGGTTTTCAAAACCTTCCCATAGCTGTTCTTCGGCAGATCCTTGACGAATTCGTAGCGTTTCGGGCGTTTGAACGCCGCGATATGTTGGCGGCACCAACTGTCGAGCTCCGGCACACTGGCGCTTTGTCCGTGTTCGAACACGACATAGGCGAGAACCTGTTCGCCCCAGTCCGGTTCGGGCACTCCGATCACGGCAACCTCAAAGACGGCCGGATGGCACAACAGCGCTTCTTCGACCTCACGGGGGTAGATATTTGTGCCTCCGGAGATGATCACATCCTTCGAGCGGTCGGTGAGATAGAGAAACCCGTCTTCGTCCAGATGCCCAAGGTCACCAGTATGAAGCCACCCGCCATTTAGGGCGTGTTCACTGGCCTGCGCGTTTTTTCCAATAGCCCTGCATGACCGTTGGCCCTTGAACGCAAATCTCCCCCGTCACCCCCGGTGGCACAGCGGTGCCATCGGCGCCAAGCACCGCGAGCGTGACAGCGCCCTGTGCAATGCCGACAGAGGCACGGCGGGCTTGCCAGCGTGGGTTCGACTGATCCGCGACCAAATCCCGCCCTAGGACGGAAATTGTCATCGGCGTTTCGCCCTGACCGTAAATCTGGACAAAACGCGGGCCATAACAGGCAAGGGCGTCATTGATGTCATTCGCATACATCGGCCCGCCGCCGTAAATGATCGTGCGAATGCCCTCACCAGTATATCCCTGCGCTTTTGAAACGGCGATCAGCCGTTTGACCATGGTGGGAGCCGCAAAGAAAACGAGATTTCCCCGTGTCTTGGCCAGACCGATGATCTCTTCGCTGTCAAACCCGTGCGAGGCGGGAATGAGGTGGGCACCACCGGCGCGGATTTGCGCGAACATATAAAGGCCCGCCCCATGCGACATCGGTGCGGCATAGAGCATGTGATCATTGGGGTGCGCGGCATCGACGTCCAAGGCGTAACAAAGCGTCATCTGACGCACATTCCCATGGCTTAGCATCACCCCTTTGGGGTTCCTGTCGTGCCTGAAGTGTAGAACAGCCAAGCGAGATCTTGATCTGAAACCGGCGCAGGGGCGTGAGTTTTTCATTTTGTCTGACGGGCATACAAAGCGCTGCTTCGTGAATATCTGCCTGTTCTGCAAACAGTGTCCCGCTTTGCGTGATCACCAGTGCGGCTTCTGAATCTCGAATGATCCATTCGGCTTCGCGCGGGTGAAGTTTGCAATTGATCGGCACAACCACGGCACCAATCCACCAACAGGCGTGAAGCGCTTCGATATATTCAGGCGCATTCTTGGCAAAAACTGCCACCCGATCCCCCGCCTGAACGCCATGTTCAGTGCGCAGCCACGCGGCGCGGTTACAGGTCGCTTGCAAGAGATCAGCATAAGTCTGGCGCAACACATCGCCCTCATACAGGGCAGGGCGGTTTGGCCAAGACAAGGCCGTTTGATACAGCCAATTCGCGATAGTCATCGTCTTTTCAGTCCTTGGATCATCTGGGGCAGGGGGCATCTGATTTAGGCGCGGTCGGCCTTTAAAACTGTCGCATAGTTGGCGACAGCCGCCCCGCCCATGTTGAAGGCAAGCCCCCATTGTGCACCTTCGCGTTGGATGTCCCCGCGCGTCCGGTCAGTTGCCGAAACCCGAGTGCATGCATGGAGACGCCTGTGGCCCCGACCGGATGGCCTTTGGCCTTGAGGCCGCCCGACAGGTTCACCGGCGTGCGACCGTCCGCATAGACTGTCCCCTCACTCAAAGCACGGGCACCTTGCCCTTTGGGAGCAAGCCCCATTGCCTCATAGATCAGCAATTCGGCAGGCGTGAAGCAATCATGGACCTCGGCAAAATCGAGATCGGACACGGTGATTCCCGCCGCCTTATAGGCCATTTGAATGGCGCGTTCCGGGCCCTCGAAGGCCACAAAATCACGACGGCTCATCGGTAGGAAATCCGATACATGTTCGGCAGCGGCCACCAAAACCCGTGCCGTCGCATCGCTGGCATGTGCCGTGCTTGCGCTCAACACAATGGCTGCTGCGCCATCCGTGACCAACGAACAATCGCTCAATCGAAGCGGAGGCGCGATCAACGGGTTTCTCTCGCTCACCTCGCGGCAAAAGTCATAGGGCAGCGCCTTATGCATATGTGCGAGGGGGTTTTTCATCGCGTTGTCATGGTTTTTTGCGGCGATGCGCGCAAATGTGTCCATGGGGTCACCGTACCGCTCGGCATATTGCGCTGCCGCAACGGCAAAGACTTGGGGAAAACTCAAAGCCGCTTCGGCCGCATCATTTTGATACCCAGCCCCCGCCAATGCGGTGGTGACATCGGGTGTCGAGCGATGGGTCATCTTTTCAGCGCCAACAACCAAAACGTTCCGGGCACGACCGGCCCGAATGGCGTTCAGTCCGGCATGGATCGCCGCCGCACCAGATGCACAGGCATTTTCACACCGCGTTGCGGGTTTGAACCGCAAATCAGGGTGGGCCTGCAAAATGAGGGAGGAGGCAAAACCATCCGGCACCAGCCCGGAATTGAAATGCCCGAGAAACACAGCATCAATGTCCGCAGGAGGAATTTGAGCGTCCTCGATTGCCTCGCGGGCGGCGTCGACGATCAAATCCTCAAGGCTTTGTTCCAGGCGCCCAAAGCGCGTGTGGCCGGAACCGGTGATAAAGATGTCTGTGGTCATGAAATATCCTCCTGCCCTAAAGGTCATGCAAAAAACACATGGCAGCAATTCGTAGAATTACGTATAAATCTACGTATGAACTACGTAGATGCATGTGCAGCGAAAGGGGTGGCCAGATGAATTACGATCAAATTTCCGAGGCAGATCTCGATTTGACCGGGTTCATGGATGCCCCGATTGGCCTCATGGTTCTTTCAAACCGTGTCATTCAACGCGCCAATACGGAGATGGAGCGTATCTTTGGCTGGACCCGTGACGAGCTTGAGGGACAGTCGATCCGCATCCTCTACCCGTCGAGTGTGGATTACGAAAAGACAGGCGCACGGTGGCAGAGGTGGCTCAAGGGCCGACCGCGCTATGCTGACGAACGGTTCATGCAATGTCGCAGCGGTGAGATCATCTGGACCCGAGCTGCGGCGCGCACCCTGACGCCAACCGATCCCTTTCGGCTTATGGTCTGGACCTTTGAGCATCTGGAAAATAGCCCCGCAACATCTGCGACACTGACGCCGCGCGAACGCGAAGTCGCGCGGTATATTGTGAATGGCTACACCAGCAAAGAAACAGGGCAGGCCATGGGGATTTCGCCGCGCACGGTTGAGGTCCATCGCAGTTCTGTCATGAAAAAACTCGGCGTACAGAATGCAGCCGAACTGGTCGCAAAGATGATTGTGCGGAGTTAAACAGCCCGGAACACCCGGCCGACAAGGGGGCAGGCAAGGCCATGAGTTGGGCCGCCAAGCCCCCCGCCAACACGTTTCTCACGCATATGGTTGAACACGCCCTTGCCGACGTTTCGGTGATGACAAGCACGATGACATCGAAATGCGGGTGCGGCTGTTTCGGAATGCCGTCAGGGCGACCAAAATGAGGCGGCCCCTCTTTGGCCTCTTTGATCTGGGTCCTTTTATCTGCTTTCACAAAGGCACCAGACGCATTAGGCATCCCTATCTTTCATGTCAGGGAAAATCATGGCGCAAAAATCCACCATTTATAAAGTTGAACTGACCGTATCTGATATGGATCGTCACTATTATGAGACCCATAAACTGACCGTTGCCAAGCACCCGTCAGAGACAGATGAACGGTTGATGGTGCGCCTTTTGGCGTTTGCTTTGAATGCCCATGAGCAACTGGAAATGACAAAGGGCCTGTCAACGGATGATGAACCAGATATTTGGCAGAAAAGCCTGAGTGGCGAGCTTGAGTTGTGGGTGGCGTTGGGCTTCCGAGCGAAAAGATTGTGCGGCAATCCTGTGCCAAATCCGACAAGGTCATTGTCTATTCTTACGGTGGCAGGACGGCTGAGATGTGGTGGGACAAGATCAAAAACAGCACCACGCGTTTTGAGAACCTTCAGGTCATAAATCTCTCAGAACAGGACACCCGTGCTCTGGAAGGACTGGCAAATCGCTCGATGAAACTACAGGTGAATATTCAAGACGGCGAAGTGATGGTCAGTGTCGACGAGAGCGCGGTTTACGTCAGCCCGGTCAAATGGAAAAACGCGGATCATTGAGCACGGGGCATAGGGACGGGTATGGGGACGGGCATGAGCCGTGCGATGCTGCCTAGGTGTTGGCGCAAGATCGTCTGCGAAATGGAATGTTGGAGCGCCTCTTGCCCGATTGGACCTTGCCATAACATCCGATGCCGCCTCTCTCTCACGGTGACCGTTATAGGCCTTTAAGGCCGAAAGCCGCGTTCGGCAGGCGCAGGATCAGGTTGGGGTCCGGGCTGATGGTTGACCAAACGGGCCAGAGGCTATCGTGGCCGACGCCAAAGAAATTCCCGCCGGTTTGGGTCAACAGGCTGGTGATGATCTGAAAATGCAAATGCGGCGCCCAGCCGCCGTTCTCATGCCAATCCCCCAACGGCGCAATGTCTTGGCCGATGGCAATGTCTGCCCCTTCAGCGAGAGCAGGGAGGGGGACGCCAAGATGACCATAAAGGGTCCAAAACGGCAGGCCCTCCGCCGTCCGATGTTCCAAAATCACCGTATGGCCGTAATCCAAAGGATCGGCATTATAGGCCACGCGATGCACCCGTCCGGCCAAAGGCGCGCAAACCATCGTGCCAGCGGGGGCGAAAATGTCGATGCCCAAATGACGGCTGCGCGGTTCTGGCCCCGAGGCATCGCGATATTGATCGGCCATATAAACGCTGCGCTGTTCGCCATAGAGGCCATAGCCGTAAAGCGGCTGATCGGCAGGCAGATCGGGCGCGCGTTGCCCGGTGAACCATGCATCAAAGGCGCGATCGGAAAAGGCGGGCATCCCGACGCGATCCGAAGGCAGCGGTAGGAACGCCGTGCCATTGGGATCGGGACGCATCACCGGGGCCACCGCCACGCGCGCAAGATCGGTGTGAATGGCCGTGGCATGGGGATTGGCGCATGGCCCAACCCATAGCGGATCACAGCGGTTAAAAACGCCGGGTCCAGCGCCTCAAGCCTCTGGATCAGGGCGGCATCCTCAACCGGATCAAGAGCGGCGCGAACCTGATCATAAAGCCCGTCCGCCTGATCCTCTGGCACAGAAGACACTGCTGACACGGTCACTCCGTCGAGACAGGCGACAATCGCCCGGTGCACATCCGGCGCATCGCGCAGCGCCACGGCCAGCTTTTGCGCCAATTTGGCGGGTATTTCGATCTGGCGCATCAGCGGCCTCCTCAACACAGCAACAGGCGAAACGGCAGAGGATTACAGCATCGAGCCAGTGTCAATGAACCTTTGATGCCAACTCAGCGCCTCGCGCAGATCATGCGGCGTGTGACCGCCAAACGAACTCTTTTTAGCCCGCTCGAAATACTCCCGCAGCGCATCACGATACATCGGATGGGCACAGTTTTCGATGATCAAAGCGGCCTTCTTTTTCGGGTCCAAACCGCGCAAATCGGCCAAGCCTTGTTCGGTGACAATCACCTGAACGTCTTGGTTGATGTGATCGACATGGCTCGCCATCGGCACAATCGCGGAAATGGCCCCGTTTTTGGCGATCGAGGGCGTCATGAAAATCGACAGATAGGCGTTGCGGGCAAAATCGCCCGAGCCGCCAATGCCGTTTTGAATGCGCGATCCCATCACATGGGTCGAGTTCACATTGCCGTAAATATCCGCCTCAATCAGCCCGTTCATCGCAATACAGCCAAGGCGGCGCACCAGTTCGGGGTGGTTCGAAATCTCCTGCGGCCGCAGGATCAATTTGTCGCGAAACAGCCGGGCATGGGTGTTGAAATACTCGGCCTTTTCAGGGGAAAGCGAAAAGGCCGTGGCGGAGGCGACGCGCAAAGTGCCGGCTTCGATCATGTCGAGCATGCCGTCTTGGATCACCTCGGTGAAGGCGGTCATTTGCTCAAAGGGCGCTTTGATCAACCCGGCCATCACCGCGTTGGGCACGTTGCCAACGCCCGATTGCAACGGCAACAGGCTGGGCGGTAGGCCCGCGCGTTTGGCCTCCCACATCAGGAACTCAAGGATGTGGTCGGCAATCGCTTCGGCGGTGTCGCCGGGGGCGGAAAACGGGGCGTTGCGGTCGGGGGCGTCGGTTTCGACAATGGCGACGATTTTGGACGGATCGACCTTGAAATGCGGCTGACCGATGCGATCATCGGGCTTGTTCAACGGGATCGGCACGCGGTTCGGCGGCAAAGCCGTGCCGTAGTAGATGTCATGCATCCCGTCGAGCATTTCGCTTTGCCAACTGTTAACCTCAAGGATGATTTTATCGGCGCGCTCCAGCCATGTTTTGTTGTTGCCGATGGAAGAAGAGGGGATCAAATCGCCTTCGGGCGTGATGCCGGAGACCTCGATGATCGCGGTGTCCAGCGGACCCAAAAAGCCCTGCCATGCCATCGGCGCGACCTGCGACAGATGCATGTCGAAATAGTTCATCTCGCCCGCATTGATCTTTTGCCGCGCGATGGGATCGGAGTTGTAGGGCAGGCGGAAGTCAATGCCGTCGGCTTTGGCCAAGGCACCGTCAAGCTCGGGGCCGGTTGAGGCACCGGACCAGATTTTGATTCGAAACGGCTGACCCGCAGAATGTTCGGCCTCAATGCGCGCGGCCAGAGCGAGCGGCACGGCTTTGGGATAGCCCGAGCCAGTAAAGCCGCTCATACCCACCGCCGCCCCATTTTGAACAAGGCTTGCGGCGTCTTCGGCACTCATGATTTTGGATTGAAGCGATTGCGGCGCGATGCGCGAGGGCTGGGTCAAGACCGGTCTCCATTTCACACGGATTCCGGGCGTGATGTGGGAGTGTCACGGCAAATGGGGTCCCCTCCCTCCATCAGCGCCCGATGTTTCTCGCATCTATGCCTTCGATGGAAGGAGGGTCCAGCACATTCTTGTGGTGTAACCCCGCTATGCGAATTCGCACAGATATGTGATAATTTATTTGCAAAACCGATCAATTGAACCGATTTTGCAAATGCTTTTTGTCGAACATTCCGGCGTGGTTTAGGTCGCGCACAAACGTCGCTTTAAAGCGTGGCGCTTTAGGCCCGGTGCCCGCGCGCCACGCGTAGGAATTGAACCACACGCGACGCATTTTGCGGGGCTTGCGCGTCTGGCCGTTCGGTGCGGCTGAGTTGATCCCAAATCGGGTGTCTGCGCGCCGTGCGGTCCAGTTTTGCAAACTGCACAAGACGGTGATTTTTGAACGGATCGTGGTGGCGATGATGGGCGTCAAAAACAGTGCGGTGGGTCATCAAAATTTCTCCTCTTGGACCCAAAGCCTAGCAGAAAATCGGCATTTTGTCAGGTCTTGCAACCAGAGAACATGCACCAAGCGGGCTTTGGCTCACGCCGCATCTTGGCGCACGCGCCAGTGCCACAACACGACCCCGGCCACGATGACAATTCCCATCGACAATAAAAATGGCGCGCCGGGCAGGTAATGCGCCGTGCCGGGGCGCGAAAAGATCGCGAAGGTTTCGGTCATGATCAAGGGGCTGAGAATGGTCGCGATGGCCGCGATGGAACCGATCACGCCCTGCAATTCGCCCTGTTGTGTGTCGGGGGTGGCGCGGCTCATCGTGCCTTGCAGCGCGGGGATGGTGACCGAGGAAATCCCTGACAGCACGGTGACGATCCACACCAACGGCACGCTACTGGTCACGCCCAAGGTGGCGAAGACAACGATATCGGCCAAAATGCCGCCCATGGTGACGCGATACGCCCCAAAGCGGCTCACAAGCGGCCCGATCAACACCGATTGCGCCAAACCCATTGAGAGGCCAAAGGCAAACAGCGTCAGGCCAATCATCCGCGCGTCAAATCCGAATTTTTCGACACCATAAAATGACCAGATCGCCGGATAGACGAAATAGGCCATTTCATAGAGGCCAAAGACCATCAAAAGCGGCTTGACCCCGGACAGCGACCCGATGGCGCGAAAGGCGGCAAAGGGATTGGCACGTCGCCAATGAAACGGGCGGCGTTTGTCGCGGGGCAGGCTTTCGGGCATGACCAAAAGGCCAAAGATCATGTTCAATCCGGCGATGCCCGCCGCCACATAAAACGGCGCACGGGTGTCAATTCCGGCCAAAAGCCCGCCAATCATCGGCCCCACCGCAAAGCCAACCCCCATGGCTGCATGGACAAGACCAAAGCGCTTTTCGCGATCCTCAGGCGCGGAAATATCCGCCATATAGGCAGCCGCCGTGGCATGCGTCGCGGCCGACAATCCGGCGATCAACCGGCCGATCAGCAACAGCCAAATCGTATGCGCCACCGCCATCACCAGATAGTCGAGCATCATCACAAACAACGCTGAGATCAGGACGGGTTTGCGGCCAAAGCGATCCGACAGATTGCCGACCGCCGGTCCAAACAGAAACTGCATCATCGCATAGCCGGTGGCCAACACCCCGCCCCAAAGGGCGGCATCGGCCAAGGCGCGCCCGGTCACGTCGCGGATCAGATCGGGCATGACCGGAAAGATCAGGCCAATGCCGATGCCGTCGATCAAGACGGTGAACACGATGAACAAGATCGGAAGATGGCGCAACATGACGAACCTCTGACACAGACTGCGCCTTTCTGACCGTCAAAACCACCGCTGTCTATCCGTCTTTGCGCACAGCCTTGATGAGCAAATCCGCCAAGCTGTCCGGGTGTGAGAAATAGGGCGAATGGCCTGCGGTGAGGCGATGCACCTGATCCTCAGGCCAATCTTTGACCATTTTTTCCTGCTCTTCCGGCGGGATGGTGCGGTCATCCGTGCAAAGCACATAATCGCGCGGCAGGGTGGCAGAGCGGGCTGTGATCGTCAGAGGCGTTTCTTGTGGGCGGATCGCCTGTGGCCCCAGATGCGGTAGGGCATAGGCCACGGCCTGCGCCGGACAATCGTGAAACAACGTCGCCACGACGGTATCAGCGCGAAAGGTAAAGGCCTTGTCGTCTGGGGTTTTCGCAATCGCGGCCAAAACCGGATGGGCGCGGGCGCTGCGACGCATGTCGCCAAGGCTTTTGCCATCCTCGGGCACATAGGCACAAACATAGATCATCTGCGCGACACATTCAGGCGCGGCCTCAGCGGCGGCGGTGATGGCGTAGCCGCCCGCGGAATGGCCGACCAGGATCACCGGCGTGCCGATTTCGGCGATCTTATGGAGGATCGCATCGCGGTAGAGATCCAGCGTCACCTCGAAATAGGGCGTGGTGTCCGCGCCATGAGAGGGCAGGTCCATCGCATGAACGATGCCCCCGCGTGCCACAAGTGCCGGGATCAGATCGCGCCAACACCATGCGCCATGGGCGGAGCCGTGGATCAAAAGAAAGACCGGATCAGTTGCTTCCAATTCAGACATGGCCAATCTCCTGTAAGAATGTTGTCAAAAGTGCGGCAAAGGCTTCGGGCGCATCTACGGGTGGCAAATGCCCGGAACGCCGCAGCAATTCAAACCGCGCGCCGGGGATGATGTCCAAAGTTTCGCGCATCAAATCGGCAGGGGTGGAGCCATCATAACCGCCGCCAATGCCCAAGCATGCCAGACGCAAGCCCGAGGTGGGCGTGTAAAAATCCGTGCCTGCAATGGCGGCGCAACAGCCCACATAGCCCTCAACGGAGGTGTTTAAAATCGACTGACCCCAGCGTTTGGCCGTCTCAGATTTGCGAAATCCGGGGGCAAACCAACGCTCCAACGTGGGCGCAACGATGCTTTCCAGCCCATGGGCCTCAATCTCGTCGATGCGTTTGTCCCAGACCGAGCGGGTGCCGATTTTGGCCGCCGTATTGGACAGGACCAGCGCGCGGATGTGATCCAGCCGCTTGACCGCCAGGCCCTGCGCGATCAACCCGCCAATGGAAATGCCGACAAACACCGCATCTCGCACCGCCAAATGATCCAGCAACCGCTCGGCGTCACGCACCAATGCGCCCATCGAATAGGGGCCTTTCGGCACGTCAGAGCCACCATGACCACGTAGGTCATAGCGGATGACCCGAAGCCCCTTTGGCAGGAGCGGCAGGACGTCATCCCACAGATGCAAATTGGTGCCCAAGGCATGACAAAACACAATCGTCGGGCCAGTGCGCGGCCCGTCGTCTTCAACGTTGAGAGAAATGTCACCAAGATCGACCCGCATCTGATCGCTCCTTTTAGAATGCGCGCAGATCATAGAGGGGGAGGCGGTGGGTCTCAATGGGGGAGGCGGGCCAAAAACCGCGCGATCACATCAAGGCTTTCAGGCTCATCCAAAAACGGCACATGACCGCGATCTTTCACCTCGGCACAGATCATATCCGGGCGGCGCGCGCACATCTCGTCCATACAGGCGCGGGGCAAAAGGGTGGAGTTTTCGCCCCGCAACAGCGCCAAAGGCAGCCCCGCAAGCGCCTCGAACAAAGGCCAGAGATCGGGCACGGCCCCGGTCACGCTTTGCGCTTCAATCGCGTCCCTAAGCTTAGGATCATAGCGCAATTCAAGCCGTTTTTCGCCCTCTGTCCAAATCCGGCGTGCATAGCTTAGCCAGTGATCCCGGCTGACATTGGGGAACTGATCGCCCAAAGCACGGGGCAATTTGTCGGCGGCATCTTCAAACGAGCGATAGGCCGAGGGGCGACCGAGATAGTCCATGATGTGGCTCAGCCCACGCGGGTCCATCTCTGGCCCGATGTCATTGAGCAACACGCCAGACAGGCGATGTTTGGCGGTGAGCGCCAAGACCATGGCAATCAACCCGCCCCGCGAGGTGCCTAAAATGGCGGCGCGGTCCAGCCCCAAATGATCCAAAAGGGCCAGCGCATCCGCGCCCTCTTGTGGCAATGTGTAGTTGAGGAAATTCGGGTCAAAATCAGACGCCCCGCGCCCGCGACTATCAAGGCGAATGACCGTGGCTTGATCTGCGAAATGCGCCACCACAGGTTCGAAATCATCCATGTTGCGGGTCAGTCCCGCGAGGCACAACAGAGCGGGACCTTTGCCCTGAACGTCATAGGCCAGCGAGAGGCCATCGGCGGTGGTGAACGTGTCAGGCATGGGCGGCGATCTCCGGAATTTGGGTCAGATCAGAGAGAATATAAGCGGGTTGGCCGGGCATCCGGTCGACGGGCAGGGACGCGCGGTTCACCCAAGCGGTGACAAAGCCAAATCGTGCCGCCCCGGCGATGTCCCAGCCATTAGAGGAGACAAACAACACCTCGTTGCGGGCGCAGTCGAACCGATCCGGGACCATGTGATACACCCGATCTGAGGGCTTGAAAATGCCGACGGTATCGACCGAGAGCACATCGTCCAACAGGCCGTCTAAACCCGCCGATGACACCGCAGCCTGAAGCATGTCTTGTGAGCCATTTGAGAGGATGGCGGTGGAAAACCCTTTGTCTTTCAGGGCTTGCAACATGATGGGCACCTCTGGATAGGCGCTCAATTCCTGATAAAGCTGCAACAAACGCGCGCGCAACGGCGGATCATCCTCAAGTCCCGCACGCGCCAGCGCCCAATCGAGCGCATCCATGGTGACAGTCCAAAACGGCGCATGATCCCCCATGATGGCGCGCAGCCAACTGTATTCCAACTGTTTGGCGCGCCAATCCTGCGCCAGTTGGGACCACAGCGGGATCAGGCGGGCAAAAGCGGGTTCATCCGCCGCGCGCTGGGCGGCAGAGGTGACATCGAACAGGGTGCCATAGGCATCAAAAATACAGGTGGTGATGGTCACATGCGCCTCCCTTGCAGCGAGGACAGACTGTCATGGAGTGCGCCCTGAGGAAAGAGGAGATGGCGCGGGTTTTAGAGCAACCCGGTCAAAAGCCAGAACCCGCCAGTGAAATGCACGGTCAGGGTAAAGGCATAGCTTGCCATCACCAAAAGCGCCTGATTTGGCGTCAGGCGGGTTTGGTCGGGGCGGCGGATGTGAAACAGGCTTTGCACGCCCGCGGCGGCGAGGATCATCATCGCCACCGAGTGATCGCGCAGAGCCGCCGAGGCAAAGGCGGCGGTCATGAACAGCGTGACGACACGCCCAAGACGTGGCCAAAACGCATCAGAAACCGCACGCACAACCCTGCCGCCACCAAAGGGCAGGAAGGGCAAAAGCATGATGAAATTGAACGTGCCCAACATAATCGCCGTGCTGCGCATGACATTGGCAAAGACCGGCGCGCTCACGACGAAGGTGTGAAACAGGCCAAAGCCGAGGATCATCGGAACAATCGCCAAGGCGGGGGCATAGAGCGCGGCAAAGCTTTCTTCCAGCGCGTGATCAAAGGGGCGATCCGAGCGCGGCGCGGCGAGATAGGGCAGGGGGATCAGCCGCACCCGCGCCACCTCATGGCCGATGATGCGACAGGCCAGTGCGGACCCCAACTCATGCAACAAAGCCGCAAAAACAAAGCCAATGCCAAGCAAAGGCGAGGTCAGCGCCGCGACCGCGACCGTGAGCACAAATCCAATCACAACGCCCGTGCCATCAAACCCGCTTGTGATCATCCTGCCCTGATGGGTCGACACCCCTTTGAGCAGAGGCAGGGAGAAGACCCCCAAAAGGATGGCGAGAAAGAGGAATGTCATAGCGATGTGCGGCGGCCTTTTGGCTTTGATCTTTGGGCTTTTGATGGGTCGAAAATGCGGCGACAATGTGGCAGGTGGCGGATTTGGCTGGGGATAACTCATCGTTCAACACAGTGTTTCTGAAATGAAAACGTTTAAAAATGCTTTTAAATGCGTCGAAAAATTTACAGGAATGCAAAATTTCAAGACAGGGGATGATTTGTCCGTCCCGCCTGCTAAATCTATATCTCGGACGCCCCTGTTTGGAGACAATGATGAACAGCACGGTTGAGAAACTCCGCGACTCCTTGCGGCAAATTCAGGATCAATTGGAACGGGATGCCGCAGAGGCGCGTGAAAAGTTTCAATATCGTCTCAGCAATGGCCGGGTGGTGTTCGAGGAAGAAGCGCGCAAACGCGGGCGTCTTTTACGTGTGCGTTTGTCGGTGTTTATCCGCCGCGCCCGTCCTTGGGAGGTGATCACCGCGCCGCTCATTTACAGTCTGATCGTGCCCTTCGTGATCCTCGATCTTTTTGTCACCGTCTATCAGGCGATCTGTTTCCCAATCTACGGTCTGCCAAAAGTCGAACGCAAAAAATACATCGCTGTGGATCGGCACAAGCTGACCTATCTGAACTTTATGCAAAAACTCAACTGCGTTTATTGCGGCTATGGCAATGGGCTTTTGGCCTATGTCCGCGAGGTTGCCGGACGCACCGAATATTACTGGTGCCCGATCAAACACGCCAGTCATCTGTCCGATCGTCACGAGCAATATCAGAACTTTTTGGAATTCGGAGACGGCGAGGCGTGGGACGAAAAATTCATTGAAATGAAAGGCAAAGCCCGTGCCTGCGAGGACTGTAGCGGCTGCGGCACGGGGGGCTGTCACTAAAGCGTCAAGGCCGAAGCATCATATCCGCCACGTTTTCCGCGATCATCATCGTGGGCGCATTGGTGTTGCCCGCGATGATCTGCGGCATGATTGAGGCGTCCACAACGCGCAGCCCCGAGACGCCGCGCACCCGCGCCTGCGGGTCCACCACTGAACTTTCGTCCATCCCCATGCGACAGGTGCCGACCGGGTGATAGATTGTCTCTGAGCGGGCACGAATATCCGCAATGAGCGCTGCGTCGCTTTGCAGGGCCGCACCAGGCAGAACCTCGGATGCGACGTGCTTTGCAAGCGCCGATGCAGCCATCACCGAACGGGCGATTTTGAGGCCAGATAAAAGCGTTGCCACATCCTCTGGGTGGCTCAGATAGCCGGCGTCAATCACCGGCGCAGCCCTTGGATCGGGTGAGGCCAATGTGATCCGCCCCCGCGATTTTGGCAAAAGATCACAAACATGCAGCGTCATGCCGTAGCCAAATGAGGTCTTGCGTCCATGATCACGCAGATAGGCCGGAATGAAATGGAATTGCAGGTTGGGACGTGGCTGATCGGGATCTGAGCGCACAAACCCACCAGCTTCGGCGACATTTGAGGTCAGTTCCCCGCCACGTTTGCGGCCAAAGGCGACGGCGGCACGCAGCGCACGGGGCACATATGTCGGCGCAATGCCAATGGGCAGGCGATCGCGCGCTTTCGACATCACTGTGATGTCGAGATGATCGGCTAAGTTCTGGCCCACCTCAGGCGCGTCATGCCGCACCTCGATCCCCTGCGCGCGCACCATGTCCCCCGGCCCAATGCCCGAGAGCATCAACAGATGCGGTGACTTGATTGCCCCGGCGCTAAGGATCACCTCGCCACCGGGATTGAGCAAAATCTCGCGATCCCGAAGCGCAACGCCATGGGCCTTGGTGCCCTTGAACAGCACTCGCGAGACCTGTTCTCCGGTCAAGAGCGTCACATTGGCCCGCCCACGCACCGGGTCCAAAAATGCCCGCGCGGCTGAAAACCGTTTGCCGTTTTTCTGAGTGACTTGGAGCAGGCCCACGCCCTCCTGATCCGCGCCATTAAAGTCACGCCGCTCTGCATATCCCGCCTCAACACCGGCGCGCACAAAAGCATGCGACAATGGGTTTGGACTACGCAGATCGGAGACGCAAAGTGGCCCGTCGGTGCCATGATACGCATCCGAAATCTGCGTATTGCTCTCCAACCGCTTGAACAGCTCAAACACCCGCGGCCAATCCCACGCATCCCCCGCCGCCTGTGCCCAAGCCCGGTAATCCTGAGGGTGGCCACGCATATAAATCATCGCGTTGATCGAGGAGGAGCCGCCCAAGGTCCGCCCGCGCGGCCAAAACAGGCGGCGGTCGTTTAGCGCTGGATCAGGTGCGGTGTGATCATTCCAATTATAGCCTTTGAGGCGCGCCAAAACCGCCAGCCCCAAAGGAATGTGAATGAAGGGCGAGCGATCCTTGCCCCCGGCTTCGATCAAACAAACCCGTTTGCTTGGATCGTCCGACAGGCGATTGGCCAACACGCATCCCGCAGACCCCGCGCCGACAATGATATAATCAAACATGTCACTCTCTCCCTCGCGGAGAGGCTACATCAGCCGTGCCGTCTGTCAGGTGAGACGTCGCGTCACATCCGTGGCTTTACCCGTGATACCTACTCAAAGAAAAGCCCCGCACGGGGGCGGGGCTTGGAGCTGTGGCAATCTGGACCGGATCAGAGGTTTTCAATCCGGGGCATGCCCATGATGTGATAGCCGCCATCGACGCGGATGATTTCACCCGTTGTATACGCGCCCACATCGGAGGCGAGGTACACGGCGGTGCCGCCCACGGCCTCAAGCGTTGCATTCGACAACAACGGCGCGTTCTGTTCGGCGTGTTTATAGGTGCGGCGCGCGCCACCGATGGCGGAGCCAGCCAGCGTTTTCATCGGACCCGGCGAAATGCCGTTGACGCGGATGCCTTCGGGGCCAAGGTCATTGGCAAGATAGCGGATCGAGCTTTCCAGCGCCGCTTTGGCCACGCCCATCACGTTGTAATTGGGCACAACTTTGTTGGAGCCTTCAAAGGTCAGCGTCATCAACGTGCCGCCATTGGGCATCATTTCAGAGGCGCGTTTGGCCACGTCGATGAAGCTATAGCACGAGATATGCAGCGAGTTTTTGAAGTTCTCGACAGAGGTGTCGCGGAACCGGCCGGTGAGTTCGTCTTTGTTGGAATAGGCGATGGCGTGCACGACAAAATCAAGGCTGCCCCATTTGGCTTTGAGTGCCGCAAAGGCTTCGTCCATTTGCTCCGGGTTGGTGACATCGACGTCCACCATCGTGTCCGAACCGACGCTTTCGGCCAGCGGTTGCAAGCGTTTGCCAAAGGCCTCGCCTTGATAGGTAAACGCAAGCTCCGCGCCCTCGGCGGCACAGGCTTTGGCGATGCCCCATGCGATGGAACGCTCGTTGGCGACGCCCATGATAAGCCCGCGTTTGCCCTTAAGAAGATCTGCCATGGATGAAATGCCCTTTTTGCTTTGCGGGTATTTGACCGTTTTGTGCCGCTAGGTCAAGTTTTTGAGGGCTGTGTTAGGTGAGCGGAGGCGGTTCGCTGCAATGAGACTGGAGGTCTGGTATGCGGGACAATGCGGGCTTTCGATGGCATTATGAGCAACTGAATTCGAGTAATCGATTCAAAACGCCCTCAACATATGTATGAACTTCCTCGAAATGCTCGAAGAGATGGTTTGTGGACGTGTCATTGTAAGAATGTATTCTTATTGTAAATTCAGGATCAAACCATGTTTCGCTCATGTGCTTGTCAAAAAAACGAGAACACGTCGTGATGTGGTACCGCGTCAGACAATTCAAACCTTCCCGATCACCCGCCTTCGAGGTTGCTCGATAGCAATCGAAGTATTTCACCGGGCTCCAATCTAACGCACCGGCGACAAAGGGGCGTTCACTTTCCGACATGTCTCGTGCCCATATGAAACTTGTCCCAACATCACGGTTTCCGTGGTCATCAAATATTTCCACGCTCCATATGTTTTTGGTAAAAGGTCGAATTTCAAAGGACGCACGCCCGTCAATTTGCATGGTTCGGTAACCCGGAGTTCTAACACCGAACAACTGTGCTAAACTGTGGCTCTTTTCAGGCGAATTCGAAAGCTGAACCACTATGTCCCATGGAAAATTTGCTTCAGGGCAAAGACTAAACCCGGTGATGACTTTTGCCTCTGATGCAAGTTTTTCGAAACTTCCTTCGAGATCATCCGTACACTGATCGAAACCCAGTGAGGTTTGGGCTTGAGCCGTCGAAGAAAAAGCGGCGGACAGCATTGCAAAGAGCAACAAGCGGAAGCGTGCAGAATTAAGCAAAGTATGTTACTCCATACGTCGTGTTTTTTATACTAGCCAGGTTTTTGATTGGCTACTCTGGGTTCAAACCCGACCTTGGCAACTCTCAGTCAAGCCCAGTCTAACACGAAAACGGCCACGCTCGTATAACGTGGCCGTTCAAATCATACCCTAAAACCAGATCAGTCGAGATATTTCGACAACAACATTGACCCGTTGGTGCCGCCAAACCCAAACGAATTGGTCATGACGGTATCAAGCCCTGCGTTTTCCACCAGAGTTGTGGCGATTTCAGTCGCGTGGATCGCGGGGTCGAGGGTTTCGACATTGATCGACGGGATGATGAAATCGTGTTGCAGCGCCAAGAGGCAATAGACGGCTTCCTGTGCGCCGGTGGCGCCTTGGGAGTGACCGGTCATGGATTTGGTCGAGGAAATCACTGGCGTGTTGCCTTCGCCAAAGACCCGGCGCACGGCTTCGACTTCGCCCACGTCACCGACCGGGGTCGATGTGCCATGCGCGTTGATGTAGCCGACCTTGCGGCCTTCCGGCAGGGTGGAGAGGGCAAGCCGCATCGCGCGTTCGCCGCCCTCACCAGAGGGGGCCACCATATCCGCGCCATCCGAGGTCGCGGCAAAGCCGGTCACTTCGGCGTATATTTTCGCACCGCGCGCTTTGGCGTGTTCCAACTCTTCGAGCACCAAAATCGCACCGCCGCCGGAGATCACAAACCCATCGCGGTTCGCATCAAACGCGCGCGAGGCTTTGGTGGGTGTGTCGTTGAACTTTGAGGACATCGCCCCCATCGCATCAAACAGGCAGGACAGGGTCCAATCCAATTCCTCGCCACCACCGGCAAACATCACATCTTGTTTGCCCATCATGATCTGCTCGCTTGCCGCACCAATACAATGCAGCGAAGTCGAACAGGCCGAGGTGATCGAATAGTTGATGCCCTTGATCTGATAGGCGGTCGCCAAGTTGGCGGAAATCGTCGATCCCATGCATTTCGGCACCGCAAACGGCCCCACGCGTTTGGTGGCTTTTGTGGCCAAAACCGACTGATGCGCGGTGAACATGGCGGAGGTGGACGGGCCACCCGAACCGGCAATCAAGCCGGTGCGCACGTTGATCACGTCTTTTTCCTCAAGGCCGGAGTCGGTGATCGCTTGGTCCATGGCGATGGAGGCATAGGCCGCCCCCGGACCCATGAACCGCAGGGCACGTTTTTCGACGTGGTCTTTGATGTCGAGTTTGATGTTCCCGGCGATTTGGCTGCGGAACCCATACTCTTTCATGTCTTCATTGGCAGTGATGCCGGAGGTGCCCGCCTTGAGAGAGGCCAGCACTTCCTCAGAATTGTTGCCGATCGAGGAGACAACCCCGAGACCTGTGACGACGACGCGACGCATGGCGTGTTCCTTCCCTGTGGTATTCGTTTCGATCCGCTTTGGGATCAGCTCTCGGAGAGCGCAACTTTCATGTCTTTGACGATATAAATCACTTCGCCATCGGCCTCGACGATTCCGTCTGCAACACCCATGGTCAGGCGGCGGGTCTGGATCGCTTTGGTGAAATCAATCTTGTAGGTCAACATCTTACGGTCCGGGCGCACCATGCCGGTGAGTTTCACTTCACCGACACCAAGCGCATAACCGCGCCCCTGCCAGCCGCGCCAGCCAAGGTTAAAGCCGGTGAGCTGCCACAGACCATCAAGGCCCAAACAGCCGGGCATGATCGGGTTGCCGGGGAAATGGCAATCAAAGAACCAAAGGTCCGGCGTGATGTCGAATTCCGCCACAACATGACCCTTGCCATGCGCGCCCCCGTCACCGGAAATCTCGGTGATCCGGTCCATCATCAACATGGGCGGGGCGGGAAGCTGCGCGTTGCCGGGGCCAAATAAGTCGCCCGCTGCACATTTAAGCAGATCTTCCTTGGTGAAACTCGTGGGATACTCGGCCATATAGAACCCTTGCCTTCCTGCAATCTTTCAAAGTCGTATCCCCTCTATCACCCCGCCCCCCAACCACGCAAGGCGCAAGAGCGGGCAAAGTCCGATGAGCGGGAGCGGGTGAAAATCGTCCGAACCGAGCCAAAACGTTGTCTGATTGCGGCGGGTCGTGTCTTGTTGCGATCTATTTTCATTTGAATTTAACCCCGCCTTGGCCTTATATTGGCACTTATACCAAAGAAACGGACCCCGATGACCCAGTCCCCAGCCCCCGAGCCGACGTGCCAGGCACTGCAAGACAAGAGCCTGCAAGACAAGACAAAGCGCGATCCGCGTCGTGGTGAGACGTGGCTGTGTGATGCGGGAGTGCGACCGACCCGTCAACGGGTGGCTTTGGCGACCTTGTTGATCGGTGACGGTCATGATCGCCATGTCACGGCTGAAAGTCTGTTTGCCGCGGCGCGCGATGCGGGCGAAAAAGTGTCCTTGGCGACGGTCTACAACACGCTGCGGGCCTTTTGTCAGGCGGGTTTGATGCAGGAGGTGACCGTTGATGGCTCGCGCTCCTATTTCGACACAAATATGAATGAACATCCGCATTTCTTTTGGGAAGAGCATGGCGCATTGACCGACGCGCCCGCCAAAGATCTGCAAATCGCACGTCTGCCGGACGCGCCCGAAGGCATGGAAATCGCCTCTGTCGATGTGGTGATCCGTCTGCGCCCCAAAACCCAAGTCCCGCACTGACCTCTGTGCCGGGCGCTCGGGCGATCCTGTTGAATAGGCTCGGCTTTCTGCATCCCTTTGCGCTCGACGCAGGTATTTTGGCGCTCGCGCTGTCAGTCACGCCGCTGGCGTTGTGGGCGCAGGGTGCTTTGCCGATCCAGTTTGAAACCCTCACAACCCCCGGCGAATTTACGATCTATTTCACCGATCTCCAATATTCCGCCGATCAGGTCTGGTTCGTCTCCGGCAGTTGCGAAAGTGCCTCTGAGGCGGCGGTGATTTCGGTGCAAGACTATGCCTATTCCGCCGATCTGACCGTGTTTTTGGCGCGCTATGCCTTTGAGGCGGATCAGGTGGTCTGTGTGGCCAATCCGGGTCAAGCGCCACAGGCGTTTTGGGATGCCTACCCGCAAAAATAAACGGTTCAACGGGAAAATTGAGGCTTGAGTTGACACCAAAAGGCGGACAAGTTTGGTCATGCACTGCGTTTCATATTCGTCTTCCGTGAGGGGCTTTTGAGGCGTGTTAGGAGGTCGATGTGGCACAGCTTTTCACCGGGTCAGATGGCCAATCGCGCTGCGCATGGTGCGCCAGTGACCCCGAATATATCCGCTATCACGACGAAGAATGGGGTTATCCGGTCGCCGACGACATCCGTTTGTTTGAGAAAATCTGCCTCGAAGGCTTTCAATCGGGCCTGTCATGGTGGACGATTTTGCGCAAACGCGAAGGGTTTCGCGCCGCTTTCGCCGGGTTTGATTTTCACAACGTCGCACAGTTCGATGAGGCGGATGTGACCCGGCTTTTGGCCGATGCGGGCATCGTGCGCCACCGTGGTAAAATCAACGCCACGATCAACAACGCCGCCCGTGCGGTCGAGATGGTGGCGAACGAAGGCTCGCTTGCTGCCTATTTTTGGTCCTTTGAACCCAAACCCGACGAACATGGCGCGCCGCAAACGGCGTCGATCTCGGAGACCTCAAAACGGCTTTCGAAAGACCTCAAAAAACGCGGCTGGAAATTTGTCGGCCCGACCACCTGTTTTGCCTTCATGCAGGCGATGGGGATGATCAATGATCACGCGACGGGCTGTGTGCATCGTGAGATCGCGGATCAAAAACGGGCGGTGTTTACGTCTCCGTCACAGGGCTGATCAGCTCCGCCAATCCGCGCAGCCACGCCCGGATGGCGCGCGGGTCCACCTCTTCGAGCCGGTCCAGATCGCCCGCTGCATCCGCAAGCTGGTCCAAAATGTCGTGTCGCCTATCATCTACCGCGTCCGAGAGGGGCAGGGTGGCCGCCGCGACCAAAAGCTGACGCAACTCCTGCACCTCGCGCATCTTGCGAAACGCTTCGATCATCGGTCCGGTCTGTGTCGGATCGCTGCGCCAGTCGCGCTCAAACAAGGACGTGACCCTTTGCCCGGCACCGAGGCAATCAAAGGCGATACAGCCGGAATAGCCGCGGTTCGCCAAATCGCCGTGAATGCCACAGGTAAACCCCGCAAGGTTGTGACAGCCCACACCTGCCGCTTTGTCATGGTCAAAATGATCGCCGCGATCAAAGGCCAAGGCCATACAGCACAGCGCGGCGCAGCGGCTACAGTCCGCAGAAAAGAGATCCGGTTTTTCCATGCCGCCATTTGACGCTAAACCCGGGTCAGTTCAACGAAAAAGGCGGCACCTGCGTGCCGCCTCGTCCACTCTTTGATCTTCATTGCTGCGAAAATACTCAGCTTCGCTTAGACGATTTCAACCAATTCAATGTCAAAGGTCAGATCTTCGCCAGCCAAACGGTGGTTGGCGTCCAGGATGACCTCTTCGTCGGTGACAGAGACCACGGTGACCGGGATCACTTGGCCTTGCGGGCTTTGCATCTGAAGTTGCAGGCCGACTTCGAGCGGGATTTCCGCCGGGATTTGGGCGCGCGGCACGGGTTGTTGCGCGTCGTCATGGCGTGGGCCATAGGCCTCGTCAGCCACGGCCACGATGGTTTTTTTCTCGCCAACGGTCATGCCTGGAAGGTGCTTGTCCATGCCGGGGATGATTTGGCCGGACCCAACTTCGAACTCAAGCGGATCACGCCCCGCCGAGCTGTCGAACACGGTGCCGTCTTTGAGGGTGCCAGTGTAGTGAATGCGAACTTTGTCGCCGGATTTGACTTCGGACATCAGAAAACTCTTTCGATTTCGGGTGGATTTTGAGGCCGCTTTGGTCCTGTTGGGCGCGGGTGCTCGTCGATTGCGGCCCAAGATAAGGGCTTAGAACCAGATGTAAAGGGCGGGGCTCAGTGCAAAAGCGGTTAAAAACCACTTAAAACCCCACTAAAACCACTGTCCCGGCTCCATCAGGCCCAGATCGAGCAACTGTTGGCTGTGCCATTCGAATTCGGTCGAATTGTGCCAGCGAAAACTGTCGATGTCATAGGTTGACCCAGAGTTCGACTTGAGCGCTTTGGCGGTGCGAAAGGACACGATGGCGGCCGTCAGGTTGTGATGCCACGGGCAGGCATAGGTGTTGTATTCCTCATCGTTGAACAGGTGGTTTTCCGACAGGGTGAGGCCCTTTTTCGCTTTGAAAATCGCAATCCGGTCGATGTGGCGGCGGTTGGCCGGGATATGCTCTTCGAACCGCCAGCGCAGCCCGCCGAAAAAGTCGAGTTGGCGTTCTTTTTGATGGCCTGCGGCGTCCATCCGGCCCAACGCATAATAGCCGGATTTGTCGAGGCAGGCGTCCTCAAGCGACACGGCATTGGGCGCGTCATGCACATCGCCGGCATAGAGATCAACCACATAGGTCAACATCCCGCCGCGCCGTTCTTCGGTGTGAAAGGTCAGCATGTCGGTGATGCTGCGGGTCTCGCAGAACGGGAAAAACAAGTATTCGGCATTGTAACAATAATACATCCAAATCCCCGGCGCCGCAGCGATAATGCGATTGACCGCTTGGGTCAGCATATTGGGCACGCGGGTGGCATAGCGGATGCGATGGATTTGAAGTTCTAACCCCTCTGGCAGCGTCAGCTCATCGGGCGCAAACAACAGCACGGCTTTGAACCCAAGCGTGATATGATGGCGCAGGGTCGTGTCCACCTCGATCAAATCTTCGGCAAAGACCATCGCGATTGGCCCTTTGAGCAAGGCGTCTTTGCCGTCTGAAAGAAAAGTGTTGAGGCTATCGTAACGCATAAACTGTCCCTATTCGGGGTGGCGGTCCGTGTGACTGTCCCCGTTTGTAGTAAAAAAGCCATGAAGAAGAGGGGATTGCAAGGATTGAGGACGCGGTTTGAGCGGTTGTCGTGACAGGGCGGCGGATCGGTCGCACCTCATAGGCGGATGAGCACGCATCCGCAGCACACAAACCCATTTGCTCCCGCACCCCTCTTGGGCTAGAGAGACGACTTAATTTCCCCAATCATCGTGGACCCAAGGTCATGTCTGACACAAAAGCCAACACCAAAAAGCTCTATATCAAGACCTATGGCTGTCAGATGAACGTCTATGACAGCGAGCGTATGGCCGAAAGCCTTGGCGGATCGGGCTATGTCGAAGTGTCGAGCCCCGAAGAGGCCGACATGATCTTGTTGAACACCTGCCACATTCGCGAGAAGGCGGCGGAAAAAGTCTATTCCGAATTGGGCCGCTACAAAGACCTGAAAATCGCCAATCCTGATTTGAAAATCGGTGTGGCGGGCTGTGTGGCACAGGCCGAGGGGGCGGAGATCATGCGCCGTCAGCCGATGGTCGATCTGGTGGTGGGGCCGCAGTCCTATCACCGCCTGCCAGAGATGGAGGCCAAGGCCGGAAACGGTCACACCGCGCTCGACACCGATTTCCCCGAAGAGGACAAGTTTGAGCACCTCAAAGCCCGGCCAAAAGCCAAACGAGCACCTGCGGCGTTTTTGACGGTGCAAGAGGGCTGTGACAAATTTTGCGCCTTTTGTGTCGTACCCTACACGCGCGGGGCCGAAGTGTCGCGCCCGGCGGAGCGGGTGATGAGCGAGGCGCGTGATCTGGTTGAGCGTGGCGTGCGCGACATCACGCTTTTGGGCCAGAACGTGAACGCCTATCACGGCACGTTCGAGGGCGGGACATGGGGGCTGGCCAAGCTCATCCGTGAGCTGGCCAAGGTCGACGGGCTGGAGCGCATTCGTTTCACCACGAGCCACCCCAATGATATGGAAGACGACCTGATCGCCGCTCATGGCGATTGCGAAAAACTGATGCCTTACCTGCATTTGCCGGTGCAATCAGGTTCGGACAAAATCCTTAAGGCGATGAACCGCAAGCATACAGCGGAGTCGTATCTACGCCTGATCGAACGTATCCGCGCGGCACGACCGGACATTGCACTTTCGGGCGATTTTATCGTTGGCTTCCCCGGTGAGACGGACGCGGATTTCGAGGCGACGATGGATCTTGTGCGCGAGGTCAATTACGCCTCCGCCTATTCCTTTAAATACTCGCCGCGCCCCGGCACACCCGCCGCCGAGAAGGGCGATAAGATGGTGGATTTCGATGTCGCCTCAGAGCGGCTTCAACGCCTGCAGGAGCTGATCACGCAGCAACAGCGCGCCTTCCAGGATGCGATGGTAGGGCGCGATGTATCGGTTTTGTTTGAGAAAACTGGACGGCAGGCCGATCAGATGGGGGGCAAATCTGAGTATCTTCATGCCGTTCATGTCACCGATCCGACGGTTCAAATCGGTGAGATGCGCCGGGTGAGAATCATCGAGAGCCGGACCAATTCTTTGTCCGGTGTTGTGTTGGATTAATCCAAGTCGTTGACGTTACGATAGTTTTTTTGGCAAAGGGCGCGTCGTGCGCGCAACAATTGCCGACAAATGCCCGGTTCGTTGCGCTCAAGGATACAATATATGGTATTTTTCCTTCACAAACCAACGAAGTTTGCTATCATTTGAACATATTTATGGTGAACAACGCGCGGCATCAAAAATGCCGCTCGGGTGGGTTTAATGCGGCCCAGAAACGGGACGATTGGGGGACGAAAGACGTGATCAACGAATTTCTCAAAAAAGGACGGGTCGTGATGGCCTGTGCTGCGATCGCCGGGCTCTCGCTCAGCACTGCCGCTCAGGCGCAAATGGTTTCAGGCGTGGTCAACGGCGAACGCTATGCGCCGACGATCTGGATCGACCCTGATGGCTGTGAGCATTGGGTCATGGACGACGGTGTCGAAGGCTATATGGACCTCAAAGTCGATCGTCAGGGCATTCCCACATGTCACCCGGTTCAGGCCTGTGCGGTGATGAATTCGGATCAGTTGTTCGCCACCGACCGTTACACTATTTCGGCTCCGGGCCGCAAACGCCTGACCGATTTCTTCGCTCAGGCTGGGGCCACCGCCTATATCATCGTCGGCCACACCGACAGCCGTGCCTCGGATGAGTATAATATGAAGCTCTCCTACAACCGCGCCAACGCCGTGGCGAAAATCGCGCAAGGCACCGGTGCACGGATCGCGGATGTGCGTGGCTACGGCGAGCGTATGCCTGTGGCCTCGAATGCGACGGCTGCCGGGATGCAAAAAAACCGCCGCGTCGAAATCATCTGTATTAAGTGAGGAGTGGACCGATGAAAGCACTGAAAGCAATCGCCCTTCTCGGCCTTTTGGGCGCGACATCCGCCTGTACAGAAGCTGCCTTTGGCAACATGGGGTATGAAGCCCATAAGAAAGACAAAACCGTTGACCGCGGCTTTGACAGCAAACACTTGTCTCAGCTTCAGGCCGGGATTTGGATCGACCCGCAGGGCTGTGATCACTGGATCATCGACGATGGTGTCGAAGGCTACCTGAGCGCGCGCGTCGACAAATATGGCAAGCCCGTGTGTTCCGGCATCGCGCCACCAAACACGGCTGTTGGCCCGTATAAAGATGGCTCCAAGTTCGGTGACCCGATCTAAAGCGTCATGCCTTTAAAAGCGTCATGCCTTTAACCTGAGACAGGGGAAAGGCGTGACGCAGCCAGACATATCCATGTTGCGGGCATTCCGCCATAACCCCGTGAAACAGGTTTATGGCGGAACGCTTTAAAGCCTGTTAATTAAAGCCTGTTAAAATTCCAAATCTATTGCGGCCATCCTGTTTGGGGTGGCCGCTTTTATTTTGCCTATTTTTTAGGCTGGGGCGTGTTTTTTGGGCGCCGTTCCGCTGGGCCTTATGCGAAGATTTTGTGTCCCGGCTTGCCAGAACCGCAATCCCTTGGCACCATGTGGGTATGGAGACCTCTAGAGTCGGAGATATTATTTGGGCCTAAGCGCGCTGACACCCCCGAAATCGCAGGACGCCGTCCACGAAACACTTCTCGAGTTTCACGACAACAGGTTGTTGATTGACCTGTGTGGAGAGTTCGACCGAAACCTCGCTCAGATCGAACATAAGTTGGAAGTTCAGATCGTGCGACGTGGCAATATGTTGTCGGTGATGGGAACGGGGTCTGCGCGCGGTCGCGCGGCGGCGGTGCTTCAGGAACTCTATAGCAAATTGGAAGCGGGTCGCGATGTCGAGCCAGGCGATATTGATGGCATGATCACTTTGGGCAATGCCGAAGTCGAAAAAGGTCTGCCGGGTGATCAAATTGAAATGTTCCGCGGCAGCGATGTCGAGATCAAGACCCGCAAAAAATTGGTCGAACCGCGCACGCCGGGTCAAAAAGCCTATGTGCAAAATCTGTTCAACCACGAGCTTGCCTTTGGCATCGGGCCTGCGGGCACGGGCAAAACCTATTTGGCGGTCGCGGTCGGCGTGAACATGTTGATCAACGGTCATGTTGACAAAATGATCCTGTCGCGCCCTGCGGTTGAGGCGGGCGAGCGGCTTGGATTTTTGCCGGGCACGCAGGACGAAAAAGTCGATCCCTATATGCAGCCGCTGTTTGACGCGCTCAATGATTTCTTACCTGCCAAGCAGGTGGCGAAAATGCGTGAGGAAAAAACCATTGAGATCGCGCCTTTGGCCTTTATGCGCGGGCGGACACTCAGCCGGGCTTTCGTGGTCTTGGACGAGGCGCAAAACGCCACCACCATGCAGATGAAAATGTTCCTCACCCGTCTGGGCGAAGGGTCGCGCATGGTGATCACCGGCGACCGCTCACAGGTTGACCTGCCGCGCGGGGTGCCTTCGGGTCTACGTGACGCCGAGCGGGTTTTGGCGGGCATTCAAAAAGTGTCGTTCAATTATTTCACGTCCAAGGATGTGGTGCGACATCCGCTTGTCGCCGCGATCATTGAGGCCTATGAGGCAGATGAAGCGCAATAACGCGCCTGTCGATTGGGCAAGATGACCGTAAAAGATGACCATAGACGTCGTATATGAAGACCCGCGTTGGCAAGAGGCGGGGCTGGATGATTTGGCCGAGGCCGCAGAACATGCGACCTTGGCCTTTCTCGGTTTGGACGCGGATCAGTGCGAGGTCGCGGTTTTGGCCTGTGATGACGCGCGCATTGCCGAGTTGAACGCCGAATTTCGCGAAAAACCGACACCGACCAATGTGTTGTCTTGGCCTTCTGTGGCGCGCGCCACCCCCGGTGCACGACCTGATTTGCCCGAACCCGATCTGCCGGGCATGGAGATCGAGTTGGGGGATATTGCCATCGCCTATGAGACCTGCGCCGCTGAGGCCAAGGCGGGTGGCACGCCATTTAACGATCATGTGACCCATTTGCTTGTTCATGGACTGTTACATCTGTTGGGTTATGATCACATAACGGACGAAGATGCCGCGATTATGGAAGGCATTGAGACCGAGATACTTGCAACCATGGGTATCAAAGACCCATATTAGGCGAACGGTCGATTTTGACCGCACACCTATAGATTTGATTTCTGGAAAGGACGCATGGGCGACACCGAGCCTGGGTCTTCTACGGCAGCGCAGAGCGCGCCGACGGACCCCATAAGTAGAACGCAAACGACCACCCGAGCCATGGCGCGCAAACGCCCAAAATGGCTGCGTCGTATGAAAAAGGCGTTTTCTTCCAAACCCACCACACAAACCGATGCGACCGGGGCAAATTCTGTGCCCCAGACGACAATAACCCCGCGTCCGGGGATGATGAACCTGCGCCGGATGCGCGTCGATGACGTGGCCATTCCAAAGGCTGAAATCGTGGCTGTGCCGTCCGATATCAAAAAGGACGATTTGGTCGAGGTGTTCCGCGACAGCGGAATGACGCGACTGCCCGTCTATAAAGGCACGTTGGACACGCCTGTGGGTTTGGTGCACCTGAAAGATTTTGCCCTCAATCACGGCTTCAACGGCAAGGGCGAGCGCTTCAATCTCAAAAAGATGCTGCGCCCGCTGTTGTATGCGCCGCCCTCCATGCCGATCGGGGTGCTGTTGCAGAAAATGCAAAGCGACCGAATGCATATGGCCTTGGTGATCGACGAATATGGCGGGGTGGACGGGTTGGTCACGCTCGAAGATCTGGTTGAACAGGTCATCGGCGAGATCGAAGACGAACATGACATCGACGAGGACGTGTTTTGGACTCAATCCGCGCCGGGCGTGTTTGTTGCCCAAGCCAAAGCGCCGCTCGATGAATTCGAAGCCGCGATTGACATGCGTCTGGGGACCGATGAGGACGAAGAAGAGATCGACACTTTGGGTGGTCTGGTTTTTGTGCTCTGTGGACGGGTGCCCGCGCGGGGTGAGGTGATCCCGCATCCCTCGGGTGCGGAGTTTGAAATCATTGATGCCGATCCACGCCGGATCAAACGCATTCGCGTGCGTTTGCCCTCAGCGGTCAAACCGAAAAAAGAAGAGGCATAAGCCATGCGCGTGACCCGTTTGCTGCGGCGCGGGGTCGCCCCGCCGCGGCTGCTTGCCTTGGCGGCGGGGATTTTGGTGGCTTTGGGGCAGGCGCCGTTAAACGCTTGGCCACTCGCGTTGATCGGATTGGTCATGGCCGTTTTGTCATGGTCCAAGGCGCTTACGGCCGGGGAGGCGGCGTGGCGCGGTTGGACGGTCGGCTTTGGTGCCTTTCTGCTGTCGCTGACGTGGCTGGTGAACCCCTTCCTTGTCGATCCCGCCCGCGATGCGTGGATGATCCCCTTCGCGTTGTTTTTCATGTGCGGCGGCTTGGCGTTGTTTTGGGCGCTGGCCTTTTATTTGGCCAAAAGGCTCACACTGGGTTTGCCCGGCTTGGTGGCATTTTGGGGACTGGCCGAATTGGCGCGCGGGCATGTGTTTACGGGATTTCCATGGGCGATGCCCGGCTATATCTGGCTCGACCAAGCTCCGGCCCAACTCGCAAGCCTCATCGGTCCATATGCTCTGACCACAGTGACCTTTGCCTGGGCGGCACTGGTGGCGCGGGCCGTGTTGAACCGCTCATTCTTCACAGCCGGGGCGGCGCTGATCCTGATGATCTCGGCCTATGGATACGGATGGGCGCGTCTCTCGCAACCGTTGCCACAGGATCGACCTCAGTCTGTCCGTGTCGTGCAACCCAATGCGCCACAACGAGAGAAATGGGATCCCGAGCTGGTCTGGACCTTTTATGAACGCGCCCTGAATTTGAGCCCGCCGGACGGGGCCGATCTGGTGATTTGGCCGGAAACCTCTGTCTCCGTGCCGCTTTGGGCCGCGGCTCCGTATCTTACCGAAATCGCCAATGACGTCGCACCTGCGCGCGCGATTGTCGGGCTGAACCGGGTCGAGGGTTACCAAGGCTACAATTCTGCCGTTTTGGTTGACCGTGATGGCCAGCCACAAGAGATTTACGACAAACATCACCTCGTGCCTTTCGGGGAGTATATGCCCATGCCCGCGCTGTTGGAGCGGATTGGTCTGCGCGCCTTTACCGCACAGGAGGGGTATGGCTATTCGGCGGGGCCGGGGCCGCGACTGATCGACACGGGCGGCACCGGGCGGGCGCTGCCTTTGATCTGTTATGAGGCTATTTTTCCGCGTGATTTGCGCACGCCCGAGCGCCCGGATTGGCTTTTGCAAATGACCAATGACGCGTGGTTCGGTACGTTTTCCGGCCCGCAACAGGCTTTGGCCCAGGCCCGGTTTCGCGCGATTGAGACGGGCCTGCCGATGATCCGCGCCGCCAACACCGGAATTTCTGCGGTGATCGACGCGTATGGCGACATCCGCGTTGCGATCCCATTGGGCACCTCCGGGGCGGTGACCGCCGCATTGCCGGGGGCGTTGCCCAAAACGCTCTATATGCGCTATGGCGAGACGGCCCTTTTGGGTTTGTTAACCCTTTTGATGGTATCAGGTCTGACAGTCTCAAAACCGGGCACAAGATTGAGAGAACGTGATCGCAGGACCCGAAAAACCGATTGACCCTCACTTGGGGCAACTATATCGCATTTTAAGTATCGACCCGCACAACGGCTTCCTGGCGTGCGGGACACATGAACCAATGGAGCACCACCCTCATGTCCCGTAAAGACTTCGTTTTCACTTCGGAATCTGTGTCCGAAGGTCACCCTGATAAGGTCTGTGACCGTATTTCTGACGCTGTGCTAGATGCGTTTATCGCCGAGGAACCCGAAGCACGGGTCGCCTGCGAAACTTTTGCCACCACCAATCGTGTGATCATCGGCGGCGAAGTCGGCCTGTCTGATCAAGACAAACTCCACGATTATATGGAAAAGGTCGATGGCATCGTGCGCGACTGTGTGCGTGACATCGGCTATGAGCAGGATAAATTCCACTGGAACACGTTGGAGGTGCAAAACTACCTCCACGAACAATCGGCTCATATCGCGCAGGGCGTCAATGCCTCTGGCAACAAAGATGAGGGCGCAGGCGATCAGGGCATCATGTTTGGGTTCGCAACCAATGAAACTGAGGCGCTTATGCCCGCGCCGATCCAATATTCCCACGCGATGCTGCGCCGTTTGGCCGAAGTCCGCAAAAACGGCACCGAGCCCGCGCTTGGCCCTGACGCCAAGGCCCAGCTTTCGGTGCGCTACCGCGATGGTCTCCCGGTCGAGGTCGCCTCGCTTGTGCTCTCGACCCAGCATTTGGACGAGACCATGACCTCCGACGATGTGCGCGCGCTTGTGGCCCCTTATATCGAAGAGGTGCTGCCCGATGGGTGGCTCACCGCCAACACGATCTGGCACGTCAACCCGACCGGGAAGTTCGTCATCGGCGGCCCCGATGGCGATGCAGGCCTGACCGGGCGCAAAATCATTGTCGACACATATGGTGGTGCCGCACCGCATGGTGGCGGCGCGTTTTCGGGCAAAGATCCAACCAAAGTGGACCGTTCTGCCGCCTATGCCGCGCGCTATTTGGCGAAAAACGTGGTGGCCGCGGGCTTTGCCGACAAATGCACCATTCAGCTCTCCTACGCGATTGGTGTGGCCGCGCCCTTGTCGATCTACGCCGATTTGCACGGCACGGGAAAGGTCGAGCCGTCTCAGATTGAAGCGGCGATCCCAAAGGTGATGGACCTCACGCCGCGCGGCATCCGCACCCATCTCGATCTCAATAAGCCGATCTACCAACGCACTGCGGCCTATGGCCATTTTGGACGTGCACCGGACGTAGATGGCGGCTTTTCTTGGGAACGTACCGATCTGGCAACGGCATTGGCAAACGCTGTTTGAGAGCTGTGATGTTTTGAAATATATAATAAAAGGGGCGGGAATTCTCGCCCCTTTTTGATGGGAGACCCCCAATGGTCACAACCGATACATCGCATTTGACTCAACTTGGCGGCCCAACCGCTTTGCCCGCCTCCCCGGAAGAGGCGGTGCTCGAACGTGTGCCACACACCCATGCGGGTGAACGCTATGTGGTGCGCTTCACCGCGCCGGAATTCACCTCGCTCTGCCCGATGACGGTGCAGCCGGATTTCGGCCATCTGATGATCGACTATATTCCGGGCACCTGGTTGGTTGAGAGCAAATCGTTGAAACTTTTCCTCGGCGCGTTCCGCAATCACGGCGCGTTTCATGAGGATTGTTCGGTTTATATCGGCAAACGTTTGGCCGAACTTTTGAACCCGGAATGGTTGCGCATCGGTGCCTATTGGTATCCGCGTGGCGGCATCCCGATTGATGTGTTTTGGGCCACCGGACCGGAGCCAAAAGACGTTTGGATCCCTGAACAGGGCGTGCCACCTTATCGTGGACGCGGCTGACGCGCGAGGCGAGCGAAGTCTTTAAAGGAAAAGATATGTCCGACACGTTAAGAGATCCTTTGGTCATGCTTTTGGCCGGGGTCGGCATCCCGATCTTTGCGGCGCTGAACGCCCAGCTTGGCGCTCGGCTCGGCTCACCTGCATTGGCCGCTCTTGTGTTTGCTGTGGTCGCCTTCAGTTCAATTTTTTTGTATCGCGCGGTGTTGGGATCTTCTGTGCCGGTCTCAACCCTTTTGCATCAGCCCGCCTATCTGTTCGGCGGCGGCGTCCTGTTTGCCTTCTACATCCTGTCCATCACGTCGATTGCGCCGCGTTTCGGTGTCGGAAATGCGGTGTTCTTTGTCTTGCTTGGACAGATTCTCTCCGCTGGCGTGATCGACCATTTCGGCCTGTTTGGAGCCGCAAAAGTCCAGATTTCCGCAGTGCGAGGCGCGGGCATGGCCATGATGGCGGGCGGGCTTTTCCTGATCCAACGGGTCTGAGCTTGCCCTGCGTCGGATTTCTTGGCAAAAGCCCCGCTTGAACACAGCGTATCGTGAAGGTTTGGCAAAATTTTCGGGATGCACTGTCCGAAGACGCGATGTTGTGGGCCTTTTGTCATCCACGCGCGATGCAATGAACGGCCAAAGGTTTTAAGCGGAGTTTTCCATGTCCGACGATCAAACGCACGAATCCGGCGCACCGTGGCGCAATTTCTATGGTCGCATCCATGGTAAGACGCTCAATCAGGCGCAAAAAGATTACCTTGTCGAGGACCTTGATGGCCTGTCGCCCGGCCCTGTGACTTGGGAAGAAAACCCCGACCGCACCCTGCTTGATCTGGCCACCCGCTATGGCGGGAAACCGATCTGGCTTGAGATCGGCTTTGGTGGTGGCGAACATTTGGTGCATATGGCCAAGACCTATCCTGATGTCGAAATCATCGGGTGCGAGCCCTATGTGAACGGAGTTGCCGCACTTTTGGGGCGGCTGCGGCGCGCGCCTGAGGTCCAAAACGCCTCAATCCACGCGGGCGATGTCCGCGATCTGTTTGATGTGCTGCCTGAGGGTTGTATTGAAAAAGCCTTCCTGAATTACCCCGATCCTTGGCCGAAAAAACGCCACCATCGTCGCCGCTTTGTCACCGCCGAGCACCTTGAACCGCTGCATCGGGTTCTCAAACCCGCTGCCGAATTCCGGGTCGCGACGGACATCCCCGACTATGTGCGTCAGACTATGGAGGAGGTGCCGCAGGCCGGGTTTGAATGGCTCGCGGAAGGGCCCGAAGACTGGCGCAAGCCATGGGCCGATTGGCCTTCGACGCGCTATGAACAAAAGGCCATTCGCGAAGGCCGTACCCCGCATTACATGACATTTCGCAAGGTCTAAGGCGTAGGAATTGCGCGCTAGTTTTGGTCGCGTGCGCGCCAGCGACGCGCCCTGACGAAGACGTGGTAGACCGGACCTCAGGGTTGCGCTATCAGGTCTGCGAAGAATGTGAGGAGAGACACATGTCGAGCCATGGCACCCCGATCCCGATGACTGCGCGCAAATCCGGCCCCCTCAAGGGCACGGCGGCGGTGCCGGGGGATAAATCCATTTCCCACCGGGCGCTGATTTTCGGCGCGATGGCTGTGGGGGAGACCAAAATCACCGGGCTTTTGGAAGGTGAGGATGTGTTGGATACCGCCAAGGCGATGCAGGCGCTGGGCGCGGATGTGATCCGCGAGGGCGCGGGCGAATGGACGGTGCATGGCGTCGGCGTTGGCGGGTTCACTGAACCGGCTGATGTGATTGATTGCGGCAATTCCGGCACCGGCGTGCGCTTGATCATGGGGGCGGTCGCGACCCATGATTTTTGCACCACGTTCACGGGCGACGGATCGTTACGCAAGCGGCCGATGGGGCGGGTGACCGATCCTTTGGCGCTGTTTGGGGCGCAATCCGTTGGCCGCTCTGAGGGGCGGTTGCCTTTGACGTTGATCGGCGCGGCGGAGCCTGTTCCGGTCGAATATGAGACCCCGGTGCCAAGCGCGCAGGTGAAATCTGCGGTGTTGCTGGCCGGGTTGAACGCACCGGGGCAGACCGTGGTGATCGAAAAGGAAATGACGCGCGATCACACCGAACGGATGTTGGTCGGGTTTGGCGCAGAATTGACCACCGAGACCACGCCGGACGGCTATCACAAGATCACCCTGACGGGCCGCCCGGAATTGACCCCGCAAGAGGTCGCGGTGCCGCGCGATCCATCATCGGCGGCCTTTCCTGTTTGTGCGGCGTTGATCGTCGAAGGGTCCGAAGTGTTTGTGCCGGGCGTCAGCCAGAATACGACCCGCAACGGGCTTTACACAACGCTGGTCGAAATGGGCGCGGATATCAGTTTTGAAAACCCACGGACCGAGGGCGGCGAACCCGTCGCCGATTTGCGGGTGAAATATTCCCAACTCAAAGGCATAGAGGTGCCGTCTGAGCGGGCCGCTTCAATGATTGATGAATTCCCGGTCCTCTCGGTCGTCGCCGCCTTTGCCGAGGGCACGACCGTGATGCGCGGCGTCAAAGAGCTGCGGGTCAAGGAAAGCGACCGCATTGATGCTATGGCGCGTGGGCTTGAGGCCTGCGGTGTGGAGATCGAAGAGGATCACGACACGCTGATCGTACATGGGCGCGGGAGCAAGGGCGTCAAAGGCGGCGCGACCTGTGCCACCCATATCGACCACCGTATTGCGATGTCGTTTTTGGTCATGGGGCTGGCCTCTGACACGCCTGTCACGGTTGATGACGGTAGCCCCATTGCCACCTCTTTCCCGGTGTTCGAAAAGCTGATGGCGGGACTTGGCGCAGCGATCACGCGGAACAACTGAGGCTCTTGACCTTGCCCGCGTGAGCGGGCAGCGTAAGCATCCCTTAGAAGGAAAATGCCATGAGTTTTTGCGTTGCAATTGATGGACCCGCCGCCGCCGGAAAAGGCACGATCGCCAAGGCGGTCGCGGATCATTTCGGTTTTGCCCATATGGACACTGGGTTGCTCTATCGTGCGACCGGGGTGAAGACGTTTCAGGGGCTCACGCCGCTTGAGGCGGCACAAAGCCTGCGCGCCGAAGACCTCAAACGCGACGATTTACGCACGGGGGATGCGGGGCAGGCGGCAAGCCGCGTGGCGGCAGAACCCGAAGTGCGCGCGGCATTGGTCGATTTTCAACAGGCCTTTGCCCGGCGCGAAGGCGGGGCGGTTTTGGACGGGCGTGACATTGGCACGGTGATTTGTCCGGACGCGGAGGTGAAACTTTTCGTCACCGCCACCGATGAAGTGCGCGCGCAGAGACGTCATGCGGAATTGCAGGGCAAAGGCGAAGAGGTCACGGTTGAGCACGTGTTGGAAGACCTGCGCGAACGCGATGCGCGTGACAGCGCGCGTGCCACGGCCCCACTGGCGGCGGCCACAGATGCGGTGCTGATCGACACCTCGGAGATGAGTATTGATGAGGCGGTGGCACGGGTCGTGGCGCTGATCGAGGCGCGTCGCAGGGGATAAGGGCGCACACCGGGCTGCGCATTGGCGCGCAGCATATGAGCGTGCCCGCACTGTTCTTGTTTTTTGTTATTGTATCAATGTGTTGGGTAATGTCGTGCGGTGGCATTGGCTGCGAGCTGTGCGCTTGTAAGAGGAGGCGTTTGGCCCATATTTGAGCGTAAGACACGCGGAGTACGCGTGCCACTTCACACACAAAGGACTTTACGCATGTTCCTCGATAAACTCGACTGGCGTTATGCCACCAAAAAAATGGACCCGTCCCAACCTGTCTCCGAAGAAAAGGTTGCTCAGATCGTCGAAGCGATCAGCAAAGCGCCGACGTCGTCCGGGCTTCAGCCGTTCCACCTCTTTGTGATCCGCAATCCTGAGCTGCGTGAAAAACTAAAAGCCGCTGCCTATGGTCAAGAACAGTTGACCGATGGCTCGCATCTTTTGGTGTTTGCCGCTTTTGATGGGTATAACGACGCGCGTATTGACGCCGTGGTGGACCACCATGCCGCCGAGCGCCCTGGCACGCGTGAGATGTTGGAAGGCTATTACAACAACCTCAAATCCATGTATCTGCCGCGCGAAGATCACGTGAACTTTGAACATGCCGCTCGTCAGGCCTATATCGCACTGGGCTTTGCCTTGGCCGCCGCCGCCGAACTGGGGGTCGACAGCACGCCGATGGAAGGGTTTGATCCGGCGCAGTTCGACGAGATCCTTGGTTTGAAAGACAAGGGCCTGAAAACCGTGGTGATCCTGCCGTTGGGCACCCGTGCGTCTGAGGGGGATTGGTTGGCCCCGATGAAAAAAGTGCGCAAGCCCGCAGAAGATTTGATCACCGAGATCAATTGAGAGATCGACTGATCCCATGGTGTAAAAGGCCGGGGCTGAGTGAATCAGTTCCGGCCTTTTTGTCTCCGCGCTGCGCCGACTGGAGACGGATTAGTTTGGTTTTGCGCGGTGTAGCACGAAATTCAAGACAGGCGGCAGAAGCGCCAGAACGGCAATCAGCCCAAGCATGTCACCCAGCGCGAATTTGATCGCGTTGAGCCGCAGGTCGAAAGAGGCCGTGTCGTGGGGGACATAGAAAATATGGATGAGCAGGCTGATCATGATGGAGGAGAGAAAGCCCACCGCGATGAGTTTACGCCAGCTCAACTCCGGGCTTGGGGGGACATGGTGCCCGCAGCGTGATGCCCAGTCGATGGCGGAAAAGATGAACGGCGCTGTGCCATAGCTGATGCATAAGGAAATATATGTGCGGCTTGATCCCCACGGCAAATCTATAAACAGAACTGATGCAAGAATGGCACCGGGGAGCAAGTATAAAATGGAACGCCAGCCCTCGAAAAAGGCGGAGATGATTTTGATCCCGAATGGGAGGTAGATCAAGATCGCGCCTCCGCCTAGCATCCCTATTTGGGGCAAGATCAGTTTTTGGAGCGGTGAGATCACCAACCAAGTGACCGCCATTGCCAAAAACAACGCACCGCTATGAACCGCGACTGGGCGCAAGACCGAAAAAGGAGAAGAGTGGGTGACGCGGGTCGAACTCAACATACGCAACCCCTCAATATTGGTCTTTTGACAAAAGCTGTTGCTATGTGTTCTGCGCGTTTTGATCTTTGATCCGGTAAGACCCGTGCGGCAGATCGTCGGACTTTTCGATAAAGCCTTTTTCGATCAGCCGTTTGAGAGCGCGGTGAAACGTAGGCTGAGACACATCGCGAAGGGTGGGCTGAGCTCGCACCCGTTCTGTCGTGCACATGCCGGCATCGGACACAGCACAGAATGCGAGAAATATATCTTTCTCGTTCCGAGACAGGGTGCTGAGACCCAAATCTGTTTCCATATTGTGAAGCAAAACCCGCAACTGCGCGAGCTGTGCAAAAATAGTCTGATCCATTCCCATTAAGTGTTAGCACCCATCTGACATATACTGGCCTTCGATTTAGGCCTAAAAAACCATAGTCAAGATGCATATCACGGCTTTGATTTGGATCAAAAAACATTTGATCACTTTTCCTGTTTGGGGAGGCAGATCTCTTTGTGCGTATTTGCGATAGTCAGGTTATAAATTTCCGTAGTCACTAACCTTATAGTTGTTTTTGCGGTGACTGGGTAGGACAAAAGTCGCATTTTGCCATAGGCTGGCAGGATGTCGGCGTCATCTCGCCACAATGGGCGAGATGACGCCTAGTCTTCTAAATGACTGTACAGCTGAGCAACCGGGCTTCGCGATTCGTTGCGATAGCATAGGCCGGGAGCACATATCCTGCGTCGAGGTCTTTGAATTCCGGGAAGATGGCAAGAATTTCTGCGATGTCGTCGGGGGTGAGGCTGCGAAGGCCAACTTGACCAAGAAGAAGCGTCTCGGTCGCAAGGCCATTTGAATGGATCACGGAGTGGGTGTCACAAAGGATGTGGTAATACGTCACTTCTTTTGCGTCGAGGTGTTGCGATGCCTGATGGCCGATAAAGGATTTTGCCGGGCATAGGGTTTCGTCCATCCCAAGGAGCAATTCGACCGCGTGACCTTCGATCAGGATGCGGTGTTGGGGCGAGACGTAGAGGTCCGTGTGGGGGCGACCCGGTCCAAACGCATTTGCATGGATGCAGATGGGGGCCAAGCGTTTGCGTGTTTCGTGGCAGGTGATGTCACGCAAGGGGATCGTTTTTTTGCCGATCCATTTGATTTCTTGTGGAGACCCTTCAATATCAAGTACGAAATCACCGGGTTGAAGGGTCTCCACGGCACGCTCTCCACTGGGGGTGAGGATGAGCGTACCTGCGCCAAAACATACCGGGGTGAAGTCCGAGTAAGGCGCGGGGGAAAGGTCAATGACGACGGCCACTGCGGACAGCAGATTGGGAGGGCCATCGGGGTAGACGAAGTAAATCTGACCGCCAGCTTCGAAAGCGACGATATCCTTTGATGTGCCAAGGGGCACGACAACACCAAGCACTTCAACGCCCGGTGTCGCGGTGCCGGAGCCGATATAGGTGACGGGCTCACCATTGAATGTGGCGACGCCGTCATCGTTGGAATCAAAGACCGCGTCGTCGTTTGTGAAGGTTCCTGATGTTGTCGACCCGAAGGAGGAAAGCACGAGTGTCTGTGATCCTGAGAGCAAATCCAAGGAGAGCAGGGAGCCGTTATATGCGACTGCGTCGATCGTGGAACTGGGCATGGGGCACTCCATGATGAAATCATTGTGATTACAGTCACAGTGACTACACGCATTTGGCGAGTCAAATCTAATTGAGGGCTAGTTTCTGCCTTGGGTTGTGTTTATTTTTAATATTTCATTATAAAACAATGAGTTGAAATTAAAATTGTCGTTGTTTCCATTTTGGAAATTATTCAAATTGACTGTTAATTAGTCTTATGTCCAATCAATCTTGATGTTTTTGAGTTAAATTTTTGACATTTTTAAAGTCATTTTGGCGGCGCTGAGCCGACTTGGCGGGCGTCGAATGCGTTTGTCCGCTGATGATTCGTAGGTGATTCTTAAAAAACCGGTGTGGAAGATGGACTGTGCTGTTGCGCGGTAAAGTGAGAGAGAGGGCATCATTTCTTGCAAAACCGGAGAAACTCTCCTATATGCGCGACTGTTAACGAGGCAATCAGGTCGCACAAAGCGAATGACACAGGGGTGGGGAAGCTCTCCCCCTGATCGTTTCGTGTTCGAAGAATGAGCAGGCAAATCGTAATTGAAGACCGGCGGAGACAACCGCATGGCCCGTATAAACGTTTGAAAAGGAAATTGAGACCACATGGCTCAGAACGTATCTATGGAGGACTTCGAAGCCCTCTTGAATGAAAGCTTCGAAATTGACACCCCGGCAGAAGGCTCGGTTGTCCGCGGTAAGGTTCTTGCGATTGAAGCAGGCCAAGCCATCATCGACGTCGGCTACAAAATGGAAGGCCGCATCGATCTTAAAGAATTCGCAAATCCTGGTGAAGCTCCCTCCGTTGCCGTTGGCGACGAGGTCGAAGTGTTCCTCGACCGTGTCGAGAACGCCCGTGGCGAAGCTGTCATTTCGCGTGACAAAGCCCGCCGCGAAGAAGCCTGGGATCGTTTGGAAAAAGCCTATGCATCCGAAGAGCGCGTCGATGGCGTTATCTTTGGTCGCGTCAAAGGCGGCTTCACGGTTGACCTCGGCGGCGCTGTTGCGTTCCTTCCGGGCTCCCAAGTTGACGTGCGCCCCGTGCGCGACGCTGGCCCGCTCATGGGTCTCAAGCAGCCGTTCCAGGTTCTCAAAATGGACCGTCGTCGTGGCAACATCGTTGTGTCGCGTCGTGCGATCCTTGAAGAATCCCGTGCAGAACAGCGCGCAGAAGTCATTGGCGGTCTGACCGAAGGTCAGGAAGTTGACGGCGTGGTCAAAAACATCACCGAATACGGTGCGTTTGTGGACCTCGGCGGTGTTGACGGCCTGTTGCACGTCACCGACATGGCATGGCGTCGCGTGAACCACCCGTCCGAGATCCTCGCCATCGGCGAAACGATCAAAGTTCAGGTGATCAAGATCAACAAAGAGACCCACCGTATCTCCCTCGGCATGAAACAGCTGCAGGACGATCCGTGGGATGCTGTTGAGACCAAATATGCACTCGAAACCGTGCACACCGGTCGCGTCACCAACATCACCGATTACGGCGCATTTGTGGAACTTGAGCCGGGCGTTGAAGGCCTTGTTCACGTGTCTGAAATGTCCTGGACCAAGAAAAACGTCCATCCGGGCAAAATCGTGTCCACAAGCCAGGAAGTGGAAGTCATGGTTCTCGAAATCGACACCGCGAAACGTCGCGTGTCCCTCGGTCTCAAACAAACCATGCGCAACCCGTGGGAACTCTTTGCTGAAACCCACCCGGAAGGCACCGTTGTCGAAGGCGAAGTCAAGAACATCACCGAATTCGGTCTGTTCGTGGGTCTGCCGGGCGACATCGACGGCATGGTTCACTTGTCCGATCTGTCCTGGGACGAGCGTGGCGAAGACGCCATCCAGAACTACCACAAGAACGACATGGTCAAAGCCGTTGTCACCGAGGTCGATGTTGAGAAAGAGCGTATCTCTCTCTCCATCAAAGGTCTCGACGACAGCTTCTCCGGTGCAGTTGAGGGCGTGAAACGCGGCTCGATCATCACCGTGGCTGTGACCGCGATCGAAGAAGGCGGGATCGAAGTGGAATATGAAGGCGCGAAATCCTTCATCCGCCGCTCTGACCTGTCCCGTGATCGTGCCGATCAACGCCCTGAGCGCTTCCAAATCGGGGATCACCTCGATGTGCGCGTGACCAACGTTGATCAGAAAACCCGTCGTTTGGGTCTGTCGATCAAAGCACGCGAAATCGCTGAAGAAAAAGAAGCCGTCGAACAGTATGGCTCTTCCGCTTCTGGCGCGTCCTTGGGCGATATCCTCGGCGCGGCTCTGAAGTCTGGCGACGAATAATCACTTCGCCTAACGCGTCACGCCTTTAACCTGAGACAGGGGAAAGGTGTGACGCTTTAAGTGCGATCAAGACTTTGAAAAGGCCCTGCTTTATCGCGGGGCCTTTTTGCATGAGCGCAATGGAGGCCTCCCCCAGCGGCAGCCTGCCCGAATCGCTTTGGCTTCGCCGCAGCGCAGCGTTCTGTCGGATGTCTCCTTGGCCGACGAAATTGTGAGGTTTTTGGATTTTTGGGCTAAATCTCAGCACATTAGGGGCAAAAAAATTCATTCCATGCCTCGGACCCTATTCCCCGCCAAACGATCCCATCCTATAGTCATAGGACAAATGAGAACGTCAAAGTGTTGCGCCAAAAATCGAAAACTGGGCTTTGCTGCAATGCCGTACAACCCTGACTGTTGTTCGCGCTGCGTATGATCCTATATCTCAGATGATAAGGTGTGACGCTTGAAAGAAACGCGCCCAAACCAAGGGGGGACTTCATGATCCGGTCTGAACTGATCCAGAAGATCGCTGATGAGAATCCGCATCTTTATCAACGCGACGTTGAGCGGATCGTGAACACGATCTTTGAAGAGATCATCGAAGCAATGGCGCGTGGCGACAGAGTCGAACTGCGCGGATTTGGCGCCTTTTCCGTCAAGAAACGGGATGCAAGACTGGGACGCAATCCGCGCACTGGCGAAAGCGTTCCGGTTGACGAAAAGCATGTGCCGTTTTTCAAAACGGGTAAGCTGTTGCGCGATCGCCTAAACGGCGAGTGAGTTTTGACATACAGGAAGGGGGCGCTGATGCGCTACATCCGTTACGCGTTTCTCGCGGCTCTTGCCGTGGTGCTGGTCACTGTGGCCTTGGCCAACCGCGATGTTGTTGTGCTCCACCTTTTGCCCGTAGAATTGGCCGGCCTGACTGGGCTGTCCTTGTCGGTGAGTTTGCCGATGTTTGTGGTGATCTTTGGCGCGATTGTCGCCGGGCTTTTGATCGGCTTTGTCTGGGAATACATGCGTGAGTACAAACACCGCTCCGCCGCCTCAGGCCATAAACGCGAAAAAGAAAAACTGGCGCGCGAAGTCAACAAGCTGAAAACCGCCAAAGCCAAAAGTGAGGGCGATGAAGTCCTCGCGCTTTTGGAAAACTGAGTGCACTAGAACAGCTCCATGGACACACGTGTTAAAATTTGCGGGCTGAGCACGCCTGAGACGGTCGACGTGGCTGTTGAGGCCGGAGCGCAATATTTAGGCTTTGTGTTTTTTCCGAAATCCCCCCGCTATGTCGATATTCCCCAAGCGCGTGCGCTGGCGGTTGAGGTGCCTACGGGGGTGGCCAAGGTCGCTTTGGTGGTGAATGCCACCGATGCGGAACTGGATCGGATCACCGATCAGGTGCCGCTCGATATGCTGCAACTTCACGGCACGGAAAGCCTTGATCGGGTGTCGGACATCCGTGCGCGCTATGGCTTGCCGGTGATGAAGGCTGTGGGCGTCTCTGGGCCTGAAGATTTGGCGGCGCTGGATGCCTATGGCATGGTCGCGGATCAGATTTTGGTCGATACCAAAGCCCCAAAAGGCGCGGTCATTCCCGGTGGCAATGGTGTCTCCTTTGATTGGCGGCTGATTTCCAAACGGGCATGGAATGCGCCGTGGATGTTGGCGGGTGGATTGACGGCGGACAACGTGGTCTCTGCGATCCAAATGACTGGCGCGAAACAGGTTGATTTGTCCTCTGGCGTCGAAAGCGCGCCAGGGGTGAAGGACCCGGCCAAAATACGCGCCTTTATGGCCGCCATCCGGGGCGCCTGACCGGCTTTTTCGAGTATTTTCCCTGCAATGAAGACGGGCGCGCTTTACCGGCCCGCGCCCGTGAGCTACATCCATGTGGATCCGCAAAGGAGCATCGCGATGAACGATCTTTTCAACAGCTTCATGAACGGCCCTGACGAAAAGGGCCGCTTTGGCAATTACGGCGGGCGGTTCGTGTCTGAGACACTGATGCCGCTGATCCTCTCTTTGGAAGAGGAATATGAGAAAGCCAAGGTCGACCCTGAATTTTGGGCCGAAATGGAGGATCTGTGGAAACACTATGTTGGTCGTCCAAGCCCGCTCTATTACGCGCAAAAGATGACCGAAGAGTTGGGCGGCGCGAAGATTTATCTCAAGCGCGACGAGCTCAACCATACCGGGGCACATAAAATCAACAATGTGCTGGGCCAGATTATTTTGGCGCGCCGCATGGGCAAAACCCGGATCATCGCTGAAACCGGCGCGGGGCAGCACGGGGTGGCCACGGCGACGGTGTGTGCCAAATTTGGCCTGAAATGCGTGGTCTATATGGGCGCGCATGATGTCGAGCGGCAAATGCCCAACGTGTTCCGGATGCAGCTTTTGGGGGCCGAGGTTGTGCCGGTGAAATCCGGTCGCGGCACGTTGAAAGACGCGATGAACGATGCGCTGCGCGATTGGGTGACCAATGTGCGCGACACGTTCTATTGCATCGGCACGGTGGCCGGGCCGCATCCATACCCGGCAATGGTGCGCGATTTTCAATCCATCATCGGCAAAGAGGTCCGGTGGCAGTTGCCCGAGCAAGAGGGCGAAGGCCGTTTGCCCGATACAGTGATCGCGGCGATTGGGGGCGGTTCCAACGCCATGGGGCTGTTCTATCCGTTCCTCGATGAGGAGAGCGTCAACATCATCGGCGTCGAAGCGGGTGGCAAAGGCGTGGACGAGAAAATGGAACATTGCGCCTCTTTGACGGGCGGGCGTCCGGGCGTGTTGCATGGCAACCGCACCTATTTGCTGCAAGACGACGATGGGCAGATTCTCGAAGGCTTCTCGATTTCTGCCGGTTTGGATTATCCGGGCATTGGGCCAGAGCACGCGTGGCTCAATGACATCGGTCGCGCCAAATATGTCTCGATCACCGACAAAGAGGCGTTGGAAGCGTTCCAGTTTTCCTGCCGCACCGAAGGCATCATCCCGGCGCTCGAACCGTCGCACGCGTTGGCCCATGTGATGAAATTGGCGCCGACCTTGCCGAAAGACCATATCATCGTGATGAACATGTGTGGGCGCGGCGACAAAGACATCTTTACTGTGGCACGCCATCTGGGCGTGAACATCGCGGGCTCTGAGGGTCGCGATCTTAAATAAAGTAAATATATCAATGCGCTATGAGGGTCGTTCCTGTTGGGAGCGGCCCTTTTTCATACCCTAAACTCAGGTTTAGGGCCGTAGGGCGGGGGTTTATGGCACCGGGTTTAGTCCCGTGGTTGGTAGAACTCAGTCAGGTTTGTCGGTGAAGGTGAGGCCATGCCGGGCGTGATCCCACGCCCCATTCATTGAAACCTGATCCCTTCGAAAAGGACCGACCCATGCATAAAGTACTTTTGACATCCATCGCCTTCTTTGCCGCAGCAGTCCCCGTTTCGGCATTTGCCGAGCTGACCACGCAAGAGATTGTCGATATGTTCCCCGGCGCGCAAAAAATCGAAATCAAACGCCGCGCCAGCACCACCAAAGTGGAGGTGCTTGTGGATGGTGAAAAGATCGAAGTGACCTTTGACAATGCCACCAACCAAATCCGCAAACGGGAGAGTGAGCGTCTTTCCGACAATGATTTGGCGGATGAGCTTGATGACATTGAGCAGCATAATGGTGATACTTATGCTGACGATGATCATGGTCGAGATGAAGGCGATGATGTAAGTGACGACGATGATGCCAACGACGATGACCATGGCAGCTCTCACGACAGTGGTGACGACCATGGCGACGATGATGGTGGCGACGATGATGATGGCGACGACAGCGACGATGATGGTGGCGACGACCACTAACCCCCGCGGGCGTTCCGCCTTTGGCACGGCGCATAGCTGTGCCAAATGACCCCATGACGTCCCCCGCGAAACCGCGCGGGAGACGTTTTTTAGGTGAGGATAGACGATGAATCGAAGACGCTTTTTTATAGGGCTGTCTGCGGCGCTCACCATGGGCGGGGCCGCACGGGCACAGCCTGCCGAAGATATGATCCTTGCGCAATTACGTCAGCAGGGGTTCAAAAAGATCACTGTGGGCCGCACTTTGTTGGGGCGGACGCGCTTTGTGGCGACGGGCAACGGTCAAAGGCGTGAGATCATTCTCAATCCGGTCACCGGCGAAATTTTGCGTGATTTTTGGCAGGATGAGATGGGGAACAAAGCCCCGCGGATTGTTGACAGTTCGGGGGGGCGAGATGACCGGCAGGGGCCGGAGGACGACACATCGTCCGATGAGGATAATGAGGCTGAGGACAGCCAGGACGATGATCAAAACGATGACCAAGACGATGACCAAGACGACGACAACAGCTCCTCAGATCACGACGACCACGAGGATAGCCGCGACGAGAACGACAAAGAGGATGACGGTGGAGACGACGACGAGTCTGACGACGACAGCGAGGACTGAGCAGAGGCCGCAATCCCATTTTATGCGGCAAAGGGAGGGATGCGTTTGCAAGAACGCTATATAATTTTGACGATTTTCATCGTGCAGGCCATCTGCGCGTTTTTCTTTGTCTCCGACATCCTTGGATCTGTGATCGGTCTTCGTGCCAACCCGATCGCGTGGCAAACCCGTGAGCTTATCGAAATTCTGGCCGCTGTCGGGCTGCTCCTTGGCCTTGGGCTGGGGGGGATTGCGCTTCATCGTTCATTGCGTCACCGGCAAAGAGCCGAGGATAAATTGCGCCGGGCCTCGTCGGCTTTTGTCGATGTGTTGGAGGAACGATTTGCGACCTGGTCGCTGACACCCGCCGAACGCGATGTGGCGTTGTTTTTGATCAAGGGCCTGTCCATTTCCGATATTGCGTCGGTGCGCGCCACATCGGAAGGCACGGTCAAGGCACAGATGGGCGCGGTCTACCGCAAAGCGGGCGTGAGTGGCGCGGCCCAGCTGTTGAGTCTGTTCATTGATGATTTGATGGATGGTGTCACGGTTGAGACATTACGCGACGATGAAGCCGCCTAAAGTGCCTCTATGGCATGGGCTTTGAGCACCTCAAGAGGCACAATCTCAAGGGCGCGGTTATGGGTCGCACGCAGGGACACTTTGGGCGCACAGCCCTCATCATGAGCCTGAAAAAACCGTGCCGCACAAAGGCACCACGCATCCCCCGGCTTGAGCCCGGCAAAGCCAAACTCTGGCCGCGGCGTCGACAGATCATTTCCGACATATTTGGAATAGGCGAGAAATTCGTCGGTCATCACCGCGCAGACGGTGTGCGAGCCGGCATCTTCAGCGCAAGTGTTGCACGACCCATCGCGAAAAAAGCCCGTCATCGGATCGGTCGAGCAGGGCGCCAAAGCGCCGCCCAGAACATTGATCGACGGGGAAGGGGTGACCATCGCGCATCTCCTTTCGGATCAAGGTAGAGGGTGTGGCTCCGTGGTCAAGGGGACGGCCTAACGGAATTTGTCGCGCAACGTGTCGAAAGGCGATTTTGGTGCCTCAGGCTTGTCTGACGTCGGGGCCGGGGGAATGGGTTTTGGATCGCCCGCTTTGGCTCCGGTCGAGGGCCGGGGCGGGTTGGTGCGCAAGGCGACGGCATTGGAAAATTTCGCAGCCTCGCCCGCGGCCAGAGACGCCGCACCATCGGAACAGCCCCGGATCACATCATCAAGCCAGTTCTGATCCGCTTTGGCAAAATCTGACAGAACATAGGGCGCGACACGGTCCTTATGCCCCGGATGGCCAATGCCCAAACGCACCCGGTCATAGTCCGCTCCGATATGTTGATGAATGGAACGCAACCCGTTGTGCCCGGCATGCCCGCCGCCGGTTTTGACCCGCACCTTGCCGGGCGCGAGGTCCAACTCGTCGTGAAACACCACCACATCGGCCGAGGTGAGTTTGTAAAACCGCATCGCTTCGCCCACCGATTGGCCGGAAAGGTTCATAAAGGTTTCAGGTTTGATCAAGATCACCTTTTCGGAGCCCAGTTTGCCCTCAGACACCTGTCCCTGAAATTTGGACCGCCAAGGTGCAAATCCGTGATCCTCTGCGATCCGGTCCACAACCATAAATCCGATATTGTGGCGGTTTCCCGCATATTTCGTGCCCGGATTTCCGAGGCCGACAAACAAACGCATGGCAGTCTCCTTTGGCGAAGACCTAGCGTGTCATGGCGCTTTTGGCGAGTCCTGAGCAGTGCGAAAAGCATGAAAGTCAGAGACGTGATCGGTGTTGAGGCACCCGGCACCCCAATCCCGGATTTGGGCAAAAAGCGCGGGTGAGACTGTGTCGGAATAGACCTGGGTGGCCAATCCTGCCGCTTGCGCCGCCCTGACGTTTTCAAGGGTGAAATCATTCTCGGCGTCATCGGAGGCATAGAATTCGACGATGGTGGCGTCAAATTTTTCGGTCAACACCTCAGGTGGGCCGCGTCGCCAATGCACCATCTGGGCGACATCGGGGGCGGCGCGCAGCATATCGAGGTGCATTTGTTCTGAAAAGGAGCAGGTATAACATTGCGCGGCGATGTCGAGGCGATGGATGATTTGGGCGATGGCGTCGCAATCGGCCCACTTGACTTCGATGTAGAAGGCGGCGCGGGATTTGAAGGCGTCCAAAAACGCATCGAGACGCGGCACGGGCGTTGCCGCAAAACGCGTATCAAACCATGCGCCTGCGTCCAAAGCATCGACCTCTTTCGATGTCATCTCGGCGATCGGACCGGAGCCATTTGTGGTCCGGTCCACTGTCTCGTCATGCATCACATAAAGTACGCCATCGCGGGTTTGGCGCACGTCGAATTCAAGCACATCCCCACCCTGTGCCAAAGCAGCCTCGAAGGCGGGACATGTGTTCTCAGGTGCGCATAAGCGTGCGCCGCGGTGGCAGGCAATCTGTGTCATCATGTGCCCGTGCTAAAGGGGCGAGATCACAGGGGCATGACGATTGGGCCGGGAATTGGGGGGATGAAACGAAAAACGCGAGCCCCGAAGGACCCGCGTTTCCATGCCAGAACAGGGCGGCGGAGGATTATTCCTCTGCGACTGCCTCTTCGGTTTCTTCTTCGTCATCGGAGCTGCCAAGGCCAGCCGGTGCAGTGATGTTGGCGATCACGAAATCGCGGTCGATCACGGCTTTGGTGCCTTTAGGAAGCTCGATGTCGGAAATGTGGTACACATCGCCGATGGAGCCTTTCGAGATGTCGAGAGTGATGTGATCGGGGATATCCGCCGCAGTCACGATCAGCTCAACTTCGGTGCGCACATGAGTGACAACACCACCTTTTTTGATGCCCGGGGACACTTCTTCGCCGACGATTTCAACCGGAATGAACAGGTTGATGCGGGAGTTGCGGTGCAGACGCATGAAATCGACGTGAGTCGGAAGGTCTTTCACCACGTCGCGCTGAACGCCACGGCAAATCACGCGCACGTCGTCCTGGCCTTCAACCTTGAGGTTGAACAGTGTGGACAAGAAACGGCCTGCTTTCAGGCGTTTCAACAGCACGTTGAACGGAAGGTTGATCGGCATCGGCTCTTTGTCATCGCCGTAAACGATACCCGGCACAAACCCGTCACGACGAGCTTGGCGAGCGGCGCCCTTGCCTGTCCCCGCGCGTACCGTGGCAATAAGATCAGGAATCTCACCAGCCATTTTAAGTCTCCAAATGTTAGGGCAGGACTCCTCCAAGGCTGTAGTCCCGCATGAAGTCGCGCGTATAGGCGAGATTCTTCCGAATTGGAAGCCCCATCTTACCCACATCTGTGCGACTTGGCGTAAATGCGACTTGTGGCGGAGGCAGGGGGCGAGCTATCTATGTCAAAGCGCTTTGAATTATGCGCCTTTGACCCGTTTCAACACTGCTTTGGAGCCTGACATGGCAAAAACCTTTTTGCGTGCGCTGACACTTTCGCGTGGACCCATGTTGGCCTTGGGCGCGGTTGGCGTCATCTGGGGGACCTTCGCCGCGATGGTTCCCGTCATTAAAGCTCAGGCACAGGCCAGTGATGCCGCATTCGGCACTGCGCTATTGGGCTCCGCTGCGGGGGGAATGGTGGCGATGTATATCGCACCGAAACTCTCTGAGGCGCTCGGACGTTTCGTCCTGCTTTTTCTCGCCGTGCTGTCGGTTCTGGTGCTACAATTACCCGTCTTCGTGACATCCACAGGCCGGTTGTTGCCCGTGATGGCCGCAATGGGCATCGCTGTTGCCAGCCTCGATATCAATGCCAATCTGCGGGTGTCACAACTCGAGGACCGTCATGGCCTGCACCTTATGAACCTCAATCATGCAATGTTTTCCCTGTGTTTTGGAGCGGCAGCCGTGTTGGTGGCGGCGCTGCGTCATTCTGGGTGGAGCATTGCACAGATTTTGCCGCTCATGGGCGGGGGCGTCTTGGTGTTGGGGGCCTTGTCCTTTGAGGGGCGCGACCCGGTGGTCCCGGACACGGATGAAGAGGCCACGCCTGCGATGCCGGGTTTGCCGTGGCGTCCGATCCTGTTGGTGGCGGTGATGTTGTTTGTGTCCTTCATGGGGGAAAACGCCATCGAATCCTGGTCGGCGCTGTTTCTTGAGCGTGAACTCGGCGGCGAGGCGGGGCAGGGCGGGTTTGGCCCCTCCATGCTTGGGTTTACCATGGCTGGGTTTCGCCTTTTGGGCCATCTTGGCACACAGCGTCTCGGAGAGGCGCGCGTGGTGTTTTGGTCCGGCGTCCTTGGGGTGGTTGGCGCGTTGGTCTTGTCTCAGGCCCAAACCCAACCGATTGCCCTCTTTGGGATTGCCGTCACTGCGATTGGCATGGCGGTAATCGTGCCAACCGCGACGTCCTTGTTGGGCAAACGTGTGTCGCGCCGACACCGCAATGTCGCCATTTCGCGTGCCTGGATGTTGGGTTTTGTCGGTTTTTTTGTCGGGCCTTCAACCATCGGCTTCGTGTCCGACCATTTCGGCCTGCGCGTGGCGTTTTTATGTGTCACAGGGATGCTCGCTTTGATCATCCCTGCGGTTCTTGCATTGACCCGTGTGCAGAACTGACGGGGGTTACGCCCAGCGACCGGCGAAATCTTCGGGCACCAAGACCATATCCCGGTCGACCTGATCCACGGTTTTGCGGCCACAGAGGGCCATCGTGGTGTCCATTTCCTTTTGGATCACCTCAAGCGCCTTGGTCACGCCAGCTTCGCCCATGGCACCAAGCCCATGGACAAACGCGCGACCAATATAGGTGCCTTTTGCCCCCAGAGCCAAGGCTTTGAGCACGTCTTGACCTGAGCGGATGCCACTGTCGAGATGCACCTCAATCTTGTCGCCCACGGCGTCCATGATTTCGGGCAGCATCCGAATGGAAGACAGCGCGCCATCAAGTTGGCGTCCGCCGTGGTTGGAGACCACAATGGCATCCGCGCCGATATTGGCCGCCTGTTTGGCGTCTTCTGCGTCCAAAATGCCTTTGAGGATGACGGGGCCATCCCACATCCGGCGCAGCTCTGCGATCCGATTCCAGTCGAGTGACTGATCAAAGGCTTCCGCGGTCCATGCGCTCAGGGAGGATGGGTTGGTGACGCCCTTGGCGTGGCCGACGATATTGCCGAAAAAGCGCCGTTTGGTGCCGAGCATCTCAAGGCCCCACTGCGCCTTGGTCATCATATTGGCGATGGATTTTGGTGTGAGCTTGGGCGGAGCGGAGAGGCCGTTTTTCAGATCTTTGTGGCGCTGGCCCATGATTTGCAAATCAACGGTGATTACCAGAGCCGAACATTTGGCGTCCGTGGCGCGGGCGATCAAACGGCGCATGAATTCATCGTCTTTGAGGGTGTAAACCTGAAACCAAAAGGGTTTTCCGGTATGTTCGGCGACGTCTTCGATGGAACAGATCGACATGGTTGACAGGGTGAAGGGGACGCCAAATTTCGCCGCGGCTTTCGCCGCTTTGATTTCGCCATCGGCCCGTTGCATCCCGGTCAGCCCGACAGGGGCGAGGGCCACAGGCATGGCCACATCCTGTCCGATCATTTTAGAGGCGGTGGAGCGGCCCGTCATGTCCACGGCGATGCGTTGGCGCAGACGGATTTTGTCAAAATCGGTAACGTTTTCGCGAAAGGTCTGCTCGGTCCAGGACCCGCTTTCGCAATAGTCATAGAACATCTTTGGCGTGCGCATTTTGTGCAGCCGTTTGAGATCATAAATATTGGTTATGACGGGCATCTCTGATCCTAACTGGTCAAATTGGTTTTCTTAATTAACCAATTTGCACATATTGAGGCCGGAGCCAAGACCAATTGCTGCGACGTTTTGCACGGGCATAGTCGCACATCGGGTCCGCCACGTTTCGAGAGGGGTGCGTTGCCCAAAGCCCGAGACTGATGAGGGGGGTGGCAGATTAGAGGCTCATGAAAATAGCAATGTTCTCGTGGAGTTTCATGTTTAGAAATTCAATGCCATAGGACATGTCTGGCAATAGGTTGATCATATCTTGGCCATTCGGGTCTTCGATGACCCCTTCAAACAGCGTTTCGAGCCCGACCCAGTCTTGCCACGTGTTGAACGCCGCCTGTTCAAGCACATCTGACTGTGGGGCGGGGGCGCTTGCCGGGCGCACGAAGGTCAGCTCAAAGATATTCTGATCGAAAGTGGCAAGGATGTCTTTGAGCGTCTCCACCTGTGCCGCACTCACTTGCGACTTGTGCGCGAGATGAATGAGACAGGCCTCTTTGCCTGCTTCTTGCAACAGTCGACTTTGATTTGTAGCGGTGGTGATGATCCTGGTTCGGACCAATTTTTCTGGCGCTTGGTTCACAGAGGTCTGAAGCTCCAGAGATTGTGCAACATTGCGCCAGAGTTTTTCCAGAGATTGCGATTTAAACGTGAGTTTAAGCACCTCTTCATCTGTCAGACCTGTCTCCGATAGAAAGGTCGCCGCTTTTTTGTCGAGCCCTTTCCAAACCATTTCGACAGAGCCAATTTGGGTGCGGATATTGCCATTGGTGATCGGGGGGATGGCGTCATTGCCCTCAGCAAGGGCCACAAGCGCCGTAGAAATCTCCATGCGGGTTTGTTCGATCACCCGACGATTTCGAGCGACGTCGATCCCGGCCTGGGCAAAACAGATGCTGCTGACAAGGCGATGACCAAGGGCCCCTGTTCCCCGACCAAAAGCACATGTTGGTCGTATGAGGCCTCGCCGTCCGAGGCGTGCAGGGCGCCGACATTGGAGGCTACAGTTAAGAAAATCACAAAGAGGAGGCGAATGAAGGGCATGGACGTCTCGCTGGTTTCAATATCTTGACCTTGCGCGATTCGCCTTTCTACACTCTTAAATTACGTCCAGAGAACATAAAAAAGCCCGCCATACAGCGGGCTTTTTGAGTGCGGTGAGTAGCGGGTTTATACGTCCCAGGCTTTGTCTTCGCCGCCGAGGCCGCCGATCTGGACGCGGGTCGGCAGACCCATTTTGTCCAGCAGCGTAAAGAACGGCTTTGGGTCCATTTCTTCAACGTTTTTCATGGTTTTTGCGTCCCATGCGCCAGAGGCCACCAACATGGCAGCGGCCACGGGCGGCACGCCTGCGGTGTAGGAAATGCCTTGCGATCCGACCTCTTCATAGGCCTCTTTGTGATCGGCAACGTTGTAGACAAACATCTCAACCTCTTTGCCGTCTTTCACGCCCCTTACCAAATCCCCGATACAGGTTTTTCCGGTGTAATCGGGAGCCAAAGACGACGGATCAGGCAGCACGGCTTTGACGACTTTGAGCGGCACGACCTCTTGGCCCTCGGCGGTCTTTACCGGATGTTCAGACAAAAGACCTAGGTTTTTCAAAACGGTAAAGACGTTGATGTAATGGTCGCCAAACCCCATCCAGAACCGCACATCGGCTTTGGGGTAGTTTGCGGCGAGGCTGTGAACCTCGTCATGGCCGGATTGATAGGCCTTTTGTACGCCAACAACGGGCAAGTCCCACTCGCGGCCAGAGGCGAACATTGACGTCTCTTTCCATTGCTGGTCTTCCCAATAGTAGACCGTGCCCGTGAATTCGCGAAAGTTGATTTCTGGGTCAAAGTTGGTGGCGAAATATTTACCATGCGATCCAGCGTTGATGTCGACGATGTCGATGGATTTGACCTCGTCCATTTGATCGGCGGCAAAGCGGGCAAAGGCATTGACCACACCCGGATCGAACCCTGCGCCCAAGATCGCGGTCACGCCTTTCTCGGCGCAGAGATCGCGTTTTTTCCACTCGTAATTGCCATACCAAGGCGGGATTTCACAAATTTTCGCCGGGTCTTCGTGGATGGCAGTGTCGATATAGGCCGCACCCGTTTCGATACAGGCATCCATCACCGTCATGTTCACAAACGCGGAGCCGACGTTGATCACGATCTGGGCGCCGATGTCACGGATCAGGGTCGCAACGGCCGCACTATCCATCGCATCGACCTGATGGGCCGCAAGAACGCCCTCTTGTTTCATCGCGCCTTTGGCATGCACGGTCTCAAGGATGGAGTCGCATTTCGAAAGCGTCCGGCTGGCGATATGAATATCTCCCAGCACATCGTTGTTTTGAGCGCATTTATGCGCCACGACCTGAGCGACGCCGCCAGCGCCAATGATGAGTACGTTCCGTTTCAACGGTCGAGACCCCCTATCGTTTGGGTGGTGAATGAAAGCAGGCTCAGCCGAGCGCCGCGACGAAATCCTGATACCCGAAAGAGCGGGCCAGAGTGATGGAGCCATCCAATTCGCGCAGGGCGATGGAGGGCATTTGCACACCGTTAAACCAGTTCTTTTTAACCATTGTGTAACCGGCTGCGTCTTGAATCGAAATTTTATCGCCAATTTCAAGCGGTTTGTCGAACAAGGCATCGCCAAAGATGTCCCCGGCCAAACAGGTTTTTCCCGCGATTTGATAGGCATGGTGGCCATTTTGCGGCAATTTTGCCGTCTCGCGGTAGATCAACAGATCAAGCATATGCGCCTCAATCGAACTGTCGACGATGGCAACTTTTTTACCGTTATCAATGATATCCAAAACAGAGACTTCCAACGTGGTTGAGCCGGTGATCGAGGCCTCGCCGGGCTCAAGATAGACCTGAACGCCCATGGCATCAGAGAAGGCTTTGAGGCGATCCGCGAGCTTGTCCAGTGGATAGTCATCTCCGGTAAAATGAATGCCGCCACCCAAAGAGACCCAGTCCAAACGTTTCAAAAACGTGCCAAACTCGGCCTCAATCCGGGTCAATTGTGCCGAAAACAGATCAAAATCGCGGTTTTCACAATTATAGTGGATCATCACGCCGTTGATCCGATCCAGCGCGCCCTCCAGCCGGTCCATGTCCCATTCACCTAGGCGCGAAAACGGTCGGGCCGGATCCGCGAGATCAAAACCCGAGGTCGAAAATCGTGGATTGAGACGCAGGCCGGTGGCAATGCCCGATGCTTTGTCGCCAAAGCGGTCCAGCTGCCCGAGAGAGTTGAAAATCAGCTTATCGGCATGGCTGACCGCCTCGTCAATCTCGTGATCGGCCCAACCAACGGAATAGCCGTGGGTCTCTTTTCCGAATTTTTCCGCCCCAAGTTTCAGCTCATAGAGCGACGACGAGGTCGTTCCGTCCATATAGTCGCGCATAAAATCGAACGCCGGCCATGTGGAAAAACATTTGAGCGCCAAAAGCGCTTTTGCCCCAGAGCGCTCGCGCAGCCGGGCAATTTTTTCCATGTTGGGCAACAAGCGCGCCTTGTCGATGAGGTAGTAAGGCGTCTGGATCATCGTGGGTCCCCTCACGGTTTCAAAAGGGATGAACGGTGTGAGGGGCACTTAGGGCGATTCACCCTCTAGGGCAAGAAAAATACGGATGTACCGCCTCTGCCCTCATGTCCGTATTTGGAGGTGGAGCGGGAAAAGCATTGCGCTCCCCCGGCAAGAAATGCGCTATGTTTTTGGCGTATAAAGAACAGGTTAGGCGCGATGTGTGCCCTCAGCCAAGGCGGCAACATAGGCGATGATCTCATCCACCGACTTGCCTTGTGCGATCTCGTTCACAATCGCCGACCCGACCACGGTGCCATCCGCAACGGCGGCGATTTCTTGCGCCTTCTCCGGCGTACGCACGCCAAAGCCCACGATCACAGGCAGATCGGTCTTGGCCTTGATCCGGGCCACTTCGGGGGCGACATCGGCGCCAGAGGCCGCCGCGGCCCCCGTGATCCCAGTGATCGAAACGTAATACACAAAGCCCGAGGTGTTGGTCAGCACTTTTGGCAGACGTTTGTCATCGGTCGTTGGCGTGGCCAAGCGAATGAAATTCATCCCGGCCTTTTGCGCCGGAAGACACAGTTCGTCATCTTCTTCGGGCGGCAGATCAACGATGATCAACCCATCAATCCCGGCCTCAACCGCATCGACTAAAAATGTGTCGACACCGCGCGAATAGATCGGGTTGTAATAGCCCATCAAAACGATCGGGGTGGTGGTATCGCCTTTGCGAAATTCTGCTGCCATATCAAGGGTCTTTTGCAAGGTCATCCCGTGATCCAGTGCGCGCTGACCGGCCAGTTGAATGGTCGGGCCATCGGCCATCGGATCGGTAAAGGGCAGCCCCAGTTCGATGATGTCCACACCTGCGCGGGGCAGGGCTTTGACAATCTCAAGCGACTTTTCAACATCGGGATCACCGGCCATCACATAGGCGACAAAGGCTTTTTTGCCCTGAGCTTTGAGCTCGGCGAATTTGGCGTCGATGCGGGTCATAGGGGCCTCCGGCTTGCAAGTCTTCACCGGGTTTGGCCGATCTTTGCGCTAAGTGCAATGGGGAAGGCTTGCGCGAGGCCTCTTTGCGCCTTAGACACGCGTGGAATCTGCACAAAGGGACGCGATATGGGCTTTAAAATGGGAATTGTCGGGCTGCCGAACGTGGGCAAATCGACGCTGTTTAATGCTCTGACCAAAACGGCAGCGGCGCAGGCGGCGAATTTTCCGTTCTGTACGATTGAGCCCAACGTGGGCGAGGTTGCCGTGCCGGATGCGCGCCTGGACACTCTGGCCGAGGTTGCCGGGTCGAAACAGATCATTCCAACGCGGATGACTTTTGTCGACATCGCGGGTCTGGTCAAAGGCGCCTCAAAGGGCGAGGGCCTTGGCAACCAATTCCTGGCCAACATCCGCGAATGTGATGCCATCGCCCATGTGGTCCGCTGTTTTGAAGACGGCGATGTGACCCATGTCGAAGGCCGTGTGGACCCGGTTGATGATGCGCAAGTGATCGAGATGGAATTGATGCTGGCCGATCTGGAAAGCATCGAGAAACGCCGGGCCAATCTGGCGCGCAAACTTAAAGGCAATGACAAAGAAGCGGCACAACAGGATCGCCTTTTGGCCGCTGCCCAAGCCGCCCTTGAGGCCGACAAACCAGCCCGTTCGGTCGAGATCGACCCGGATGACATGAAGCAATGGCGGATGCTGCAACTTTTGACACAAAAGCCGATCCTCTATGTCTGTAACGTCGAGGAAGAAAATGCCGCCAACGGCAATGCGCATTCCGAAGCGGTTGCCAAAATGGCCGCTGAGCAAGGCGCGGGCGCTGTGGTGATTTCTGCCAAGATCGAGGAAGAGATTTCCCAACTCGAAGCGGAAGAAGCGGAGATGTTTTTGGGCGAAATGGGGCTGGAAGAAGCTGGTCTCGACCGTCTGATCCGCGCTGGCTACGAATTGCTGCATTTGGAAACCTATTTCACCGTCGGCCCGAAAGAGGCCCGCGCTTGGACCATCCAAAAAGGCACCGCCGCGCCGCAAGCGGCAGGCGTCATCCACGGCGATTTTGAAAAGGGTTTCATCCGCGCCGAAACCATCGCGTTTGCAGACTTTGTGCAATTTAAGGGCGAATCTGGCGCGAAAGAAGCCGGTAAAATGCGCGCTGAGGGCAAGAGCTACATCGTTCAAGATGGCGATGTGATGCATTTCCTCTTTAGCCGATAACCGTATTTATACGTTTGATTTTACATAACTGACTTTATGGAGATCGACGATGGCCCGCCCACGTCCATTGAAAGCGTTTAAGGTCCGGCGGAAGGTAAGAAAGAGTTTGCAGACCTCTTTCAACCGTGCGGGCGTTGCGCCAGTGGCCTTTGATTTCGCGGCTTCGGACGAGGTCAAATCGGAGTATGAATTTCACTTGGTCAGAGACCGAGGCCGAAATGTTTACCTCTATAATCAAGAGTATCTCATGCGCCACGCGGGGCTGCATCGGAATATTTCGCCAGCTTATCTTTATTGGTTCAGTCAAACCGATCCCGCCGTTGAGAGGATCTCGTGCGATCTCTCAGACGGCGAATGGCCGGGCTTTGCGCGTTTTACTTATTCAACCTGCTTTTCGGGTAAGGTTTTGGTCCCGGATCAACATTTTTTCCGCGATCACGGGTATATTGAAACGGATCGTTTGGCGCGTGAGGCCCCCGCGTGGTCGGAGCGTAAAGATACCATTTATTGGCGCGGACAGAACAACAGTCACGGGTTTTTTTCTCTTGAGCCCGAACATCTGGACAAGCCGTGGGTGATGCAGCGTTTGCGCTTTGCCATGGCCGCCCGCGATATTCAGGGGGTTGATGCCCGTTTTGTGGCTGGGACGACCCATCTCCAAGAAGCGCAATGTGCGCAAGCGGGCTTGATGGCGCAGAAACGCCCTTGGCAGGCTTGGGCCGGTGACAAATATGCACTGGATATTGATGGGTTTTCAAATGCTTGGTGCAACTTTATGCAACGGCTGAAACTTGGCTGTTGCGTGCTTAAAGTGGACAGTCAGTTTGGCTTTCGGCAATGGTATTACGACACGTTGGTGCCATTTGAACACTACGTCCCGGTCAAGGCAGACATGTCTGATTTGGCCGAAAAAGTGGACTGGGTTCGGACCCATGACACGGAGGCGCAAAAAATCGCCGCTGCAGGGCAGGCCTTGGCCCGCGCAATGACATTTGAGAGCGAAACGGCACGCGCGGCACAGATTATCGAAGAGCATTGGGCATAAGCCCCTGTGCCAATCCGGCCCGCATGGGCTAACCCTATTTTGGAGAGCCCTATGGCGCGACTTTATGACAGCCGTAAACGTATTCTTGTCACCGGAGGTGCGGGGTTCATTGGGTCGCATTTGATGGATCGTTTGTTGGATCAAGGTCATGATGTGATCTGTGTCGACAACCTCTTCACCGGCACCAAACGCAACATCGACCATTTGCACACGCATCCGCGCTTTGAGTTCCTGCGCCATGATGTGACCTTTCCGCTCTATCTTGAGGTGGATGAAATTTACAACCTCGCCTGTCCGGCCTCGCCGGTGCATTACCAACACGATCCCGTGCAAACGACGAAAACCTCGGTGCATGGTGCGATCAATATGTTGGGACTGGCCAAGCGTTTGAAATGTAAAATCTTTCAGGCTTCCACTAGCGAAGTTTACGGCGATCCCGTGGTGCATCCGCAGACCGAAGACTATTGGGGCAACGTCAATCCCATCGGCCCGCGGTCTTGCTACGATGAGGGCAAACGTTGTGCCGAAACCTTGTTCTTTGACTATCACCGCCAGCACGGGCTTGAGATCAAAGTGGCGCGAATTTTCAACACCTATGGCCCGCGCATGCATCACGCCGATGGGCGCGTTGTGTCGAATTTCATCGTGCAGGCCTTGTTGGGCGATCCGATCACCATTTATGGCGATGGCTCGCAAACCCGGTCCTTTTGCTATGTGGATGATCTGGTCGAAGGCTTTTTGCGGTTGATGGAGACCGGGCGCGAAGAAACGGGTCCGATCAACCTTGGCAATCCGGGTGAATTTACCATCCGCGCATTGGCGGAAAAGGTCATCGAGATGACCGGTTCGCGCTCGACGCTTGTGTTTCACAATTTGCCGCAAGACGATCCGAAACAGCGCAAACCGGATATTTCCCGCGCCAAAGCGGCGCTTGATTGGGAGCCAACCGTGGCATTGGAAGAGGGCCTGTCGCGCACCATTGCCTATTTCAACGCGCTTCTCCCCACTCTCAAGGTGGCGTGAGCCGTTACATAAAGCGGCGTAAGCGTTTGAGAAGGCGGGCTTTGAGGCCTTTGAATGGGGGGTCAATCAGAGCCATCCCGTTCCATTTCACTTGCCGCACCACGGGTTTGAGATGGGAAAACGTCTCGAACCCGGCGCGGCCATGATAGGCTCCCATACCAGAGGCACCGACACCGCCAAAGGGTAGCGTGTCAAACCCCACATGGATCACCGTGTCATTGACCGTCACGCCACCTGAAATGGAGTGATCAAGCCACAGATCTTGCTCGGCGCGATCTTCGGCAAAAACGTATAGCGCCAGCGGATGATCGCGCGCGGCGGCGAATTCAAGCGCCTGTTGCGGCGTGTCATAGGGCACGATCGGTAGGATCGGACCAAAGATTTCCTCCCGCATCAAGGCGATGTCCAAAGGCGGGTCAAGCACAAGGGCAGGGGCGAATTTACGGGTATTTCCTGTGCCGCCTTCAAGCCGGATCACCTCGGCCCCACGCGTTTTCGCCTCAGAGAGCAGTGTCTCAAGCCGGGTCAGGTGACGTTCCGTGATGATCCCGGCAAAATCCGGGCTTTGCGCACCTTGCGGATAAAACCGCATCATCGCGCCCATCACCGCATCCGCCATCGGACCAATTTTATGACGCGGCACCAAGACATAATCGGGCGCAACACAGACCTGCCCCGCATTTGCGGTCTTACCCCAAGCAATACGCCGCGCGGCACGGTTGAGATCCGCAGAAGGCATCAAAATGGCGGGGGATTTTCCGCCCAGCTCCAAGGTCACGGGTGTTAAATTCCGCGCCGCTGCCTCGGCCACCTTACGCCCCACCCCGGTGGAGCCGGTGAAGAACAGGTGATCAAAGGGCAGGGCGGAAAACGCCGCCGACACATCGGGGCCGCCGATGATCGCTATGATTTCGTCAGGGGCGAAGGCCTCGGCAATCATATCGCGTAAGACGGCGGAGGTGCGCGGCGCCAATTCGGAGGGTTTCAACATCACCCGATTGCCCGCAGCCAAGGCGGCGGCAATGGGGGCAAGCGACAACATCACCGGAAAATTCCACGGCGCAATGATGCCGACCACGCCCAATGGCTGGGGGCGAATTTCAGCGCGGGCGGGTTTGTAAATCAACGGCGTGCGGATACGACGGATTTTCATCCAGGCTTTGAGATGGCGCTTGGCGGTGCGAATCTCTCCAAAACTTACGTCGATGTCAAACGTCCGACTTTCCTGCGCACTGCGATGGGAAAAATCGTCGGACATGGCGGTGAGCAGGGCAGGCTCGGCCTTGGTCAGGGCTTCTTCCAACCGCGTCAGGCGATCCAGACGCAGATCATAGGACACCACCGGCTCCGCCCGATGCGCGTGGCGCATGGTTTCAAACATGCGGGATAGGTCTGTCGATGTGTCTTGGCTCATCTGTCACCTCCTGTGCCTGTGTGGCATTGAGCCAGAAAACAAGCGTAAGAGAAAGGCGTCAGATGCGCTTTGCCGTGACGTTTAACGCCAGATAAGGCGGCGCACTGTCGCACGAATGCCGTTTTGCGACGGCTCCAACAGGCATCCCAATACGAATGCAAAAGGTCTGATCTCGGTCATGTCGCAGGTCCCCACGCCTGATTTTCGTCTCTCCCACCCTTGATACGTTCAAATTATCTCGATTGCGTGACAGATAGCGCGGTGATGTCGTTTAAAGGCCACCAGATTCAACATTTCATTAGGGGCTTTGTGGTTTGGTTTAGGGCATGAACTGGAGGGGTCCAGTGTTGCGCTTTCGGGTGCAGCTCAGTCACGTGGGGTGAATGCGATGTCCAACACTACAATGTCCAACAGAGACAAGAGAGATGCGGTTTCGACCGCCACACCTAGGGCGATGCCACTTGGGGGGATCAGATTGAGTGTTTTGATCCTTTTGACGGGCTTGGCTTTGGTTGAGGCGCAACCGGCGAAGGCTGCGTTCCCAAATTCGAAAAAGCATGTCGTTTTGCCGGAGATCAGCACCCCAATTGCGCCGCCTTTGACCGTGGGCGGCGGAACTGAGGACGCTGCCCCTTTGTCCGAATGAAATGATATGGAGTGTGGCTCACATCACTCGGGACGGCCTTGTCATGGGACGATACTTGATTGCCGTTCGTGGACTGAAAAACATGCACCCAGAGGATGCTATTTTATCTTGTGTCTCTGAAACGCCTCCATTACACGGGTCGGCGGAGACGTGGCCGAGTGGTCGAAGGCGCTCCCCTGCTAAGGGAGTAGGCCCGGAAGGGTCTCGAGGGTTCGAATCCCTTCGTCTCCGCCACCTACCATTTTCATTGAATGGCCTTGGGGCGTTTGTTAGCGTATAAGTGTATGGACTTATGCGCTTATTTTCATTCGTTGATTGTGTTCGTTTCACTTCGATTGCGCTCGGTTCTGTTCGTTGCGTGGTATGAAAGGTGGTACGTTCCATGGCCTACACCTCAGGAAAATTGACAAAGAATCTCGTCCGAACCCTTGGCTCAGGGCGGCATGGCGACGGAAATGGTCTCTACCTTGTCGTGGACCCATCCGGCGCCCGGCGCTGGATCGTGCGGGTCACAGTGAAGGGCCAGCGAAACCGGCAAGGGAAGCCCAACCGAACCGACTTCGGGCTCGGCGGTGCCGATAAGGTCAGTCATTCTGCACCGCCTTTCATGTTCAAATAATCATTCCAATCTTGTCCAGCGGGGGCGGGAAGTAATGAAACATCCCAGCCAAGTCCGCTGGCCCTTTGTGCCAAAGCCTGTGCCGCTCTTAATACTGCGCCTTTGTCGTCGCTGTCTGAAGCGATTATGAGCCGTGAAGGGGTTGCTGGCAGTGATAGGCTTTCTATTCCACTGGCCGAAAGTGCCGCCCAGATCGTCGCAGGGGTTTTGAGTATGCCACTCGCAAGAGAAAGACCTGTTTCAATACCTTCTGAAACGGCAAGAACATTGCCGCCCTGAGCCAGTCGCACAGAGCCGCCTTTGCAGCCGCCTAGCATGGCTTTGGCAGGTATGACCTTCGCTTTCTGGCCCGATTGCGTAAGGTAGGTGCGATGGACTGCAAAGCCCTGTACGCCCTGAATGTGTGCAATCATTGCAGGCAAGTGATTGCCTGAGGCATGTCTGCACGATGGATGAAAGCGCAGGGAGGTTGGCATCGCGCATGTGATTGCGCGTTGCCTTAGCCATTCATCTGGAATGGAAATGCCTCGACCGTCTTTATTGTAGGCCAGTTCGAGCCTTATCAAATCTTGTAGTCTGGTTTCTTGATCAACTCGTGGAGGAACAGCATTTCGGAAGTAGTTGTCGCGAGCGGTAAGACGCGGGCGCGAAAGTCTTTCATATTTTCGTATGGTTGTTTTGTTCCAGCCTACGGCCTTGATTTCATCGCGAAAACCTCCAGCCCTTGTTTCGCAAGTTTTCAGGTCAGGAAAAATTGCGAGAACATCGGTTCTGCGGCGGCTCCGATTACACGGGCATTGCCGCCGATTTGGGCGGGTTCGACCCGGGGTGCGATCAGCCCACGCAGGTCCAGAGCCTGAAGTTCGGCGCGGGTTTCGTCCACAAGCCGCTCGCGCACATCTGCGGGAAAGGCCCCGTCGATCAGCACCGCTTCGAAATCAATCACGCTACAGACCGTGCGGCTGGCGGAGGCGAGGGCCTTGGCGGACTGGGTGATCCAGTCATCCAAATGGGTGCCGAAACCGGACCAATCTTGCGGCATACGCCACAGCGCTGTGGTGTCGCCTCCGGCTTTAAGGACTGCGGCCTCCAGCAGATAAAGCGAGGCGGCGTCAATCAGTTGCACCTCTTTGCCCTCGGTGGTGATGTGGGGCAGGGAGCCAAAGGCCCCGGCATTGTGTTGCCGTCCTTCGACGACCGAAGAGGCCATGACAATGCCGCCACCGATGAAGGAGCCAATGAAGAAATAGGCGTAGTCAGTAAAGGCGCGTCCGCGGCCAAAGAAATGTTCGGCGCGGCAGGCGGCGGTGGCGTCATTGTCGGTATATTGCGGCAGGTCGGAAAACGTCGCGATCTCGGTGGCAAAGTCGATCTCGCGCCAAATGTTGAAATCCTTTGGCGCGCCCAAAGCGTCGCTCCACCGCCAAATTTCCGACGGTGCGGCGACGCCAATGCCACACAGACGCTTACGTTGATAGGGGGTTAAGGCCGCGGCGAGCGTCTCCATTCCCTCACGCAAAAAGGTAAAGATTTGGTCCGGCATGGGATAACGGTAGGTAATCAGGCGTTGTTCCAAAACTCGACCGGACAGGTCCATCACCACCAAATCTGATGAGCGTCGCCCAATTTTGAGGCCAAACGACAGCGCCCCATCCGAGTCGATTTCCATCGGAATCGACGGCTTTCCGACCTTGCCGCGCTTTGGTGATCCGCGTTTGAGAAAGCCTTCGTTTTCAAGTTTTCTCAATATGTTAGAGACGGTTTGAGCCGACAGGTCGGTGCGCTTGGCAAGCTCGCTACCGGGCATGCCTCCATGACGTTGAATGAGCGATAGGATCAATCTTTCATTGATCTCACGCACGCCAATCTGATTGACGCCCGATCGAAGCTGGCGCACCTCAATATCATTCATCTGTCGTCCTCCCGTGGGTCATATTGTCGAACTCGCATTAATAAATCAAATGGATTTATTTATTGACGGGGCGCTAGGAATCATGTCTTTTCACCGTGAGCCGCTCGGAGGAAGTGGTGAGAGTGATGCGTGACCCTGAGACAGGGAGCGCGACGAATTTTGGGAGGACGACCATGAAAAAACTTCTGACTGGGAGCGCAATTGCGCTGGCTTTGACGGCATCCGGGGCTTTTGCTGAGGACATCAGCGCCTGCCTTGTGACCAAGACGGACACCAACCCTTTCTTTGTGAAAATGAAAGAGGGTGCAAGCGCACAAGCTGAGGCTTTGGGCATCAAACTCAACACCTACGCGGGCAAACTTGACGGCGATGTGGAAACTCAGATCGCAGCCGTTGAATCCTGCATCGCTGGGGGCGCAAAAGGCATCCTGATCACCCCGTCTGACAGCCGTGCTTTGGCGCCTGTCGTGACCCAAGCCCGCGAAGCCGGTCTTTTGGTCATCGCACTCGACACGCCGTTTGAGCCGATCGACACCGCAGACGCGACCTTTGCCACCGACAACTTCTTGGCTGGCGAATTGATCGGCCAATGGGCGGCGGCGAAAATGGGCGACACGTCTAAGGCAAAAATCGCACTGTTGGATCTCAACCCCTCTGAAGTGTCCGTCGATTACCTGCGTGACAACGGGTTTTTGCAGGGCTTTGGCGTCGACATCAAAGATCCGAAAGACATTGGTGACGAAGACGACGAGCGCATCGTTGGCAATGATGTGACCAACGGCAACGAAGAGGGCGGTCGCACCGCGATGGAAAACCTGCTGCAAAAAGACAGCGGCGTGAACGTGGTGTACACCATCAACGAACCGGCAGCAGCCGGGGCCTATGAAGCGCTCAAATCCATGGGTCTCGAATCTCAGGCCTTGATCGTCTCGGTCGATGGCGGTTGCCCCGGCGTGCAAAACGTCAAAGACGGCGTGATCGGTGCGACGTCCATGCAGTTCCCGCTGTTGATGGCCTCCAAAGGCATCGAAGCGATCAAAGCCTATGCGGACACGGGCGAAAAGCCGATGAATTCCGAAGGTCTCGATTTCTTCAACACAGGCGTTGAGCTTGTGACCGATCAACCGGTGGAGGGGATTCCGTCGATCACCTCCGAGGAAGCCCTCGGCAAGTGCTGGGGCTGATCTGATCCGCGTCGTTTCACCGGGAGAGGCAGCGTGCTGCCTCTCCCCCCTCTTTTCGCCCTCCGACATCGAAGGACAGGGAAATGAGTGACACCACCCCGGCCAAAAAAGGCCAAGATTTTGAACATGTTCTGGATCAAAGCGACCGTTCTGTCGCCTCGTTCGAGACGTCCCAGAGAAATATCATCGAACGACTTCAGTCGGCTTTGCATGGCAACCCGACACTGGTGCCGGTGATCGTTTTGGCCGCAGCCGTTGTTGTGTTCGGTCTGATCGCAGGCGGTAAATTTTTCTCTGCCTTCAACCTGACATTGATCATGCAGCAGGTGTCGATCATCGGCATTCTCGCCGCGGCGCAATCGCTGATCATCCTGACTGCGGGCATTGACCTTTCGGTGGCGGCGATCATGGTTTTGATGGCGGTGATCGCGGGCAATTTGGCGGTGTATAATGGCGTACCTGCGCCCATTGCACTGATTGTTGCCTTTGTTGGCGGGACAGTGGCGGGGCTGATCAACGGCTTCTTGGTCACCAAGATCAAACTGCCGCCTTTCATCTCTACCTTGGGCACGTGGTCGATCTTTTTCGCGCTCAACCTGTGGCTTTCAGGTGCGCAATCCATCCGCTCGCAAGACATCGACGCCAATGCGCCCTTGCTCAAATTCTTTGGCCATACCATTGAAATGGGCGGTGCGCGCATCACCTATGGCTCGATCCTGATGGTGCTGGTCTTTGCCGTGCTGTGGTACATGCTCAACAAGACCGCGTGGGGCCGTCATGTTTACGCGGTGGGCGACGACAAAGACGCGGCGGAATTGGCGGGCATTCGCACCGACCGCACGCTTTTGTCGGTCTATGCGCTCTCAGGTTTCATCTGTGCCGTCGCCGCTTGGGCCTCTATCGGTCGGGTTGGCTCGATCTCGCCGCAGGCCTTCTATGAGGGTAACCTGCAATCCATCACTGCCGTGGTGATCGGGGGCATCTCGCTCTTTGGCGGGCGTGGTTCGATCCTTGGCGCTCTGTTTGGTGCTTTGATCGTGGGGGTGTTCCAATCCGGGCTGCGACTGGCCGGTGTGGATGTGCTCTGGCAGGTCTTTGCCATCGGTTGGCTCATCATCATCGCGGTCGCTATTGACCAATGGATTAGAAAGGCTTCGGCATGACACAGTCTCATATTCAGCCCATTCTCTCCGCCTCAGGCCTGACCAAACGCTATGGCCGTGTCACCGCCCTCGATACCTGTGATTTCGAACTCTATCCGGGCGAGATTTTGGCCGTGATCGGGGACAATGGTGCGGGCAAATCTTCCTTGATCAAAGCGCTGTCTGGTGCGGTCAAACCCGATGCGGGCACGATCAAATTGGATGGTGAAGAGATCCATTTCCGCTCGCCGCTTGAGGCCCAGGACGCAGGCATCGCCACCGTCTATCAAACCCTCGCGCTTTCGCCTGCGCTGTCCATTGTTGACAACATGTTCCTGGGTCGTGAAATCCGCAAGCCGGGGTTTGCGGGCAAGTTTCTGCGGGCTTTGGATCATGGGGCGATGCGCGATTTTGCTCGGGACAAGCTGTCCGAGCTGGGTCTGATGACGATCCAAAACATCGACCAACAGGTGGAAACCCTGTCAGGTGGTCAACGGCAAGGCGTGGCCGTGGCCCGCGCCGCAGCCTTTGGCTCAAAGGTGATCATTTTGGACGAACCGACTGCGGCTCTTGGCGTCAAGGAAAGCCGCCGGGTGTTGGAGTTGATCCAAGATGTACGTTCGCGCGGCATTCCGATCATTTTGATCTCGCACAACATGCCGCATGTGTTCGAAGTGGCGGACCGGATACATATCCACCGCCTTGGTCGCAGGCTGTGCGTGATTGATCCGAAAGAATACACCATGTCGGATGCCGTGGCCTTTATGACCGGGGCAAAAGAACCACCAGCCGAGGCCGCAGCCGCCTGATGGAGAGCCGTCTGAACGCTTTGGTCGCCAAAATTCGCACCGCCGCAGAGGGGCAGGAACGGCTTTTGGTCGCCGTGGCCGGACCTCCCGGCGCGGGCAAATCGACGCTGGCCGAGGCGTTGGCCGATCAGATCGGACCAGAGGCGCAGGTCATTCCGATGGACGGGTTTCATCGCGACAATGACTGGTTGATCGCACACACTCTTCTGGCGCGCAAAGGTGCGCCAGAAACTTTTGATGCGGCGGCTTTTTTGCACCTGATCAAACGGTTTTCAAAGGGCGAAAGCCCGCGCTTTCCGCTGTTTGACCGCGCTGGTGATTGCACCGTGCCAGAGGCGGGAGGGCTGTCTGAGGCCACGCGTATTCTGGTGATCGAAGGCAATTACCTCCTGCTCGACCGTCCAATTTGGCGCGATCTTGCGGCGTTTTGGGATATGACGGTCTTTATCGACGTACCAAAGCCGGAGCTTGAACGTCGCTTGATTGCGCGTTGGTTGGATCACGGGTTGGACCCGGATGCGGCGCGGGTGCGGGCGCAGAGCAATGATTTGATCAATGCCGACACGGTGATCGCACAGAGCACCACCGCCGATTGGACCATATCAAGCGACTTTTAACGGCGCTTAAAGCTGGCGTAGGTCCTGCGGCAGGTCCGTCCTGCGCCCGCCATTGTCCAAATCCAGCGCGCCAAACCAGACCTCGCGCGCCCGCATCATTGGCAGAGCGCGGACGGTTGTGGCCGCCTGATCGGGCAGTGTCAGCGGCATGTCCCAATGCGCATCTGTGAGGTCGCGCCAACAGACGTTCAAATGCACCTCCGTGTGGTGAAACAAATGCCGCAAAGCGCGCGCGGGCAGGGTCGCAGCCAGATCCAAAGCGGGCATTTGATGCTTTTCGTCATTCGGCGGGGTGTAGGCCACGCCTTTGGTCAGAGCCTCAAGAAGCATTGCCTGATGGCGGGCATGATAGCTGACATGGGCGATCACATGCCGCCGGGTCCAGCCGGGGCGCAATGCCGCCCCGTCCAGATCAACGTCCGACAACTCATTGAGTTTGCGTGCAAAATAGGCCGTCCCACGGCGCGCCATCAACAGGTCTTCGGCGGGGGCGAGGGCGGCGTCATAGCGCGCGCCCTTGCCTTGGCGGGCCTTGAGAGCCGCGCGGGCGACCCGATCGGTCTCGCCAAGCGCCATCAGTTTTGCCCCTCGACCTTCGTACGCATAAACGAAAGCGCTTCCATGATCGGCGCGTCCGAGAACCGGAACAGGTCGAATTGGGTGTCCGCCTGCAACGACCATTTGACCCAGCTCGGCACGACGAACATATCGCCGGTTTCAAGCCGAGTGGTCACGCCGTTGAGCACCACAGAGCCGGTGCCTTCAAACACTTGGAAGACGCTCGATCCGACCTCTTGGCGCGGCGCGGTTTCAACGCCCGCCCGCAGACGGTGGAATTCACAGCGCATCGTTGGCATCACATCGCCGCCAGTGGTTGGATTGACGTAGCGGATTGCGGCGTGGCCTTGGGCGACGGTGGCGGGTTGGCCCTCGTCCTCCAGCAAAAGCTGTTCGGTCAACGCCCGGTCGGTGAACTCCCAGCGATAGGCCCCGATCGGCGAGGCCACGGTGTTTTGCAACTGTGACAGCGGTCGCACCCCCGGATGACACCAAAGCCGCTCGCCGCGCGAGAAATTCGGCGTGGCATAATCGGTCACCCGGTCGGAGCCGAATTCGAAAAAGCCGACGTCCATCTGTTGGCTGAACGGAATATCGAGCCCGTCGATCCAGGCCATCGGTTTGTCGGTGTCATTGTGATGGCCGTGGAAACACCAGCCCGGCGTCAGCAACAGATCGCCGCGCGACATGCGCACCGGATCGCCGTTGACCACGGTCCAAACCCCTTCGCCCTCAACCACAAAGCGGAACGCGTTTTGAGAATGGCGATGCTCGGGCGCGGTCTCTTTTGGACCCAAATATTGGATCGCGGCCCACATGGTTGGCGTGACATAGGCATGCGGCGCAAGGCCCGGATTGGCCAGACCAAGCGCGCGGCGTTCGCCTCCGCGCCCTACAGGCACCAGTTCGCCGGATTTCTCCGCCAAAGGCAGCAGATTCGACCATTTCCAAACATGTGGCACGGCTTTGGATTTTGGATGGATCGGCATCAGGTCGCCAAGCTGGGTCCAAAGTGGGATCAGGCTTTCGTCCTCGAACCCTTTGTAAAGCGCGCGCAATTCCGGCGTATCTTCGGGCTGCATCGCATGGTCTACGCTGTCGTGATCAAGCTGTTCATTCATGGGAACCTCCTTGCGGGATGGGGACGCTTAGGCCGCGTCCGGCTGTTGGGGCGGAGCCGCCTTGGCAAAAGCGGGGAGTTGGTCGAGAGCGGCATAAATGCGCGCAATCGTCGGCCAGGGATCAAGCGGGATGCCGAAGCGTTTGTTGTTCCAGACCTGCGCGTAAAGGCACACATCCGCCAGTGTTGGCGTGTCGCCGTGGCAATAGATGCCGGTGTCTGGGCTGTGCGTCAGGGCCGCTTCAAACGCGTCAAACGTGGTGCTGACCCAATGGGTGAACCACTCTTTTTGTGCCGCTTCATCGGCCCCGAATTGGTCGCGTAGGCGGAACAGCACCCGCAAATTGTTGAGCGGGTGGATTTCGCAGGCGATCATGTAAGACAGCGCCCGCACCCGCGCCCGTCCATCCGCATCTTTTGGCAAAAGCGCGGGTTCGGGATGGGTCTCCTCCAGCCATTCGATGATGGCCAGAGATTGGGTCATAAACGTGCCGTCCTCACGCTCCAAGGTTGGCACCAGCCCTTGCGGGTTCTTCGCCAAATACTCGGGCGTGCGGGTTTCCCCGTCGCGCAGCACATAGGGGATATAGTCAAAATCCAGCCCCTTGAGGTTCAACGCGGCACGCAGCCGCGTTGAGGTGGAGGAGCGAAAGAAGTTATGCAACTTCAACGTCATGGCATTCAGCCTCGCTCAATCTTCTTTGGGGCCAATGGGGGTCTCGATCGACCCCAGTCCCTCGATGGAGACAACACAGACATCACCAGAAACGAGCGGGCCGACGCCTGCGGGCGTGCCGGTCATGATCAAATCGCCCGGCGCAAGCGCAATGGAATGGGACAGGATCGAAATGATCTCTGGCACCGACCAGATCAGCTCATTGAGATCCGCATCCTGTTTCACATCGCCGTTGACGGTGAGTTTGATCGCGCCCTTATCCGGGTGACCGACTTTGGCGACCGGGAACACCGGGCCGATCACGGCAGAGCGGTCAAACGCCTTGCCCCAATCCCACGGGCGGCCCTGTTCGCGGGCTTTGAGTTGCAGATCGCGTCGGGTCAAATCGTTGCCCACCGCATAGCCCCAGACATGGGACAGGCTGTCGGCCTCGGTAATGTTTTTGCCGCCGGTGCCGATTGCCACAACCAATTCGGCCTCGTAGTGAAAGTTTTCGGTCTCGGGCGGATAGGCGACGGTTTCACCGCTTTCCACAACCGCATCCGCCGGTTTGGTAAAGAAAAACGGCGGATCACGATCCGGGTCTTTGCCCATCTCGCGGGCATGAGCGGCGTAGTTGCGGCCGACGCAGAAAATACGGCGCACGGGCAGGCGCTCGTCCGTGCCATCAACTGCAATCGAGGCCTGAGGCGCGGGGGGGAAGACATAGGTCATCGGATGGTCCTTTGCGTTTCTGAGGGGAGGTTATTCGGCGGCCAGCGCGGTTTCGTCGAGGCCGGTGGAGCCATAAATCCAGCTCAATTGGTCGTACCATTGTGCGGGGGACATGCCCTTCATCACATGGTTGCGCACGGCCGCTTTGGCGTCATCCGGGTGGTAGATATATTCACCGATCAGGCGGGAATTCATCTGAACCCGGGCGGTGCGCACGCGGCGCATGTCTTGGTAGCGCTGAAGCGCGTTTTCGACATGATCGCCATAGTTTTCAATGCAATGGGATAGAGCCACCGCGTCTTCCATCGCCATGCAGGCACCTTGGGCAAAATATTGCAGCATCGGGTGGGCGGCATCACCCAGCAGAGCCACACGGTTCTCAACCCAGTTGGAAATCGGCTCGCGGTCGCACAGCACCCAAAGTTTCCAATCATTGCCATGTTCGATGATCTGACGCGCTTTCGGGTGGATGTGCTCAAAGCCCTGCGCGACTTCTTCTTTCGAGACGGGCTTGCCGGCAATCGCCTCTTTGACGTCGCGGTGATAGGTCACCACAAGGTTGAACATTTTCCAGCCCTTGAGCGGGTAATGCACGATGTGACATTTCGGACCGGCCCAGAGCGTGGCAGCGTTCCACCGCAGATCTTCGGGCATTTGCTCGGTCGGGATCACCGAGCGATAGGTGGTGTGGCCGGAAATACGCGGCTCGCCATCGCCGATCATCTGGGCGCGCACGGACGAACGCAACCCTTCCGCCCCGATCAAAAACGAGCCTTTGAGTGCGTCACGGTCTTTGAGTTTGAGTGTCACAGAGGTGCCGTCTTGCTCATAGCCTTCGACAACATGATTGGTGCGAATGTCGATCAGCGGGCTGTCTTCGCAATATTTCAACAAAACGCCATGCAGATCGGCGCGATGCACCACCGCGTAGGGGTTGCCAAAGCGTTCGCGGAACGGCGCGTCGAGCGGGATCGAGGTGATGTCTTCGGCGGTTTGCGCATCCATCAGGCGCAGGGCGTCGATATAGACCGCCTTGTCGCGCGCCTCGTCGCCAATGCCGAGATAGTCAAAGCAATGAAAGGCGTTCGGGCCAATTTGAATGCCAGCGCCGATTTCGCCAAGCGCAGGGGCCTGTTCGACCACGATGGAGCGATGACCTTTGCGGGCAAGGCCACAGGCGGCAGCAAGCCCCCCGATGCCACCACCGGCGATGAGGATAGGAAGATCAGACATGAGATGTCTCCTTTTTCGGACCTTAAAGCGTTTCGTCAAAAACCTGGATCACAGCTTTTCGAGACGCGCCGTGCAAGATTTGAATGTGTGCGCATTTCGCATCAAACTTGTGTCTCAAGTTTAACGCGAAACGCTTTAGCCGCCGATCAGGCGCGGAATGGTGAGGGTGAGGGCGGGGATCAGAATGATCAGCGCCACACGGATGACTTCGGAGCCAAGAAAGGGCATGACACCGCGGAACACGGTGGACATCGGCGTGTCCTTGGCCAGAGAAGAGATGATGAACACGTTGAGGCCGACAGGCGGCGTGATCAGGCCAAGCTCGACAACGATCAGCGCCAGAATGCCAAACCAGATTTTCAAATCCTCAATGCCCATGCCAAAGGCGGCATCGGCGGCGGTGACATATTCCCCGCCATTGAGCGCAATCAAGGTCGGCCAAAAGAACGGCACGACGACAAGGATCATCGCCAGACTTTCCATGAAACAGCCAAGGATCACGAAGGCGATCAACATGATAACCAGCACCAGCATCGGGTCCAAGCCAGAGGTCGCGGCCCAATCAGACAACGCTTGCGGTAGGCCGGAGCGGGTGAAAAAGCCCTTGAGCACCTCGGCACCAAACAGGATCAGATAGATCATGCCGGAGGTGATCGCCGTGGCCTGAACCGCGCGTCTGAGGCCTTTGAGATTCAGCCCCTCGCCGGTCAACGCCCGAAGCACAAAGCCATAAGCGGCAATCATGAACACGCCAATGGAGGCGGCAGGGGTGGGGGTGAACAGGCCAAACCCCAGACCCAAAATGATCGCGCCGAAAATGGCGATGACCGGGAACAGGCGTTTGAGCGCGATGTTGCGGTCTTCGCGCGGCATCGGGCGCGGTTCGGGGGCCAGGGACGGGTTGATCCGCACCTGAATGGCAACCACGAGGATAAAGGACAGCACTGCCAAAAGGCCGGGGATGACAGCGGCTTGGAACATTTTAAGGATCGAACCCTCAACGATGATCGCATAGATCACCAGTGCGACAGAGGGCGGGATGAGAATGCCCAACGTGCCACCTGCCGCCAATGCGCCCGCCGACAAACGGTCGGCATAGCCGAGTTTTTTCAACTCAGGCAGGGCAACTTTGCCCATGGTCGCCGCCGTTGCCAGGGACGATCCGCAGACCGCACCAAAGCCGCCACAGGCCGCAATCGCCGCCATGGCCACGCCACCGCGCAGACGCGAGAGGAGGGCTTCGAGCCCTTTGAACAGGTCACTTGAGAGCCGCGCCTCGGCAGCAATATAGCCCATGAGCACGAAAAGTGGGACGACCGAGAGGTCATAATTGGCTACGTTTTCCCAAAGCAAAGACTTGAATTGGCGCAGATAAGGCACAAACCGCACGTAAGGCACGGACAGAGACAGCGCATAGGTGCCGCCCACGCCGACCAAAATCATCGCAATGCCCACAGGCATTCGCAGCATCAAAAGGGCGAACAGGACAACAAGGCCGACCACGCCGATGGTGATGGGATCAAGCATAGCGGGCATCTCCGAAAATTTGGCTCACAGAGACGATGGCCCAAAGGATCATCGAGGCGATGCCGGGGATATAAAACGGCCAGATCGGCCAGCCGAGCACGCCGGCCACCACTGCATCTGAGCGCGATTCCAATAGGCCGTTGATCATCCAATAGGCCAAAAACAACGCCACTCCGGCGGTGAGGATCAGCCACATGTGATCGAGCACACGTTTGACCACCATCGGCGCATTGGAGACGAAAAGATCGACCGCGACATGACCGCGCGAGGCCTGCGTGTAAGGGAAAAACATCAGTGCCGCGCCGGAAATGGCCAGTTGCACAAAGTCTTCATATCCGGGCAGGCCGGAGATATTGACGCCAGCGGGCGCAAGGATACGGTCGAGGATGAAAGCGCCGGTATTGGTGGTGGTGACCATGACGATGACAAAGAGGATCACGCCTCCAAGCATCGCAAAGATGTCAGCCAGACGCGTCACATGAGCGTGCATAGCAGGCCTCCCGGTTGGGTGGTGGTGTTTCGTATCGGTTTAGCGGGGGCGTTGGGCGAACCAGCCCCCCGCTTAGGTTTGGCTTATTGGGCTTCGGCTTCGGCCACCGCGGCACGGGCCGCGTCGACAAGGGCTGCGCCATCAATGCCTTTGCTGGAAACTTCTTCGATCCAGCGGTCGACAACAGTGTCATTTGCGGCATCAAATTTCGCACCTTCTTCGGCGGAGAACACGGTGCGGGTCACGCCCGCCGCATCCAAGGCGTCAATCCCGGCCTGTTCGAAATCTTCCCACATCTGGCCGATCTCCGCGGCGACATTGACCGTGGAGTTGGCGTCGATCACGGCCTTGAGATCCTCTGGCAACGCGTCATAGGCGTCTTGGTTCATCGCCACCATGAAAACGGCGGTGCCAAAGCGGTCGCCATTGGGCAATTCGGCGGTGTATTTTTCCAGCTCCTGCAATTTCAGCGCGGGCACGATTTCATAGGTGGTCAAGGCGCCGTCGATCACACCTTTGGCCATGGCTTCCGGCACGGCAGGGACGGGCAGGCTGACGGGCTCTGCACCCATGGCCTCAATGGTCCACGCGCCAGAGCGGCCCGGTGTGCGCAGTTTCAGACCGGCCACATCTTCGAATGTGGTGATCGGAGTGCTTGCGGAATGGATCAGGTTGCCGTCATTGGCATGCAAAAACAGCACATGAATGTCTTTGAAATCCTCGGCCAACAGATCAAGAGAGGCGTTGAGTGCAATGGTGGTGTCACGGGCGGAGCCTTTGTGAACACGGGGCAATTCAAACACTTCGGTGCGCGGGAAGACCCCCGGCGTGTAGCCCAAGAGGGTCCAAACAATGTCGGCCGTGCCGTCGCGGACCTGACCGTAAAGCTCGCTGGGTTTGCCGCCCATCGACATGGCCGGATAGATTTCAATGTTGATGCGACCGTCGCTCTCGGCCTCGATCGTCTGTGCCCAAGGCTCCAACATCACCTTATGGGCGTTGGCCACTGGCGGTAGGAAATGGTGCATGATCAGCGTGACATCTTGGGCCATCGCCGTGGTGGCCGACAAGATCGCCGCGGCCGTGAGTGTGCCGAGAATTTTGGCTTTAGAAAACATATGAGCTCCTCCGATTTTATCTGGGCGCACTCCCGTTGCGCATGTAGTATGTATACTTACTATTGATCTGGGTCAAGTCTGTAAGCATACTCATTATTGACCTCCCTCAAGTCCCGTGGGCTATGGGGGAGGCATATGGTGATAAAAAGAATGACATGAGGGCCGATGAAACTTGAGATCCACAACATGGCAGGACATTTGATTCGCCGATTGAATCAGATTTCGATGTCGATCTTTAATGAGCGGATGCGGCTCACAGGCCATGCGCTGACCTCGGTGCAATTTGCCGCGATGAACGCGCTGCACGCCAATCCTGGGCTGGATCAGGCCAGTCTCGCCGGGCTGATTGCCTATGATCGGGCGACCATCGGTGGGGTGGTGGATCGGTTGGAGGGCAAGGGGTTGGTCAAACGGATCGTGAATGAACGCGACCGCCGCGCCCGTACAATCACACTGACCCCTGAGGGCGAGCAGATTTTGCAAGAGTTGATCCCGGTGGTGAAGCGGTTTCAAGATGAGATCCTTTTGGGTCTGGATGAGGGGGAGCGGGTGGAGTTTTTGCGGTTGGCGGCCAAGGTTGCGGATGCTGGCAATCACCTCAGCCGCGCGCCGCTGATTCTTGACCGAAAGCCCTAACCTGATCGTTCTGCGCAGCTGCGCCACGCCTGAGCCAAAATTTTAAAACCACACAGCCTGCGCGCTGTGTGGTTTTTTATTTGCCTTTTCAAATGTCCGTGTGCGGGCATCGTCGATGCTGCATCTGCGAGATAGGTTATTGCATTAATTGTTCATTGACATAACAATTAAATCTTCGCATGGTTTGCTCAAATGGGAGGAGATCACATGAAGATCGAAGGGCATGTCGCCGTTGTGACAGGTGCGGCCAGCGGGCTTGGCTTTGCCACCGCCAAACGGCTTGCTGCGCTGGGCGCGAAAGTGGTCGTGTTGGACCTGTCAAAAGAGGCCGCCGAGCGTGCCGCCGCCGAGATCGGTGGTCTTGGTTTTGGCGTTGACGTCAGTGACGCTGATGCTGTTGAGGCCGCGTTTGCCGAGGTTGAAGCAACCCTTGGCACCCCGCGCGTCACCGTGTCCTGCGCCGGGATCGGCACTGCCGCACGCATCTTGCCGCGCGATGGCAGCCTGACCATTGATGCCTTTGCCAAGGCGCTGAACGTCAATCTTTTGGGCACTTACACGGTGATGAACATCGCTGCGCGGGCCATGGCCAAAGCCGACCCTCTGGATGACGATGGCGTGCGCGGTGTGATCATCAACACCTCCTCTGTGGCGTTCGAAGACGGGCAGATCGGCCAAGCGGCCTATTCCGCCTCCAAAGGCGGCGTGGCCTCCATGACCTTGCCCGCAGCGCGCGAACTTGCACGGTTTGGTATTCGGGTCATGGCGATTGCGCCGGGCCTGTTTGAAACCGCGATGAGCGCGGGCCTGCCTGAGGACATTAAAGCCGACATTCTCAAATCCGTGCCGTTCCCGTCGCGTATGGGCCATGCGGATGAATATGCGCAGCTTGTGCAGTCGATTGTGGAAAACCCGATGCTCAATGGCACGGTGATCCGACTGGATGCTGCCGCGCGCATGCCGATCAAATAACTGAATAAAAAGAAGAAAAATACAATGACATCTGATACAGAGATCCTGAAAGTCGAGGTTGAAGGCCCGATCGCCACGCTGACGATGAATCGCCCGGCCAAACGCAATGCCATGTGCGACGCGCTTTTGGATGCGATCGAGGCGTTCTTCTCTCGTCCGCCAGAGGGCGTGCGCGTGGTGATCCTGACTGGGACGGCAGGACATTATTGTTCAGGTCTTGATCTCTCAGAACATGTCGCCCGCGATGCCGAAGGCACGATGCGCCATTCGCGCAATTGGCACGGCGTCATGGATAAAATTCAATTCTCCGGCCTGCCGGTGATCTCCGCCATGTTTGGTGCCGTGATCGGCGGTGGTTTGGAATTGGCGGCTTCGACCCATGTGCGCATTGCCGAGCCGTCGACGCTCTTTCAACTGCCCGAAGGGATGCGGGGCATCTTTGTCGGCGGGGGCGCGAGCGTTCGGATCGGGCGCATTCTTGGTGCCGACCGGATGTGTGAAATGATGCTGACCGGGCGCAAATACAATGCGGCTGAGGGGCTTGATCTTGGGCTGGCGCATTATGCGGTGGGCGAGGGCGAGGCGATGGATTTGGCGCGCAAACTGGCGGCCAAAATTGCCAAAAACGCCACCCTGTCGAACTACATGATGATCCAGGCGATCAGCCGGATTTCCGACATGTCCAAATCCGACGGCCTGTTTATGGAAAGCATGTGTGCGGCGGTGTCGCAGACCAGTGAAGATGCCGGGGAAGGCCTGAAAGCCTTTCTCGAAAAACGCGCTCCGGTGTTTCGGTAACGCGCGGTAAGGGGCCTTGCGCGGAGGAGTGCAGGGCCGCTGCAAAAGGATCAGGGCTCGGGCAAGGGGCCAGATGTCATCAATGGGAGGAACCAATATGACGACTATGACGCGCCGGATGGCGATGACGACACTGGGGGCGGCTTTGGCCACACCCGCATTCCTGAAAAAAGCCCATGCCGCAGAGGTGACCCTGCGCGTGCACCATTTCCTGCCGGGTGTGGCCCCGATGCAAACGCGGTTTTTCGACGTTTGGGCCAAGGAAATCTCTGAGGCCTCGAATGGCGCGATCGAGATGCAAATGTTCCCGTCGATGCAGCTTGGCGGCAAACCGCCACAGCTTGCCGATCAGGCGCGTCAGGGCATCTGTGACATCGCCTGGACACTGCCGGTCTATACGCCGGACCGTTTCCCGGTGGCCGAAACCATGGCGATGCCCTTTATGGTGACCAATGCCGAAAAGACATCGGTGGCAATGCACACGTTGATGGAAGAATTCGGTCAAAACGAATACAAAGGCATGAAACCTTTGGCGTTTCACACCCATGATGGCGGCAAAATTCACACCCGTGGTCAGATCGTCTCCAGTGCCGAAGACATCAAGGGGCTGAAACTGCGCGCCCCGAACCAAGCGACCGGTGAAATGCTGGCGTTGATGGGGGCTGAAACGGTGTTCTTCCCGGTGACCGAAATGGTCGTGGGGCTCTCAAACGGGGTGATCGACGGCTGTTGCCTGCCTTACGAGGTGGTGCCTGCATTCAAATTGCAAGAACTGACCAAAGTGACCAACGAACCCGAAGCGGGCGGACGCGGCATCTATGCCAACACCTTTGCCCTCGTGATGAACGAGCGCAAATATGAAGGCCTGTCCGATGATCTGCGCGCCGTAATCGACGCCCATTCCGGGGCGGATCTGTCACGTCGTTTGGGCGCGCAATTCGATGAATTCGAGGCCTTTGGCAAATCCGTTGTCGAAAAACAGGGCAATGAAATTCACACCATCGCGGCCTCTGAGATCAACACATGGCGCGAAATGGCGACCCCGATTTATGACAATTGGATCGGCAAGCTCAATGACGCGGGCCATGATGGCGCGGCGATTGTGGCACGGGCCAACGCCCTGTTGGACGCGGGTTAAACCATGGCCGAGCGGCTTGCAAACGAGACGGAACAGGTGCCGCATGGCCGCGTGTTCCTGATTCTGCAACGGATCTGTCTTGGCTCTGCGGGTGTAGGAGGGGCGGTGATTTTTGCCGCCTCGCTCACCGTCGCAGCCTCGGTGATCATGCGTAACCTTGGCCTTGGCGGTATTCGTGGCGATTTCGAACTGGTCGAATTGGCCTGTGCCGCCTGCGCGTCACTGTTTTTGCCCCTGTGCCAATTCAACAAAGGCCATGTCATGGTCGATCTTTTCACCCTCTGGCTCGCACCAAAGACCCAACGCCGCATGGACGGGGTTTGGACATTGATCTTCGCCTTCGGCTGGGCCTTTTTGGCGTGGCGTTTGTCGGTGGGGCTTGGCGAAATGCACGACTACGGCGACCGCACCATGTTGCTGCGCGCGCCTGTCTGGTGGGTGTATCTGCCCGCTCTGTTCGGCACCGCGCTGTCGGCCATCGTCGCATTTTTGCAAAGCCTGCCAATGTTGAGCCACGCCTTTCGTGCCATGGAGGTCCGCTGATGGAACCGCTGACAATTGCGATCATCATGGTCGTTGTGCTGTTGATCCTGATCTTTGCCCGGATGCCCATTGCTTTGGCGATGGGGATGGTGGGAGCCGTGGGCTATATGGTGCTCGCCTCGCCCTATGCGCTCATGGCCTATTTCAACACCGCCTGGGTCGACAAATTCATGTCCTATGAGTTGGCCATCGTGCCGCTCTTTATCCTCATGGGCCATCTTGCGACCCGCTCCGGTATTTCCGCCTCGATCTTTGCCGCATCCAACGCGTGGATCGGCCATTTGCGGGGCGGTTTGGCGATGGCATCGGTTGCGGGCTGTGCGATGTTTGGCTCTATCTCCGGCTCGTCCTTGGCCACGGCCTCGACCATGGCACGGGTGGCTTTGCCAGAAATGCGCAAACACGGCTATTCCGGCGCTTTGGCCTCTGGGTCTTTGGCGGCGGGCGGCACTTTGGGCATTCTGATCCCGCCCTCTGTGGTGCTGATCATCTATGCGCTCTTGACCGAACAGAACATTGTCAAACTGTTCTTGGCGGCAACCATTCCGGGCATTTTGGCGGTCATTGGCTTTTTCATCGCCATCGCCGTTTACGTCCGCCTGTTCCCGAACGAAGGCCCAACGCGCCCAGCGACCGACATGAAAACCCGATTCAAAGCGCTGCGCGACATTTGGCATGTGGTGGCGATTTTTGTCGTGGTTTTGGGCGGCATCTATGGCGGCTTCTTTACCCCGGCCGAAGGTGCGTCTGTTGGCGTTGTCTTGATGCTGATCGCGGGGCTGTTCACCGGCGGTCTGACACCGCAAGCGATCCTTGATTGTCTGATCGACACAGCGGGATCAACCGCGATGATCTTTGCCATCGTTTACGGCGCGGATATTTTCAACGTCGCTTTGGCGCTCTCAAGGATGCCGTCTGATGTGGCTGCGTTCTTTTCCGCCGCCGATGTGGCTCCCATTGTAGTGCTCTTGGGCATCATCGCCTTTTATCTGGTGATGGGCTGTTTGATGGACAGCTTGTCGATGATCCTTTTGACCGTACCGGTGTTTTTCCCAACGATCATGGCACTGGATTTCGGCCTGATGCCGGAACAACAGGCGATGTGGTTTGGCATCATCTCTTTGGTGGTGGTCGAAATGGGGCTGATCACGCCGCCGGTGGGGATGAATCTATTCGTCATTTCGTCGATGGCCAAAGACATCCCGACCAGTCAGATTTTCCGAGGCACCACGCCCTTTATCATCGCCGAGTTCTGTCGGATCGCCATTCTGGTGAGCTTCCCGGTTTTGAGCTATTGGCTGGTGGATATCGTGGCCAATTGATCGGGAGAGAGACGTGAAAAAAGAGGGCACCGCCAAAGAGATCACCGACGAAAATCTGCGTCAGTTCGTGGGCTATAATATGAAGCGCGCCTTTCTCAACGTGCGCGCGGATTTGGCCGATACGTTGGAGCCGATCGGGCTGCGTATGACGTCGTTTTCGGCTTTGGCGGTGATTATTGAGAACCCTGACATTTCCCAAAGCCGCCTCGCCGAGGCGCTTCATATCGAACGCTCTGGGGTGGTGGTTTTGGTCGATGAATTGGAAAGCGCCGATTTGATTTCGCGTGGACGGGTTGAGGGGGATCGACGCCAATACGCCCTGCGCGCGACCAAGGCCGGAATGGCAAAATGGAAAGAGGCAGAGACCGCCGTCAATGCACATGAGGCGGCGATGTTTTCTAAGCTCACAGAGGCGGAAGTCACCGTTCTCAAAGAGCTCTTGTACCGGGTCAGACGCCCGGAGGCATGATCGGAATTCGGTCCTTGATAAGGGCCAAGGGAGGAAATGATGAAAGATCAAACCACGGGGCTCACGCTGGTTGAGCATTCTGTTCGGCTGGAAAAACGCGAAAATGCATCCCTGATTTTGACCTCTGAGGTGCCGCTCGACCCGGTCGTGGCGCATACGGGTATATGGTTGGAAAAATGGGCCGCAGAAACACCTGATACGGTGTTTTTGGCCGAACGCGACGGGGCAGGGTGGCGCGAGCTGGGCTATGGCGAGGTGTTGCGCCGTGTCAAAGCCATCGCCGCCTCTCTGGCTGCGCGCGGGTTGGGTCAGGACACGCCGATCCTGATCATGTCGGGCAACTCGGTGGATCACGCCTTGCTCTCCTTTGGCGCGCAATGGGCCGGGGTGCCGACCGTGCCTTTGGCAGAACAATATTCGCTCATCGAAGAGGCCCATTTCCGCCTGCAATACGCAATCAAAAAGACCAAGCCGAAACTGGCCTTTGTTGATGATGCGGCCCGCTACGGCAAAGCCATCGCCCTTGCGGAGCTCGACGGGATCGAAGTCATCGCCTCCCTCCCTGAGGGCGCGCCGCGTCCGGTCACGGCCTTTGCCGATTTGCTCAAAGGCGACGCATCCGTCGATCTCGACGCGGTCCACGCCAAGGTCGGCCCAGATACGTTGGCCAAAATCCTGTTCACCTCGGGGTCCTCCTCTGACCCCAAAGGCGTGATGACGACCCAGCGGATGATGTGTGCCAATCAGGCCCAAATGGCCTCGGTCCTGCCATTCATGAAAGAGCGCCCGCAGCGTATCGTCGATTGGCTGCCGTGGAACCACGTTTTCGGCGGCTCGCATAACGTCAATATGATGCTGATGCACGGCGGGTCTTTCTACATCGACAATGGCAAACCGACCAAGGCGCTGTTCCAGCATACCATTGATAACGTGACGGAAAAATCCTGTACCGCCGCGTTCAATGTACCCGTGGGCTTTGCCATGCTGGTGCATGAGATGGAGCACAATCAGGCCCTCAAAGAAGCCTATTTCAAAGACCTCGATATGCTGTTTTACGCTGGTGCCTCCCTGCCACAGGATGTCTGGACCCGGCTCGAAGAGATGGCCATCGAAGTGCGCGGCAAGCTGCCGTTGATGATCTCAAGCTGGGGCTTGACCGAGACCGCCCCCGCCAATGTCATGGTCCACGAACCGATCGGTCGCTCGGGCGTTATTGGCGTGGCTTTGCCGGGGGTTGAGGTCAAACTCATCCCTGACACCGACATGCGCTGTGAAATCCGGGTCAAAGGCCCGAATGTCATGCCCGGTTATCTCAACGATCCTGACAAAACCGCCGAAGCCTTTGATGGCGAGGGCTTTTTTATCACCGGCGATGCGGTCAAGTTTCTTGATCCCGAGGATATGAACCGGGGGCTGGTGTTTGATGGCCGCGTGTCCGAGGATTTCAAACTTTTGACCGGCACATGGGTACAGGCCGGCAAGTTGCGGCTTGACGCTTTGGAGGCGCTGCGTGGGCTGGTGATGGATGTGGTCATTTGTGGCCATGATCGTGGCGAAATCGGTCTGATGATTTTCCCGCGCCCAGATCACGTTCATGGTGACAACAGCTCAGAAGGTGCCGTGATTGACGAGCATCTTCAGGCCGAAATTCACCATGTTTTGCGCACCATGGCCCGCGCCGCCTCCGGCTCCGCCAAACGCATTGCCCGTGCCATCATTGTGGCCGAACCTCCCTCAGTCAAAGATGGCGAAATCACCGACAAAGGATCGCTGAATACCCGCAAAATTATCACCCGTCGTGCCGCGCTTTTGGAGCGGATGTACGACAATGAAGACCCCGCATTGATCCGGGTGTAAGGAGCTGAAAATGGTAGATTTTACCTCTGTCCGCGCGATTGATTTTCACACCCATGCCGAAGAGGCCTGTGGCTGTCATGATGACGATGGCTATGATGACCTTCAGGCCTCGATGGCGTCCTATTTTGGCGCGCCGTGGTCGCATCCGCCGACCATTGATCAAACCGCCGCGCATTACCGCGAGATGAATATCGCTGCGGTGATTTTCCCAGTCGATGCCGAGCGCGAAACCGGCTACCGCCGTTACAACAATTACGAGGTCGCCGAGGCCGCCGCCAAACATGCGGACATCCTCATTCCCTTCGCCTCGATTGATCCGGCCAAGGGCAAACTGGGCGCGCGTGAGGCCCGCGATTTGGTCGAAAATCACGGCGTTCAGGGCTTTAAATTTCACCCGACGATGCAGGGATTCTACCCCAATGATCGCAATGCCTACACGCTTTATGAGGCCATCGCCGAGTCTGGCAAACCGGCGTTGTTTCACACCGGTCAAACCGGCGTTGGATCGGGGATGCCGGGCGGCAATGGGATGCGGCTAAAGTATTCAAATCCTATGTATATTGACGACGTGGCGGTGGATTTTCCCGACATGCCGATCATCCTCGCCCACCCGTCGTTCCCCTGGCAAGAAGAGGCTTTGTCGGTGGCAACGCATAAGCCGAATGTTTACATCGACCTGTCCGGTTGGTCGCCGAAATATTTCCCGCCAATCCTTGTGCGCTACGCCAACACGATGCTGAAAGAAAAGATGCTCTTTGGCTCGGACTGGCCGATGATCGCGCCGGAAAAATGGTTGGCGGCGTTTGAAAAAGCCGAGTTCCGCGACGAGGTTCGCCCGCTGATTTTGAAAGAGAACGCGATGCGGTTGTTGGGGGTGGCTGAATGACCCCGTTTCAGGCCCCTTTAGATGACATTCTCTTTTGTTTGAAAGGGGTTGCCGGAGCGGATCGGTTGCCCGACTGGGATGATGAATTGGCCGAGGGCATTCTGTCGCATTTTGCCAGTTTCGCCGAGGGCGTGATCGCGCCTTTGGATGAGCCGGGTGACGCGCAGGGGTGTGCCTTGGTTGAGGGTCGCGTCGTCATGCCTGACGGGTTCAAAGACGCCTTTGATCAACTCTCTGAGGGGGGATGGCAAGGCCTCACAGCCCCCGAAGCGTTCGGCGGCATGGCGCAAAACGCGGTGATCGCAGCGGGCGTGTCCGAGATGTTTTCGGGCGCAAACCACGCGCTGCAAATGGTTTGCAACCTCGTGCCCGGCGCGATCTCGACATTGATGAAATTCGGCTCTGAGGCGCAACAACACACTTGGATTCCGCGTCTGGTATCCGGGGACGTGCTTTCCACCATGTGCCTGACAGAACCGGGGGCGGGCTCGGATCTCTCTCGTATTCGCACCAAAGCCACCCGTGAGGGCGATGTTTGGCGGATCGAAGGGGAGAAAATTTTCATCTCCGGCGGCGATCAAGACATGTCTGAGGGGATTTTGCACCTTGTTTTGGCCCGCACCGGCGCGCCTGAGGAGGGGATCAAAGGCCTGTCGCTGTTCCTTTGTGGCTCCGATGAGGACGGTGCGCGCAATGCGGTCACCGTGACCCGGATCGAGGAAAAACTGGGTCTTCACGCTTCGCCCACCTGTCAACTGGCCTTTGACGGCGCGCGCGCCGAGTTGATCGGCCAAGAGGGCGGCGGGTTGATGGCGATGTTTACCATGATGAACCACGCCCGTCTGGATGTCGCATTGCAAGGTGTCGCTCACGCCAGCCGTGCCCATCAGATCGCGGCGGCTTATGCCAGTGAGCGCAAGCAAGGCCGTAAATCCGACGGTACGGAGGCGGTTTTGGCCGATCACCCGGACGTGCGCCGGATGCTGGACGCCCAGAAATCATTGGCCCTTGGCGCCCGCGCCATGGCCTATCTGACCATGGTCGAATTGGCTTTAGGCGAAAATCGCGCGCTGGTCGATTTCCTCACGCCAATCTGCAAAGTGTTCTGCACCGATGCGGGAATTATGTCGGCGGATTTGGGCATGCAAGTGCTGGGTGGCTACGGCTATCTGACGGAATATCGCGTGTCTCAGACTTGGCGCGATGCCCGCATCACCTCGATCTACGAGGGGGCGAATGGCATTCATGCCATCTCTACCGCCACGCGGGGTCTGCGTGCGCCAGAGGGCCCAGACGCCTTTACTTGCTTGATTGAGCGGCTTGCGGACGGGGATGCGGCCTGTCTTGCGCTTTTGTCCGATTGGCAAGCTGCGCGTGCAGAAATGAGTGAGGGGGTGCTTGAAAAATCTCATGATTTCATGGCTTTGACGGCGGAACTCTTGTTTCAGGCGGTCTGGTGTAAACTGGCGGCGACAGGCGATGCGGAGTTGATCCGCCTTGCCAAATGTGTGGCGCGCCGTCCGTTGCCAGTGCGTTTGCCTTTGGCGGCTTAACCCGCCTCTCCCGCAACCCGGGCGCGATATGTGGTGGGGGTTTCCCCCATGCGCGCCCGGAAGCGGCGGGAAAAATATGGCGGATCGGTATAGCCCAAACGATAGCCAACTTCGGCGACGGACAGCCGGGTGAAGGCCAACAGGCGGCAGGCCTCGGTCATCACGGTTGTTTCCAAAAATTGAGATAGGCTCGCGCCGGTCTCATTTTTGACGATCCGGTTCAAATGCCCCGTGGTCATATGCAGCGCAGTTGCAAACTCGCTTGGCCCCCAACCCTCATTCAGGTGATCGGAAAGCAGCGCCTCAAGCCGCTGCATTTGCTGGGTCGGCGCGTGATCTGATGGCGCGCCCTCATCACTTTCCTCGGCCAGTGTCACCAGAAGGGCATTTGAGAGGGCGATCAAACGTTGTGTGCGAAATGTACCAGTAGACCCATAGGATTGTGCAATCGCATGGAGCAACGGCGTGGCCGCCGCACCAAGCGCGCCTTGATGGGGCGCATTCAGCCAAGCTGTGAGGGCAGGCGTGCGGGGGCCCACGCGCTGCACCACAGGAGAGGGGAGGGACAGGACCAAACCTTCGGTGCCTTTTTGAAACGCAAACCCATGCACAATTTTGGTTGGAACATAGAGAAATTCGCCGTTTTTAAGGGAGTTCTCTTGGCCATCCAAACTCACACGAGCATGCCCCTGTTCGATATGGAAAATTTGAGTCATTTGGTGGTGGCGATGCGGCGAGATCACCCAATCATGCAATCCCGCCCGGTCAAACACCCGTTCGCAATGCACCACATCGGGAAAGGCGCTGGTTTCGCCAAAGAGGTTAAAGGCAGGGATGATGTTTGTGTCGATCATGCCCGAATAATACCATTCATTGCCGACCCCGTCCATTCGGTCCGTACCGGTGATGCGTTAGGCTTACGGTAAGAAAAGGGAGAGACGCATATGAAAACCCAAGTTGCCATTATTGGCGGGGGCCCGTCGGGCCTCTTATTGTCACAACTGTTGAACAAAGCGGGTGTCGAGACTGTCGTTTTGGAACGCTCCACCCGCGCGCATGTTCTGTCGCGCATCCGTGCTGGTATTTTGGAATGGGGCACGGTCGAGCTTTTGAACGAGGCGGGCGTCGGCGCGCGCATGGCCCAAGAGGGCATCCCGCATGACGGTTGTTATCTCACCGACGACGAATTGATGGTCCACATCGACTTCAAAGAGCTGACCGGAAAACAGGTGATGGTCTACGGTCAGACCGAGGTCACCACCGACCTTTATGCTGCCCAAGACGCCATTGGCACCACTGTGATCCACGGCGTCGAAGATGTGTCGATCCACGATCTCGACCAAGCCACGTCTTATGTTGAATTCACTCATGAGGGCGCGCGCAAGCGGCTTGAGTGCCTTTATGTGGCGGGCTGTGACGGCTTTCATGGCGTGTCGCGCAAAACCATCCCCGAAGACAAGCGTCGCGAGTTTGAGCGCGTCTATCCCTTTGGTTGGCTTGGGATTTTGTCTGAAACCCCACCTGTACATGACGAGTTGATTTATTCCAACTCGCGCCACGGCTTTGCGCTTGCCTCGATGCGCAACGAAAATCTGGTGCGCTATTATGTGCAGGTGCCGTTGTCGGATAAGGTCGAAGATTGGTCGGACGGGCGGTTCTGGGACGCGTTCTCCCGTCGCATTCCCTCTGACGCCGCCGCGCGGTTGATTACGGGCCCGTCGATTGAAAAATCCATCGCACCGCTGCGCAGTTTCGTGGCCGAGCCGTTGCGTTGGGGCAATATGTTCCTTGTTGGCGATGCTGCACATATCGTGCCGCCAACCGGTGCCAAAGGCCTGAACCTTGCGGCGTCTGATGTCTATTACTTGTACAAATCGCTCATTGATGCGGTGAAAGGCGGGTCCAAAACAGGCATCGACGAATACTCGGCCCGTGCGTTGGAGCGGATTTGGAAAGCCATGCGCTTTAGCTGGCAAATGACCACGATGTTGCACCGGTTTGATGGCGAAGACGCCTTTGCCGAACAGATGCGCAAAGCAACGCTCACTCACCTCGCAACCTCTGAAACCGCGCGGCGTGATTTGGCAGAAAACTACATTGGCTTGCCGTTTTAAAGCGCGCCGATCCGCTCAACATTTTTGATCAAGGTGATGGCCATGGCGAGCGCCCGCCCCGTGGCCATCATCATTTGCGGCAGGACCATCCATTCGAGTGACCAGGCCGCGCCTGAGCGTTCCTGTTCATGTACCAGAGCGTGATGCATGGCTGAGACCTGTGTGGCGTTGAACCGCGCGAGGGTGACGAGCAGTTCTGCCGCGACGGGGTTTTGTTTGTGCGGCATGGCCGACGACCCTCCGCCGACAGAAAGTGAAATCTCTTCAATGCCTTGTTGTGACATGAGGGCAATGTCTTGGCCAATTTTGCCAAGGCTGCCGGTGATGAGAGAGAGGAAAGAGGCATAGCCTGTGAGGCCATGTCGCATGCTGTGCCAGGCCTTATCCGTGGGCGCAAGGCCAAGGGTTTTCGCGACCTCAGCGACAACCAGATCGGCTTGATCCCCAAGCGCTTTTCGGTCCCCCGAGGCACCGCCAATTTGCACTTTTTCCACATCTGCGCGCTTTTGATCAAGCGTTTTGAGGTGGTCCGCAAGCGGCAAACGCCAGGTCGAAATCCGGTCCCGCACGGTGATTTCTGTCGCCGCTTGCATCCGGGTGCGCCCCATCAAGGGCGCGTCCCCAAACCGATCTTCCAGTGCTTTCAAATAGGTTTCCAGCTCCATCAATCGTCCGGCAATCAAAAAAGAGGCTTCACGCAGGGTGAGCACCAATGCGGTGTCCACGACATCCTGTGAGGTCGCGCCTTTGTGCAGCGCTGCGGCAGGGGCTGTGGCTTTGAGTTGCGCGATCAAGCGCGGGATGGGGACGCCGTCTTGCGCCATGCCCAAGGCAATATCGGCAAAGTCGATTGTGGCGCACTCAATGGCGCACGCAGCCTCTTCCGCCAAGGCCGGATCAAACACGCCTGCCGTGCCACAGGCGCGCGACCATGCGGCTTCGAATGCCAACATATGCGCCATCTGGCGCTCAGGTGACAGGATCGCGGCCATTTCGGGATCGCCAAAAAGGCCGGACAACCACGGGTGATCAAAAACAGAACTGCTCATCGAATTGTCCTTGTTTACGGCGAAAGGGGCGGTGGTTGCCGCCCCTTATAGTTTGAATTGTGCAAAAGTTACAGGTCGAGAAACACCGTCTCACCCGCCCCCTGCAGGCGGATATCAAAGCGATATAGGCCCTCGGCGGTCTTCTTGGCGATCAATGTGTCAACGCGCGGGCGCTGTTCGATCCGGTTCAAAAGCGGGTCATTGGAATTGTCCTCATCCTCGAAATAAATCCGGGTGTTGAGGCCAATGTTGATGCCGCGTGCCACCACCCAAAGGGAGATATGCGGCGCAGTTTTGACGCCACCCCGGCCGACATATGAGCCGGGCTTCACGGTGCGCAGCGTAAACTCACCGGTCTCGGCATCGGCGGCAAAGCGGCAATGGCCGGTGAATGCCGGATCTGCACCCTCCGCCCCCGGGAACAGGCCTGTCGCATCGCATTGCCAGGACTCAATGAGCGCGTCGCGCATCGCCCAACCGGTGCCATCAAACACCGAACCGACGATCTCGATGATGTCGCCTTTGGCTTTGGCTTCATCCATAAACGGCGTCGTGGCGATTTCTTCGTCGTAATAGCCGCCATTGCCCGCGTAGGTCGGCATCAATCCGATATGGACATAGGGGCCTGCGGTTTGAGAGGCGGTTTCAATCAATGTGTCAAGTTTCTGGACCATCTTACATGCCCTCCAGCTTGTTTTCGAACATGGTCTGGCGACGACCGCGCAGCACAATGTCAAATTTATAGGCGAGGAAATCGAGCGGACGCGATTTCGAGAAATCCAACGGCGCGACCAGACGATCCAGCGAGCTGCGGTCTTTGATTGTCGCGGCAATTGGGCAGTGATTGATCAAAGGATCACCTTCGAAATACATCTGGGTGATCAGGCGCTGACCGAAACTGTGGCCATAGACCGAAATGTGGATGTGCATCGGTCGCCAATCATTGGCGCGGTTCGGCCAAGGATAGGCCCCGGGGCGCACGGTCAAAAACTCATAGTAGCCGTTTTCATCTGTAATGGTTCGGCCGCAGCCGCCAAAATTCGGGTCGAGCGGCGCGAAATAACTGTCCTTTTTGTGACGATAGCGCCCGCCTGCATTGGCTTGCCAAATTTCGATCAACGTGTTCGGCACAGGGCGGCCCATTTCGTCCAAAACCCGACCATGCATGAGAATGCGTTCGCCCACCGCAGGGGCCGCGCCCTTGGTCCAGTTCAGGATCAAGTTGTTGTCCAAAGCACCGAGTTTGTTATGGCCGAACGTCGGGCCAGTTTCCTCAGATGGGCTGCTTTCCATCGACAAAAGCGGCAGGTTAGGCGAGCGCGACACGCTCGTCTTATAATCCGGGTCATACGGCACCGGATGGATCGCGCGATTGCGCGGGATCAAGGGACCCATATCAGTCATTTTCACTCTCCTCCATTTCGGCAAAGGTTTGCTTGGCCAATTTCAGCGCGTGATTTGCCTTTGGCACACCCGCATAAATCGCCACATGTTGCAGCGCCTCTGCCACATCGTCTTTCGATGCGCCCGTGCGCGCGGTGGCGCGGATATGCATCGGAATTTCCTCAAAATTTCCAGTCGCGGCCAAAAGCGCGATGGTCAACATCGACCGTTCCCGGCGCGAGATCTTGTCCGACGACCACACTGTGCCCCAAGCCCCTTCGGTGATCAGTGTTTGAAAGGGCAAATCAAACTCGGACTTGGCGGCCTCGGCACGATCGACATGGGCATCGCCCAAGACAGCGCGGCGGGTTTTCATCCCCTGATCGAATGTCTTGCTCATGCGGTGATCCTTTCGACAAATCGGACAAGCGCCTCAGCAAAGGCGTCGGGTGTTTCAATCGCGGGCAGGTGCCCAGTGGTTTCGAACATCATAAAATCGGCGCGGGGCAGGGCGCGTGCCAGGGCCTCGACGACGGGTGCGGGCGTGGCCAGATCGTGCTTGCCAGCGATGACCAGCGCGGGCTGGGTGATTGCGCTCAGACGGTCAGAAATGTCCGTGCCTGCAATCGCGGCGCAGGTGGCAATATAGCCGTCCTGATCGGTGCGCGCGAGCATGGTGCGCCAAAGCGCAGCATCGGGGTGGCTCAGAAAATCCGGCCCGAACCACCGCGGCAAAATCCCCTCGGCTATCGCCCCCATACCATGTGCGCGAATGGCTTCGATGCGCGCAAGCCAGCCGTCAGCCGGGCCAAGTTGCGGCGCGGTATTGGACAGCACCAAACCGACCACCCGTTCGGGGGCCATCAGCGCGATATGTTGCGCAATCAGTCCGCCGATGGAGCAGCCAACGATCACAGCGCGTTCGATCTCTGCGTGATCCATCGCGGCCAAAACATCTTTGGCCAAATCGGGGATTCCATAGCCCTCGGGTGCAGTTTCGGACAGGCCGTGCCCGCGTTTGTCCATCCGCAGCGTGGTCCATTCCTGCGGCAGGCGTGTGCAAACCGCGTCCCACATCCGCAGGTCCGTGCCCAGAGAATTCAGGAACACCAAAGCAGTGCCCTCGCCCTGTGACTGGCTCAAATGCTGTGTGCCCCAAGGGCGGTGTAATGCGTGCATGTGATCCTCCTTGTCTCAGAGTGCCATAATATTTTCATTGGAAAAAATACAATATCATGCCAAAAGCATAACCAAATGAATATACCAAACGGCCTCAAACTCCGCCACCTCGACGCCTTCCTCGCTGTTGCCGAGGCGGGCACCATCTCTGCTGCCGCGCGGTTGCGCAATGTCTCGCAGCCTGCGCTCTCAAAAACCGTGTCGGAGCTTGAGGCGCAACTGGGCACCGAGTTGTTCGAGCGCACGGGAAGGCGGGCGATCCTCACTCCCGGTGGCGAAGCGTTTCGCCGCCATGCCATTGCGGCCTTGCAAAGCCTTGAGGCCGGGTGTCGTGTGCTCAGTGGCCCGTCGCACCGCGATCTTGTCAAAGTGGGCGTCTTGCCCACGGTGGCAGGCGGGTTTTTCCCGTCGGTTGCATTGGAATTCCACGAATTGCGACCCGAGGCGCGGATCGGCGTGATGACAGGGCCCAACCGCTATCTGATCGACATGCTGCGGTCGGGCAAAATTGATCTGATGATTGGGCGCATGCCGGGGTCAAAGGATATGCCTGGCCTGTCCTTTGAATATCTCTATGATGAGCCGATTGAATTGGTCGCACGCGCCGGTCATCCGGCCTTGGGGCATGACCCGGTTCAGGCGCTTTCGACCTATCCGTTGATCCTACCTAATCCGGGGGCGATCATCCGCGCAACGGTCGATCAATACCTGTCGGCGATGGGGGTGTCGGGGTTGCGTCCGGTGTTTGAAACCGTCGCTTTGCCGGTGGCGCTGACGTTGTTGGAGCAATCGGATATGCTATGGTTCATCTCGCGCGGCGTGGTGGCGCGGGAGTTGGCGGCGGGCACATTGGGGACGCTTGATATGAAGGCCGATTACATGTCCGGCGCGGTCGGTTTGACGCGTAAATTTGCCTTTGGTCAAAACACGCCTGCGGATCTTTTGGCAAGCTTGCTGCACCAGCGGGCGGAACAAATGTCCGCCCGCTGATCTTTGATCTTACACGGCCTCCAGCGCAATGGCGATGCCTTGGCCGACGCCGATACACATCATCGACAGCGACTTTTCACCCGGTTTGAGTTCCAACATCGCCGTGCCGGTGATCCGCGCGCCTGACATGCCAAGCGGGTGGCCGAGCGAAATCGCACCGCCGTTGGGGTTCACGCGCGCATCGTCGTCGGCAATGCCCAGATCGCGCAGCGTGGCCAAGCCTTGGCTCGCAAAGGCTTCGTTCAGCTCGATGACCGCAAAGTCCTCTTGTTTGAGGCCAAGGCGTGCCATCAGCTTTTTCGAGGCAGGCACAGGGCCGTAGCCCATGATGCGTGGCGCAACCCCCGCCGTGGCCCCGCCAAGGACTTTGGCGATCGGCGTAAGCCCGTGTTTTTCCGCCGCTTCCTTGGTCGCGAGGATCAGCGCCGCCGCCCCGTCGTTGACGCCAGAGGCATTGCCTGCCGTGACCGTGCCGTCGGCTTTGACGAAGGTTTTGAGCTTTTGCAGATCGGCAAGGGTGGTCTGCGGGCGCGGGTGTTCGTCGGTGTCTACGACAATCGGATCGCCGCGGCGCTGCGGGATGGTCACGGGTACGATTTCACGGGCCAGACGTCCGTTTGTCAGTGCAACCCCTGCCTTTTGCTGCGAGCGCAGGGCAAAAGCGTCTTGGTCCGCACGGTTGATGTTAAAATCTTCCGCCACGTTTTCCCCCGTCTCGGGCATCGAGTCGACGCCATGCATGTCCTTCATCAACTTGTTGACAAAGCGCCAGCCGATGGTGGTGTCCTCGACTGTGTTGCTGCGCGAATATGCGGCCTCTGCCTTGGGCATCACGAAGGGCGCGCGCGACATCGACTCGACCCCGCCTGCCACGATCAATTCGGCTTCACCCGCCCTGATCGCCCGCGCGGCCGTGATGATCGCATCCATGCCAGAGCCGCAAAGCCGGTTCATTGTCGTTCCGGGCACGCAATCCGGGTAACCCGCCAGCAAAAGCGACATCCGTGCCACGTTGCGGTTGTCTTCGCCGGCTTGGTTGGCACAGCCAAAAATGACCTCGTCAATCGCCGCAAGGTCCAGGCCGGGGTTGCGCTCGGCCAGGGCTTTCAAAGGGATCGCGCCCAAATCGTCGGCGCGCACCGAGGCCAAGGCCCCGGCGAAACGGCCCATGGGCGTGCGGATATAATCGCAGATATAGACGTCTTGCATCACAAATCCTCCGGTACGTTTAGGTCGGCCACGTCGCCATCAACATGAAGCGTTGCGCCCGTTACGGCCTGCAATTGCGCCAAGGTGATCCCAGACACTTTCTCGCGCAGGATGAATTTTCCATCCTCGATGTCGACCACGGCGAGCGAGGTATAGACGCGGGTCACACAGGCCACGCCGGTGAGCGGAAAGGTGCAGGCCTCGACCAATTTCGGCTTGCCATCTTTGGTGACGTGATCGGTGACCACGGCCACGCGTTTGGCACCATGGACCAAATCCATTGCCCCGCCGACCGCAGGCACGCCTTTGGAGCCAACGCGCCAATTCGCCAAATCGCCGTTTTGCCCGATCTGATATGCGCCCAGCACGGCCAGATCGAGGTGACCACCGCGGACCATGGCGAAACTGTCGGCATGGTGGAAAAACGACGCGCCCGGATTGAGCGTGATCGCCTTTTTCCCGGCGTTGATCAGGTCCCAATCTTCCTCACCCTCAAGCGGCGCCTTGCCAAAGCCCAGCACACCGTTTTCGGTGTGATAGGTGACATCGCGGCCTTCGGGTTGGAATTTGGCGATCATCTCGGGAAAGCCGATCCCGAGGTTCACATAAGAGCCATCTTCGATGTCTTGCGCGGCGCGCCACGCGATTTGGGCGTTGTTCAAAGCCACGTCGGAAATGTTGAAATCGGACATTTAATGAACCACTCCCGTGCGCACGAGCACTTCTTCTTGTTGAGGATGTGCAACTTCGACCACCATATCGACAAAGATGCCGGGGGTGATGACTTGTTCCGGGTTGATGCCGCCGGGGGCGACAAGTTCGGAGACTTGCGCGATGGTTTTATTGGCAGCCATGGCCATCAGCGGATTGAAGTTGCGGCCTGCAAGGCGGTAGGTCAGGTTGCCGACCGTGTCTCCGATCTGACCTTTGATCAGGGCGAAATCCGCCTTCAACCAGCGTTCGCGGACATACATTTTGCCGTCGAACTCTTCGGTCGGTTTGCCGATCGCAAGGTCGGTGCCAAAAGAGGAGGGCGTGTAAAACGCCGGGATGCCCGCACCGGCGGCGCGGATGCGTTCGGCCAAGGTGCCTTGGGGCACAAGTTCCAACTCGATCTCGCCCGCGAGATATTTCTCGTTGAACGCTTCGGCGTTGGAGCTGCGCGGGAAGGAACAGATCATTTTGCCGACCATGCCGGCTTTGATCATCGCGGCGATACCGATGCCGCCATTGCCCGCGTTGTTGTTGATCACGGTCAGGTTTTTCGGGCTGCCGGTGGCGCGAAAGCGGTCGATCAGCGCGTGGATCAATTCGATCGGCGCGCCGGAGCCGCCGAAACCGCCGATCATGACCTGTGCACCGTCCGGGATCTCGGCGATGGCCTCGGCCACGGTAGAGATGGTTTTGTCCATGAGACTCTCCTTATTCTGAACGTTGATCTAGCTTTGCCATCGCAAAAGGCCGAGTCATTTTGTTCGCATATTGACATTTGTTCTCTGAATGATCAAAATCGTGCGCATGGCGAACAAATCATCAGACACCATCTCCTCTCTGGCCAAGGGCCTGCATGTTCTCGAATGTTTCGGGGCGGAGACGCCGAAACTGTCAATCACCGATGTGTCGAAACAAACCGGGCTGGACCGGGCCACCGCGCGGCGCTGTCTTTTGACGCTGCATGCCGAGGGCTATGCCGAGTATGATGGTAAATTCTTCACGCTGACCCACCGCGCTTTGCGGCTTGGGATGGGGGCGATTTCGGCCCTGCCGCTGCCGCAAATCGTGCAGCCTTGGTTGGATCAACTGACGGAAAACATTGGTGAAAGCTGTTCTGTGTCGATTTTGGACCGCACGGAAATCGTTTATCTCGCCCGCGCGGCGCAAAAACGGGTGATGTCGATCGGGCTGATGCCGGGGTCACGTCTTCCGGCGCATTGTACCTCGATGGGGCGGGTGCTTTTGGCCGCTTTACCGCGCGATGAGGCGGTGGCGGTGATTGAGGCCTCAGACCTCTCTCCGCGCACGAAATTTAGCGTTACCGACCCGGAAGAGGTCATGGCGCGCGTCGATTTGGCGCGAAACCAAGGCTATGCCTTGATTGATCAAGAAGTCGAGATTGGCCTGCGCTCTATCGCCGTGCCCTTGGTCAACAGTCATGGCACGGTCGTGGCGGCGCTCAATACCGGCATGGCGGCGACGCAGGCCCGCGTGGAGGGCCTGATTCCGGTCTATTTGCCGAAATTGTTGAAGGTGCAGTCAGGGTTGAAGCGGGTACTGTAACCCGCCTCAAATCCGAAAGATTGGTTGCAACAGACGCGGCACAAGCGACAAGAACCGCAATTGCGCGTCGGTCGCGGCCAGACAAATACAGGCCTCTCCGGGTTCGGCAATGGGCGTGTGTTCCAAACTGCCATCGGCGGTCTCAAGATCACCAACACCGTAACGCCCGGTTTCATCGCGAAATGCGCCTTGTAACACCAGGGTCAGTTCCAACCCGTTGTGCCCATGATCCGGCACAGCCATGCCGCCGGGGATGTACAAAAGTCGCACGCTTCCGGCCTTGTCATGCTGTAAAATCGCCTGTTTTGTGCCAAGCCCCATGTGTTTCCACCGCGGTTGGGCCCCGCCCAGTGCGGCCATCACCGGGGCCGGGTAGGGACCTTTGGCCTCATACTCTGGCTCTTGCTCAAAAACGGCGTCGAGTTCGTCAAACAGCCGCGATTTCAGAGCGGCCGAGACATCAGACACGGCACCCGTTTCCATCACCACGCCACCGGCATGGGCGTGGGCCTCGGAGCGCGCGCGACAGTCGTCGCACAGCGACAGATGGCTGGCAATCACCACCGCATAGGGCTGTGGCAGGTGACCCGACACATAGGCCAAAAGAACATCGTCAGAGACGTGATGGGTGATTGAATTCGTGCTCATGACCGTGCTCCTTTCATTTCGTGTCTGAGTTTTTCCAAGGCGAGGCGGATGCGGGATTTGATGGTTCCAAGCGGCAATCCGGTCGCTTCGCTGATTTCACTGTGGCTGAGTTCGCCCATATAGGCCTGTTCGACCATTTGCCTTTGATCCGGGCTCAGCGCCGCCATCGCGCGTTTGAGATGTTGCACCTCCTGTTCAAGCCCAATGACATGGCTGGCGTCTGGTTCGGGGGGCTCCGGGGTTTTTAACGCCTCTGGCACAGGTCGCGCATTTTTGCGGAAATGATCGGTCTGTTGGTTGCGTGCGATTTGATAAATCCACGCCGAAACCTGCGCTCGTTCGGGATCAAACAAATGCGCCTTGCGCCAGACTTTAAGCATCACCTCTTGCACCACATCCTCAGCCTGCGCCGAGGAGGCCCCGGAGCGCATCACCATGCCTTTGAGGCGAGGGGCGAAATGGTCAAACAGGGCAGAAAATGCCGCCTTGTCGCGCTGATCGCGCACCTTGAGCATCCATTGGGTCTGATCCGATGGGGAGTCAGTCGAGGGGGATGTCACGTCGGTCGGCCCTTTCGCGCAGATCCGGGGTCTGGTGGAGCGCCGTTGAGGGCGGGACGGACCCGTCTTTTCAAGCGGCACCACACATGCCCCTGCCTCAAAAGAGGGAGCGGGCTCCAGCACGGATGCAAACATATGATGGTCTTGGGTCAACATATCTGGTTTACGCGGCCCGTCGAGGGATGGATCACTTTCGGTCTTCACTTTTTTCGATTTTTCTGTGTCGCCTCTCCGGTCGGTTCGGTTTGTGATCATCGTTTTGATCCAAAAGCGCGCGCGCCGCGTAGTGCTTTGTAACCAAGGAGATTAAGACATGTCATTTGACGTATCCCCCGCCCCCGTCCAACGGATCGCCATTATTGGCGGCGGTATTTCAGGCCTTGCCGCGGCTTACCGTTTGGCTGGAACGCATGCTGTGACCCTGTTTGAGGCTGAGCCGCGTTTGGGCGGTCATGCGCGCACGGTGATGGCCGGGGTCAAGAGCGACAGGCCGGTGGACACAGGATTTATCGTGTTCAATTACGCCAATTACCCGCATCTTACCGAGATGTTTGCGGCCCTTGATGTGCCGGTTGAGCCAAGTGATATGAGCTTTGGCGCGACGATTGATGGCGGGCGCGTGGAATACGGGCTGAAATCCTTGGCGGCTTTGGTGGGCCAAAAACGCAACCTGCTGCGCCCAGGGTTTGTCCGTATGGTTCGCGACATTTTCCGCTTTAACGCGGGCGCGGAAGCCGCCGCCAAAGACGAGCACATGACCATTGGCGAGATGGTCGAGGATATGAAGCTTGGCGACTGGTTTCAGCGCTACTACCTGATGCCGATCTGTGGCGCGATCTGGTCAACCTCGCCGGAGGACATCCGCGCCTTTCCGGCCCGTGCCTTGGTGCAGTTTTTCCGCAATCACGCGTTGCTCAGCGCCACGGGTCAACACCAATGGTGGACGGTGTCGGGGGGCTCGATTGAATATGTTCGCCGCCTTGAGGCGTATCTTTTGGGACGTGGGGCTGATTTGCGCACAGGTACGCCGATTGCCACGGTTCAGCGCGATGAAATGGGGGTTGAGATCACGCCGTTTGGTGGTGCGTCCGAGCGGTTTGATCAGGTGATTTTTGCCTGCCATTCCGACACGGCGCTCAAACTGCTCGCCGTCCCCTCTGCGGCCGAGACCCGCGCCCTTTCCGATCTGCGTTACCAAGACAACCGGGTTGTGCTGCATCGTGACGCCTCCTTTATGCCAAAGCGCAAAACCTGTTGGTCCTCTTGGGTCTATCAGGCCAAATCAGACGAGAGCCGCACCCAAATCGGCGTCACCTATTGGATGAACCGGTTGCAAAACATCCCAGAAACCGACCCGCTTTTCGTCACCCTCAATCCAGCCCATGCGCCCGACCCGGCGATGGTTTATGACGAGGTCACCTTTCGCCACCCGGTGTTTGATCATGCGGCCTTGCGCGCCCAAGGCGCGATCGCAGCGCTTCAGGGTCAAAACCGCACATGGTTTGCGGGGGCTTATCTGGGCAATGGGTTCCATGAGGACGGATTCGCAAGCGCCGTGCGCGTCACCGATGCGCTCACCGCACAGGCAGCCATGGCCGCGACGGCCGTCACGATTGCGGCGCAATGAGTGCCCCCGAACATATCGCGGGCCAAACGGTCCATGCCCGGCGCGGGGCGCTCAAACATGCGTTTCGCTATGGCGTGGACTATGTCTTGATCGACCCTGAAAGTCCGCTTCACCCACGCCTGTTTTCGCGCAATCACTTTAACCTGTTTGCCGTGCATGACCGCGATCATGGCGGAGTTCGCGACGCCGGGCGGGGCGCGGTTTGGGCACGGGAGGCGTTGAAAAGCGCTGGTTTGTCAGAGGGGTACAGTCTACGCCTGTTGACGCAGCCCGCGTTTCTTGGGTTTTCCTTCAACCCGGTGAGCTTTTGGTTGGCCTGTCGCGAAGGCGCGCTTGTGGCGGTGATTGCCGAGGTCAACAACACCTTTGGCGATCGGCACAATTACCTCTGCCACCTAGCTGACTTTGCCCCGATCTCCGCCACGGATGTGATCACCGCACGCAAAGTGTTTCACGTCTCGCCGTTCCAAGAGATCAAAGGCGGCTATAGCTTTGGTTTTGCCATTCACGCGGATCGCATCGCCATACGCATCCTGCATGACAATGGCACCGAGGGTTTGATTGCGACACTCACCGGCGCGCGGAGGCCGCTCACCAATGGCTCGATCCTGCGCGCCACGCTGCGCCGTCCTTTTGGGGCATTGCGCACGTTGATTTTGATCTACGCCCAAGCGCTCCGGCTCAAAGTCAAAGGTGCCCGCTATCGCCCGCGCCCCGCGCCGCCAAAAGACAGTTTGAGCGCGCCCAACATGCCCCACACCCCCTCGGCCAAAGAGGTCCAATCATGAAACTTATCCTCATCGCGCTCGTTCTGATTTTGCTGCTCGTCGTGCTCATCCTCTGGCGGCCCGGATATAATTTCCGCGCTCAAAAGCCTGCGGATTACGCCGAGACGACACCGTTGTTTGACCCACAGGTTCACCTCAACGGACCGATCGATTCAGAGGGCGTGATTTATGGCCCCGATGGCCGGGTCTCCTCGCGGTTTGTGGCCCGGATGACCGGGACATGGGACGGGCTGAACGGCACATTGCGCGAGGAATTCACCTATGCCAGCGGCGGTCAGCAGGTGCGCGAATGGACGCTGTCCTTTGATGCCAGCGGCGCGCTGACCGCCACGGCACCCGACATCATCGGCGTGGGCACCGGGCAATTGTCGGGGGCGACCCTGTCGATGCGCTATAAAATCAAACTCGAAGAGGACGCAGGCGGGCATGTGTTGGATGTCACAGATTGGCTCTATCTGGCGCAAAATGGCGTGATCGTGAACCGCTCGGAAATGCGCAAATTCGGCATCAAAGTGGCCGAACTGGTGGCGACGATGCGCCCCGCAGAGGAGGTAAAATGACCTATCAGGGCAAGACCTATTGGATCATCGGCGCCAGCGAAGGGTTGGGCCGGGCTTTGGCCGAAGAATTGGACGCGAAAGGCGCAGGGCTGATCCTGTCGGCGCGATCCGAAGATCGGTTGAATGAGGTCGCGGCCAGTCTCAAACACGCCCGTGCGGTGGTGATGGATGTGACCGATGAGGCCTCCGTGGAACAGGCCTATAAAACGGCGGGTGCGGTTGATGGCATGATATATGTGGCGGGCACTTACGATCCGATGACGGCGCAACAATGGCAGGCCAAATCGGTCTCAACCATGTTCGCGGTCAACCTGATGGGGGCGGTGTCTGTGCTCCATCATATCGTGCCGGACTTCACCAAACGCGACGCTGGCCACATCGTTTTGATCGGCTCCTTGTCGGGGCATCGCGGCCTTCCGGGGGCCATTGGATATGGCGCGAGCAAAGCGGGTTTGATGCATTTGGCCGAGACGCTTTACGCCGATTTGCACAAAAGCGGCGTAAAGGTACAATGCGCCAATCCGGGCTTTATTCGCACCCGGCTGACCGACAAAAATGACTTTGACATGCCGATGTTGATGGCGCCGAAAGAGGCCGCCGCTCACGTCATGCGCGCGATGGACAGCGGCCGGTTCGAAACCAATTTTCCACGGCCGTTTTCGTGGCTGTTTTCATTGGCGCATTTCATTCCACGCAGGCTTTTTCTAAAAATAACCGGGGCTTAGGGATCAATCTTCCAGAGAGCGTGCGTGGATCGCCTCTGAGATTTCATCGGCGGATTTCAGAGTGCGCACAATGATCGGCACGAACAACGCGGTCAGATTGCGACCCAGCCCGCGCGCGCTTTGTGCCTCACGCACCTCGTCAAAAATACCGCGCACCATTGGAATAAACCGCCAGACCAAGGACATCGCCAAAGCGATTTTCGCTTTTGGCACCCACGCAGGCGCATAAGTCAGCGCGGCCAAGATCCCGTCAATAAATTCGCTGGCTTTGGTGGTAAAGGTCACAAGGCTCGCGGCCCATAAAAGACAGGCAAATCGCGCGACGATATAGGTGGCCATGCCGGGGCCTTCGAGCCAGAGTTGCACCGCAAAAATGATCATCAAGACGTAAAATGCCGGACGCACGGCCATCACCGCATGAGACGCTTTTAACCCGGCGAGGCCATAGCCGAATGCGACCAAAACCGCACCAGCCGCCAAGACGCCCGGATGCGCGATCACAAACAACAGGGTACAATAGACGAACAACAGCCCCAGTTTCAGGGCTGGATGGGCAAGGTGCAGCGGGCTTTGCCCCGGAACGTAAAGCTCGGTCAGCATGTCGAGCGCGCAATATAGGCCGGGATCACCGCATCGGGGGGGCCATCGTTGATGATATGGCCGTCCTCAATGTGCAAGATGCGGTCAAACCCGGTGAGCAGGTCAAGATCATGCGACACCACCACCGCAGGGTGCGGCAAAGCATCAAGCACCGACATGAAACGCAACTTATTGCGCAGGTCCAACAGCGTGGTGGGTTCGTCAAACACGATGAGATCGGGACGGGTGACTAGCACACCGGCCAACGCCACCATTTGCTTTTCCCCGCCCGACAATTGATGGGTCAGACGCTCACGCAGATGGGTCAAGGACAGCTCGGTGAGCACAGCGTCGATCCGTGCCTTGATGTCTGGCTTTGACAGTTTGCGCGCCTTCAACCCAAAGGCGAGGTCTTCGTCCACCATCGGGAAAACGATTTGATTGTCTGGATTTTGAAAGACAAAGCCAACATGCTGGCGCAGGTCGGTTTTATCCTCTCCTTTGTAGCTCACGCTCCCGGTGCTTGGGCGTTCCAAGCCGTTGAACAGGCGTAGAAACGTGCTTTTGCCGGAGCCATTGTTGCCGATCACGCCAATACGGTGTTCGGGCAAGTTGAGGCTGATCTCCGACAGGATCGTGCGACCCTCTTTGGTGACGGTGACCCTGTCGAACTGTATCATCTGAGCGTTTGATCCAAGTTAGGCGGCGCGCGCGCCGATGATCGGATAGCTGCGCTTGACGGTGATCATGACACCCGCCGCGATCACGCATTTGACCAGATCGCCGGGGACAAAGGCAATAGAACCGCCGATGGCTTTGGACAGGGGCACACCTGCGGACAGGGTGATCCATGGAATGCCGACCAGATACATCACAACGATGCCACCAAAGGCGCAAATGAGGGCGGCGTGGAGAAAGGACAAACCATCCCAGAATTTTTCAGTGAGCCAGCCGATGACAAACGCGGCCAAGACCCAACCGGCCAAAAAGCCTGCGGAGGGTCCAAAGAACACCGCCAAACCGCCGCGCCCGCCGGACAAAAGCGGCAATCCAATCGCGACCAGCACCAGCAGCAAGATGATCGACAATGCGCCGCGCTTTGCGCCCAGAACGCCACCCGCAAGCATCACGCCCAGCGATTGTGCGGTGATTGGCACTGACAGGACCGGCAAGGTGATCGGCGGAAAGACGCCCGCCACCGCAGTGATGGCGGCGAACAGGGCGATGAAAACGATGTCGCGTGTGGTCATGAAAGTGGGTCCTCTGTCTGGTGCGGTTTTGATTTTTGCCGTTTTTGTTATATTTTTGTTTGGCCGCCGAAATGGAGGTCCCGAGGGCCAAAGGTCTTGGCGCCGAGTGTTACCCGGCGAAGACAGGCGCGGTAAAGCCTTATTTTATGGGATTTTAGTCCAAACCGCTTTCGGGGGCGGGTTTGCAAAAGGGCTATTCAAACCCGATAGTGAGGTGCCCGGATTGCAGAGCGTTTGCAAAGCATGGCACTGACCGGTCGTCACCGGCTCAATCTGCGGACGCTGAGAAAACTTAGTCCGGCCATGATCCCCGCCGTGGCAAGGCAAAGGGGCAGGCCCCCCGCCTGATAGGAGAGACCCGACAAAAGCGTGCCCAAAAGCCGCCCCCCGGCATTGGCCATGTAGTAAAATCCGACATCCATGGTGACGCGATCCGTGCCAGAGAAGGCGAGGATGAGATAGGAATGCACCGAGGAATTGATCGCAAAGACAAAGCCAAAGAGCAAAAGCCCGGCGACCAAAGAGAGCGTGAGCCAGAGCGTTGGCGCACCCGAGATCAGGGCTAGGCCTGCGAGGGCGAAAGGGATCGGCGTTAAAAATCCGGCCCAATGCATGGCCGATCGCGTGGTCTGCGTGACGCTGTGAGAGGCGGCGTTGAGAAGTTTCGGGGCAAAGCCTTGCACCGCGCCATAGGCGATGATCCACAGCGCCATAAAACCGCCAACGATGAAAAACGCCTCGCGCCCCCCTTCGGGTGTGCCATCCGAGAGCACATCGTGAAAATAGATCGGCAGGCCGACGACAAACCACACATCGCGCGCGCCAAACAGGAACATCCGCGCCAAGGAGAGTTGATTGACGCGCGTGTCCTTGGAGAACACGGCGGAGAATTTGGTGCCCTTTTTGCCAACGGGCAAACCTTTTGGCAAAAACAGGACCACCGAGATCAGGATCACCGCCAAAAGCGTGGCCATGCTCCACAACGACAGTTTGAACCCGACGAGGCCCAACATCGCTGCACCGACGAAAAAGCCCAAACCTTTGACGGCGTTTTTCGATCCTGTCAGGACGGCGACCCATCGAAACAGTGTGCCGTCTCCCGTCGGGGCCAAGAGTTTCACCGCCGATTTGGACGACATTTTCGCCAAATCTTTCGCCACGCCGGACGCGCCTTGAACGGCCATGACATAGACGACAGAGACGCCAACGGACCACGCCGGGTTGAGACCCGCCAGTGCCACCAAGGCGGCAATTTGGATCGCCAGTCCGGCAAACAAGGTGGCCGCCAAACCAAACCGCGCGGCCAACCATCCGGCGGTGAGATTGGTCACGATCCCCGCCACCTCATAGAGCAAAAACAGCCACGCCAATTGGATCGGAGAAAACCCCAACCCATTGAAATGCAATAGGACCAGCATTCGCAAAGCACCATCACAGAGCATGAAGGCCCAGTACGATGCAGTCACCGCCATATAGGCGCGCAAGGGGTTTTGCTGGGGCGTGGTCGAACTCATCACATCGACCCTGCCACCAAACGGGCAACATCGGCCAAACGGCAGGCATAGCCCCATTCATTGTCGTACCAGGCGTAGATTTTGACCTGTGTGCCGTGGATCACCATGGTCGATTGCGCATCAACAATGCTTGAACGCGGGTCGTTGATATAGTCACAGGACACGAGCGGCCGGGTCTCATAGCCCAAAATGCCCGCAAGTTCGCCTTCGGATGCGGCTTTGAACAGGGCGTTGACCTCTTCGGCGGTGGTTTCGCGTTCGACCTCAAAGACGCAATCGGTCAAAGAGGCATTGAGCAAAGGCACCCGGACTGCATGGCCGTTCAAACGGCCTTTCAGTTCGGGGTAGATCAATGTGATCGCCGTGGCCGACCCGGTGGTGGTCGGGATCAGGTTGGTCATCGCTGAGCGCGCCCGGCGCATGTCTTTGGCGGGGCGATCCACGATGGTTTGGGTGTTGGTCACGTCATGGATCGTGGTGATCGACCCATGTTTGATGCCAAGGGTTTCGTGGATCACTTTGACCACCGGGGCCAAACAATTGGTGGTACAGGACGCCGCCGTCACCAGATTATGCGTGGCCGGATCATAGAGGTGATGGTTCACCCCGTAGACCAGATTGAGCGCGCCACCGTCTTTGACCGGGGCGGAGACCACCACTTTTTTCACCCCGGCCTCGTAATAGGGGGCGATTGTGTCGGCGGTTTTAAACACCCCGGTGCAGTCAATCACCAGATCGACGTCGAGTGCGGCCAAAGGCAGGTCTTCGATCCGGGTGTGGCGGGTCAACATCATATGGGTGCCGTTCACCGTCAGGCTGTCGGCATCATGCGAAATCTGTGCGCCCCATCGGCCATGAACCGAGTCAAATTCCAGCAACAGCGCGTGCTGCTCTGCGTCTCCAGCGAGGTCATTGATCAACACGATATTCTCGCCAAGGCCGCGATCAAACAGGTCACGAAGGGCCAGTTTTCCCATCCGACCAAGGCCGTTGAGCGCGATTTTTGGAGCTGAGGTCTGGGTCATGACGGGGTCCTTTCAGAACCGGAAATCTGGTCGATCTGAGATTGAAGTGACAGCCGGTCCAACCCGTCCAGACGCAGTGCGGCAAAGGCTTTGATCCGGTGAAAGAGCTGGCTGTAGGTCTGCGCAAAGGCGAGAGCTTTCTCCGCCTCGGTGCCGGTCGCTTTGACCGGGTCGGGCAATCCCCAATGGGCGCTCAAAGGCTGGCCAATCCAGGGGGCGCAGTCTTCGCTTGCGGCCAAGTCACAGACGGTGAACACGAAATCAAAGGCAGGCGTCTCTTTGGTTTGAAAGGTCGTAATGTCTTTGGATGTCAGTCCTGTGGTGTCATGACCATTGCGTTCTAAAAGCGAGAGGGTCATCGGGTGGACCGCACCATTGGGGCGGGTTCCAGCCGAAAAGGCGACAAATCGGCCATGGCCCACCGCGTTGAGGATCGCCTCGGCCATGATGGATCGTGCGGAATTGCCTGAACACAGGAACAACACGCGGTAGGGGGATGTGTGGGACAAGCGAGTCTCCTCGGGGCAAATTTCGGGACGTCCGCGGCAACAATCGTTGACCAGATAGCCGACCAAGCCCTCGCAGGCGGCCAAGTCGACCTCATAATACAACGAGCGCCCGTCGCGTTTGGCGTGGATCAGCCCGGCCTGTGTCAAATCAGACAAGTAACCGGACAGGGTGTTGGCTTTCAGATCCAGCGCGGCGACCATTTCGGACGGGCGCACCGGATGGGGCGCAAAGCGCATCAATAGGCGAAACACCGCAAGCCGCCCTTCGTGTCCAAGAGCGGCAAAGGCGGTTTGGGCCATGGGTGAGTCGAATGTCATCTTTTCCATAATTCGCGAATAATAGAATTATATAAAAACCCCAAGTGAAGATTTTGTAACAGGCGGCATTTTCGCCCCAAAGGTGAGACACCCCGCCGCAGATGGGCCCCCTATGCGGTATCAAAGATTGCGCTACCTGTCTGAGCATGCCAGCAAAGGCGCATAACAATCAAAAACACCGCTCGGATCACGCGCGCATGACAAAACTGAAAAAAACCAAAGCCGTCGCGCCCGAGCGACAGGTGCTCGCGACGCTTTTGTCGCGTGAGGCCAAGGGGATCAAATATGCCTCACGGCTCAGCGCCCTGTCCGCACTTGTGTGGGTGGTGCAAGCGGCTCTGGTGGCTTCGGTGTTTTCGCGGCTTTTGACCGGGGTAGGTGGCGTGTCGGTTGTTGCGGGCTCGTTGGGATTTCTGGCCCTCGCCGCGCTGCGCCTTGCCCTTTCGTATATCGCAGAGGGGCTGTTGTTTCGCGCAGGCCAGTCGATTGTCACCCAGACCCGGCAAGAGATTTTGGACCGTGAAGCCCAAAGCGTTGGCACCTCCACCTTTGGCGGCCCCGGCGCGCTGGCGGCTTTGGCTTGCGAAAAACTCGACGCGCTTTTGCCTTACATCACCCGCTACGCCCCGGCGCAGGCGCGGGTCAAAACCGTGCCTTTGGTCATCCTCGCGCTGGCGTTTTGGCACTCTTGGGCGGTGGGTGTGGTGCTTTTGATCGCTGGCCCGCTTATTCCGGTGTTCATGGCGCTCGTGGGCTATGCCGCCAAAGAGGCGTCCGAACGGCAAATGTCCGAGATCGGCACGCTCAACGACCTGTTGGTTGATCGGTTGGCGGCATTGGCGGATATGCGTCTTTTAGGGGCCTCTCCACGGGTGATCATGCAATTTGAAACCGCAGCCGATGACTTGCGCGCCCGCACCATGGCCGTGTTGCGCGTCGCGTTCCTGTCCTCCACCGTGCTCGAACTCTTTGCCGCTTTGGGCGTGGCAATGGTCGCGGTCTGGGTCGGGTTTTCGCTTTTGGGCGAACTGTCTTGGGGCGCTTACGGCGCGGGGTTGACGCCCTGGGCCGGGATGTTCCTCTTACTGCTTTCGCCCGATTATTTCCAACCTTTGCGAGACCTGTCTGCGGCGTGGCATGACAAGGCGGCGGGGTTGGCCGTGGCCAAGGATTTGGCCGCGTGGCAAGACGCGACATCTACGCCGCTTTTGGGCAAAGGGGCCGCCTCTGCGCCTTTGCCAGCTCCGGCAGAGATCACGCTCGCAGGCGTGTCGGCCCAACGTGGCCCGCGTTTGATCTCCTATCCAGATCTCATAATCTCACCAGGTGCGCGCATCGCGTTGTCCGGTCCGTCCGGGGCGGGAAAAACCACGCTTTTGCGTCTGATCGCGGGGCTGGAACACCCGGCCTCGGGCGAGATCACCGTGGCGGGGCAGCCGCTCACCGCCGAGATTGCCGACGCATGGCGCGCCCGCCTTGGCTGGATGCCACAAGCGCCGATGTTTTTGGGCCGCTCTCTACGTCACAACATCACCTTCGGTGCGCCTTTGACGCCTGATGTGATCGACGCGGCGGCGCTTAAAGATGTCCTTAAAACCCTGCCCAAGGGCGATTTGACCCTGTTGGGGGAAACTGGCGGCGGGCTGTCAGGCGGTGAGGCACGGCGGGTGATGTTAGCCCGCGCACTCGCGGCAAACCCCGATGTTGTGCTGGCCGATGAACCGACCGCCGATCTTGACCGCGACACGGCGGATCGCATCACTGAGGGTCTCATGGCCTTGGCCGCGCGTGGGGCGACGGTGATTGTCGCCACCCATGATCCGGTGCTGATCGCGCGCATGGATCAAGTCGTCGACATTCAGCCCGAAGATCATCCTCTTGATGCGGAGGCCGCCCAATGACCGCTTTGTGGCGCATTTTCACCCTCATGGTCAAAGGTGAGACGACATCGCTTATGCGTGGCCTGTTGTTGTCCACCCTCGTGCTGATGATGGGCGCGGCTTTGTTGGGCCTGTCGGGGTGGTTCATCACGGCGGCTTCTGCTGCGGGTTTGATTGGCGCGGGTGCGGTGTTTGACGTGTTCCGCCCTTCCGCCATGGTGCGGTTCTTGGCGATTGGTCGCACCGCGACGCGCTACGGCGAACGCATCCTCACCCATGACGCCACGTTGCGGGCGCTGACCCGATTGCGGGTGGCGCTTTTGAGCCGGGTTGCGGCGCGGTCTTATGATCGGCTGATCCGTCTGCGCGGCGCACAGGCGCTCAACCGGATCGTTGCCGATGTCGATGCCCTTGATGGCGTGCCTTTGCGGCTGTTTTTGCCGCTGATTGCCGGGGCCGTGACCCAAATCGTCGCTTTTGCGGTGATCTCATGGCTGGTCGATCTGCGTGTGGGCTTGGCGATTTTCGGGCTGTTCACCATTGGTGGCGCGGGCGTGTTGCTTTGGGGCATTCGACGGGCGCAGACGCCATCAAAGCGGATGGAAATGGCGGCGCAGGCGTTTCGTTCGCGGCTCATTGACCTGATCACCGGGCGCGAAGATCTGGCGGTCTATGGCCAACTGACGACACAGACAGAAACCTCCCGCAGCGCGGAAATGCGCCGTCAATCGGCGGCCACACACACCGATCATCTGGAGCGTCAAATCGGGGCCGCCTTGATGGCGGTCAGTGCCTTGGCCGCGGGGTCTGCGCTTTGGATTGGCGGGCATTTGGCCGAAATGGGCGAGATTTCACCCGCCCGTGCCGCGATTGGATTTTTTGCCGCCCTTGCCTTGATGGAAACGCTTGCGCCTCTGCGTCGGGCTGTGGCCGAGATTGGTCGGATGATCGGGGCCGCACGACGGGTGTCGGAGCAGCTTGGCCCGGAGGTCGCACCCATCGTGCATTCTGTGCCGAACGGCTCAACGGATTTGATTTTCTCGGACGTCAGTTTTGCCCGCAACGCAGGGGCGCGCCGCGTGATTGACGGTTTTGATCTGACGCTCAAACCCGGCGAGTGGGTCGCGCTCAAAGGGCCATCGGGCGTCGGCAAAACCACAGTGCTTTTGCTTGGTGCAGGGGCACTGTCACCCTCCGGTGGGCAGGTGCGCCTCTGTGATCACCCCGTCACGCAATGTTCACCCGGCTCTGTCACTTTGGTGGGGCAGCGCGCGTCGCTTTTGCGCGGCACAGTGGCGGAGAATTTGCGAATTGTGGCGCCAGAGGCCGAGGATGACGCGCTTTGGGCGGCGCTTGCGGCGGTCGCCTTGGACGATGTCGTGCGCGCCAAAGGCGGCCTGTCGATGCGGCTTGGGCCACGCGGCGCGGGCCTGTCGGGGGGCGAAGCACGCCGTCTTGTGCTGGCGCGGGCCGTGTTGCGCAAGCCTTTGGTTTTGCTTTTGGATGAGCCGACCGAAGGCTTGGACCACGCCACGTCCTTGCGTGTGCTGGCCGGGATTCGGGCGGCGTTGCCGAACACCGGCGTTTTGATGGCGGCGCATCGGGCCGAAGAGCAGGGTGCGTCTGATCGAATTTTGACATTGGGTTAAACTGGGCCGATCTTGGCCCTGATGTCACATGAAATTGAGTGCCAAAGCGGAGGGCGCGCGCCCATGTCGCGGTCACAAAAAGATATATCTGTAATATTGCATTTATTGATGTGAGTCAAAGTGCTGATCTGTGCCGCGACTTATGCAAGGTCTTAAATATATATCTGCGAGATATGTTTCTCGCGTAATAGGAGCATGAGACAATGGAGTTCGGATTGGTCGAGCTGTCGCGTCTGCAATTCGCGTCGACAGCACTTTTCCACTTTCTCTTTGTGCCGCTGACGCTGGGTCTGTCGATCATCGTCGCGATTATGGAGACTGTGTATGTGATGACGGGCCGCCCGATTTGGCGGCAGATGACGAAATTCTGGGGTACGCTGTTTGGGATCAACTTTGTCCTGGGCGTCGCCACCGGCATCACGATGGAATTTCAGTTCGGGATGAACTGGTCCTATTATTCTCATTACGTCGGTGACATTTTCGGCGCGCCTTTGGCGATTGAGGGTTTGATGGCCTTTTTCCTTGAAGCCACCTTTGTCGGGTTGTTTTTCTTTGGCTGGGACAAGCTGTCGCGTACCGCGCACCTTGTGGTCGCTTGGTTGGTTGCCATCGGGTCGAATTTCTCGGCGCTGTGGATTTTGATCGCCAATGGGTGGATGCAAAACCCGGTGGGGGCCGTGTTCAACCCCGACACGATGCGCATGGAAATGACCAATTTCTTCGAGGTCGTGTTTAACGAGGTGGCGCAGGCCAAATTCGTTCACACCGTTTCGGCAGGTTATGTCACCGCCTCTGTGTTCGTGCTGGGTGTTTCGTCGTGGTATCTCTTGAAGGGCCTCCACATGGAATTGGCCCGCCGCTCGATTGCTGTTGCGTCGGCCTTTGGCTTGGCGGCCGCCTTGTCTGTGGTGGTTTTGGGCGATGAGTCTGGGTACTCCGCTTCGCACACTCAAAAAATGAAACTCGCGGCGATCGAGGCGATGTGGGAAACCCATCCGGCGCCTGCGCCGTTCACGTTGATCGGTTTTCCGGACAAAGAGGCGCGCGAAACCCATTATGCCATCGAAATCCCCTATGTGATGGGCCTGATTGGCACGCGCTCTTTGACGCATGAAATTCCGGGCATTGATCAACTTGTCGCTGAATCAAAAGACAAAGTCCGTTCCGGTATCATCGCCTATGACGCGCTGATGACCATCCGGTCTGAGCGCGACAATACTCCGGCGGATGTGCGCGCCACATTCGAAGAACACTCCGAGGATTTGGGCTATGCCCTCTTGCTCAAACGCTATGTCGATGATCCAAGAGAGGCCACAGAGGCGCAAATCCAACAGGCCGCAGACGACACCGTGCCGGGCGTTTGGCCGATCTTCTGGGCCTTCCGCATCATGGTCGGGCTGGGCTTTAGCTTCATCACGGTCATGGCGTTTTTCTTTTACCGCGCCTCGTTCAAAGGCATGCAATTCCCGCGCTGGGCACTGCGTTTGGGCGTGATCATCATTCCGGCCCCGTGGATTGCCGCCGAGCTTGGCTGGTTCGTCGCCGAATTTGGCCGCCAACCTTGGACCGTGGATGGCATTCTGCCCACCGCCTTGTCGGCCTCGAACCTGTCGATCACCGACCTTCTGATCACGCTGACAGGCTTTGTGGTGTTCTACACCGTGCTGTTCATCGTCGAGATGGGCTTGATGCTCAAATACATCAAAAAAGGCCCCTATATGGATGTTGCAGAAACCGACACATGGATGGAGCGCCATTCGCACCGTCTGCGCACCCATGATGGCCAAGGCCCCTTTGCTGAAACCCCTGCGGAGTAAATGACATGATCCTTCACGACTTGATCTCTTTCGACATCCTCCGCGTGATCTGGTGGGCGCTTTTGGGCGTGCTCCTGATTGGCTTTGCCCTGACCGACGGCTTTGATTTGGGGGTCGGGGCCTTGTTGCCTTTCGTTGGCAAATCCGACACCGAACGCCGGGTGATCATCAACACCATCGGCCCGGTTTGGGAAGGCAACCAAGTGTGGTTCATCTTGGGCGGGGGGGCGATTTTCGCCGCTTGGCCGCCGCTTTATGCGGTGTCGTTCTCGGGCTTTTACCTTGCGATGTTCTTGGTGCTTGCCGCGCTGATCCTACGGCCTGTGGGTTTTAAATATCGGTCCAAACGCGAAAGTGCGACATGGCGGACGACATGGGATTGGGCGCTGTTCGTGGGCGGTGCGGTGCCTGCGCTGATCTTTGGTGTGGCTGTTGGCAACGTGTTGCAAGGTGTGCCGTTCTACCTCACCCCTGACATGTTGATGCCGATGTATGAGGGCAACTCGATCATGAAGCTCTTGGGCCTTTTGAACCCCTATGCGCTTTTGGCCGGTGTGGTGTCGCTGTCCATGTTGTTGATGCACGGCTCTGCCTGGCTTGGCCTGAAAACCGAAGGCGTGATTGCTGAGCGCGCCCGTCGCATCGGGGCCGTTGCGGGGATCGTTGCTGCGGTGTCTTATGCGCTTGCGGGGCTTTGGTTGGCCTTCGGCATTGAGGGCTATCAGATTGTTGGTGAGGTGGTCAAAGACGGGCCGTCTAATCCGCTGTTCTCCGACGTCACCCGTGGTGGTAGCTGGATGGACGCCTACGCCACCCGGCCTTGGATTGCTGTGGCCCCGATCATGGGCTTTGCTGGCATTGCTCTGGCCGTGATGGGGCTGCGCGCAGGCCGCGAAGTCTCTACGCTCTTGTTCTCCAAGCTCGCGATCTTTGGCATCATCTCTTCGGTCGGGTTAACGATGTTCCCGTTCATCCTGCCCTCGACCGTTGATCCGGCAAGCTCGCTCACCGTTTGGGACAGCTCCTCCTCGCATCTCACCCTCTTTGTGATGCTGGTCTGTGCAATCATTTTTGTCCCGCTCATCCTCGCCTACACCTCTTGGGTTTACAAAGTCCTCTGGGGCAAAGTGACCGAAGAGGACGTCACCCAAAACTCGCAAAGCTACTGAGAAAGGAAAGACTTATGTGGTATTTCGCTTGGCTTTTAGGCCTCCCGCTCGCTGCCCTTTTCGCTGTGCTCAATGCGATGTGGCTTGAGATGCGCGAAGATGCGCGCCTCACCCAAGAGGCTGACGAAGACACCGCCGCCTGACTTCGCGTCCCTGTCAGGAGGTGCGACCCCCGAGGGCGGATGTAGTTCCCCGCCCTCGGGACCAATAATCCCAGATACGCTGTCCTTCGGGGCAGATTTTTCACCTCAAATAAATGCATACATATGCATACGTTAATGCGGAGATCCCTATGTACACCCGTTCTTCACTCCCGCTTGATCGGCGCGGATTCTTAGGCCTCGCCATCGGCGCAACGGCCCTTGCCGCAAGCTCCGGCCAGGCTGAGGCCTCCCCCCTCAAAACATCGGCCAAAATCGTCATTATCGGTGCGGGCGCGGGCGGCACAGCACTGGCCAACCGTTTGGTCACCCGCCTTGAAGGCGCTCAGATCACCCTGCTTGATCCGCGCCAAGAGCATCTCTATCAACCCGGTCTGACATTGGTCGCCGCCGGTCTCAAATCTGCCGATTACGTCACCTCCAAAACAACCGATTGGTTGCCCAAAGGCGTCACGTTGATCGCGCAAAAAGCCGCCGCCATAGACCCCGTCGCGAAAACCGTATCAACCGAAAGCGGTGACACGCTTGCATACGATTTCCTCGTCGTGGCCCCCGGGCTTGTACTCGATCATGACGCGATCGAGGGCTTTTCCCTTGATATGGTAGGCGAAAACGGCATCGGCGCTTTGTATGCCGGGCCGCAATACGCCAGTGCCACATGGAAAGCCGCCTCGACATTTATCGAAGAGGGCGGTCACGGTGTGTTCACCCGTCCGGGCACCGAAATGAAATGTGCCGGCGCGCCTTTGAAACACACGTTTCTGATTGATGACCGCCTGCGCCGCGCCGGACACCGAGGCAAAGCCGAAATCACCTACGCCGCCCATGATGGCGCGCTGTTTGGGGTGCCGATTGTGTCGGAAAAGGTCCGCATGATCTTTGGGGATCGGACTATTGCGCCAGTGTATCATCACGTTCTCACATCCATTGACGTTGGCACCAAACGCGCAACATTCACCACTGCTGATGGTACAGATGAGATTGACTATGATTATCTGCACGTCATCCCGCCGCAGCGTGCGCCTGAGGTGATCCGCCAATCCGGTCTCTCCTGGGCCGACAAATGGACCGACCAAGGCTGGGTCGAATGCGACATGGCCACGTTGCAACACCTGCGCTACCCCGAAATTTGGGCGCTTGGCGATGTGGCAGGCGTCCCAAAGGGCAAAACCGCCGCGTCGGTGAAATGGCAAGTGCCGGTGGTCGAGGATCAAATCCTCTCCGCCATCGCGGGCACCGAGCCGAGCGAGACCTACAACGGCTATACCTCTTGCCCGATGATCACCAAAATCGGCCGCGCCATGTTGGTCGAATTTGATTACAACAACAACCTCACCCCCTCCTTCCCCGGCATCATTCCCCCGCTCGAAGAGCTATGGATTTCGTGGTTGATGAAAGAGGTCGCCCTGAAAGCCACCTATAACGCCATGCTGCGTGGCAAAGCATAAGGAGCGCGCGCAATGAAAGATTTAACAGTTCAAACCCTCCTTGCTGTGTTCGAGGAAATCTTTGGTCGGGGTCTGTTTTGGGCCATGGTTGTCGCTGCCGTTTTGGTGACTGTCGGCTATATCTATGTGCTGATCCGGGATCGGTCGGTGAGTTGGCGCAAATTCCTTTGGGCACAACTTTCCATGCCATTGGGCGCGATTGGTGCGGTCTGGTTTGTGATGGCCATGACCCATTCCGCGCTTTCCGACATCGGCGGGGCCATTGATGTCGGCGTGCTTTTGGGCGTGGCTGGGATGGGCGCGGTCGGCATGGCGATCTTGGTCTACACCGTCCAGTCCATCCTCAGAAAACCGCAAAGCGACCCTGCATCCTGACGGCCGCGAGAGCGACCCGAAGGTCAAGCCCCCATCTCGTGCGGAGTGGGGGGCTTGTTTGCGCGGGCACGCCGGGGGGGCGCTAAGGGGCTTTCTCTTTACATCACGACAGCGCTCCTTTAATCGCACAGTGATGGACCGCGTGAACGGAAAAAGGCCTTGAGTACGAGATATGTGTGACACTTCCATCATCATTCCCGCCCGCAATGAGGCCGAAAACATCGAGACTTTGCTGGATGGCATTGCGCAAGCCTGTACCGCTATTGGCCCGTGGGAAGTGATCGTCATCGACGATGCCTCTGATGATGGCATGGCCGACATCCTTGCCCGACGTATGACCCAGATGCCCGAGCTTCGGGTGATCCGTCACAACCGCTCCGGCGGTCAATCGGCGGGGGTGCATTCGGGTGTGCGTGCCGCGCGTGGTACGTATATCTGCACGCTCGATGGCGATGGTCAAAACCCGCCGTCTGAGATCCCGAACATGCTGGCCCCTTTCAAAGGACCAAACAGTGCGCAGATCGGGCTCGTCGCGGGTCAACGCGTGGCCCGACAAGACACTTGGTCCAAACGCTACGCCTCTAAATTTGCCAATGCGCTGCGCTCCAAAATTCTCAAAGATGGCACCCGTGACACCGGATGTGGCCTAAAAGCCTTTCGCCGCGATGACTTTTTGGCGCTGCCCTATTTCGATCACATGCACCGCTATTTACCTGCGCTCTTTGCTCGCGACGGTTGGACCATTGCCCATGTCGACGTGTCCCATGCGGCGCGTGGCGGCGGTCGCTCGCATTATTCCAATCTTCAGCGCGCGCTTGTCGGTGCGACTGATTTGATCGGGGTGGCGTGGCTTTTGAAACGTCGCAAAAAAGCTCAGCCCACCGAAGTTACCCGTTCCGAAGATCAAGGCTAAGCTTATGCAAATGCTGATGAATATGCTCCACGTCGACAGTGTTGCCGAGCTGTGGTGGGTGGTTTTTGGACTGGCCGCGCAGCTCATGTTCACGGCGCGGTTTCTGTTGCAATGGATCGCCTCTGAACGGGCCAAAGACAGCGTCATGCCCGTCGCGTTTTGGTATTTCTCTCTGATCGGCGGCGTGATGCTTTTGATCTATGCGCTCTATCGGGCCGACCCCGTGTTTATTCTGGGGCAGGCCCTCGGCGTCTTTATTTACGCCCGCAACCTTTGGCTGATTTATGCAAAACGACGCGCCCAACCCACCCCGTCTGAATGAGTGGCTTCCGGGCGCTCTGATCCTTGTCGTCGTGGCCGTTGGCCTGCGGCTTTTGGCGCTTGCCTTTGATCACACAGACCTGTTCGTGGATGAGGTGCAATATTGGTTTTGGGGCCAAAACCTTGATTTCGGGTATTATTCCAAACCGCCATTGATCGGCTGGGTGATCCGTTTGGTCACCGATCTGGCTGGCTCCGATGCGGCGTTTTGGGTGCGGATGCCCGGTGCGGTGTTGCATGGCATCACGGCTTTGATCTTGGGCGCACTGGCTGCGCGGTTGGCCGGGCGCACCGCCGCGCTTTGGACCGTGGCACTCTATCTCTCGCTGCCTTTCGTCAGTCTCGGTTCGGTGATGATCTCGACCGATACGATCATGGCACCGTTTTATGCCGCCGCGCTTTTGTTTCTGTTCCGCACCGCCGAAACGCGGCGGGCCTCTGACGCGCTGGCAGTCGGCGTGTGTGCCGGACTGGCCTTTATGGCGAAATATGCCGCCATTTACATCTTGGCCGGGGCCGGGTTGGCGATGATTTTTGTGCCCATGATGCGACCCGGTTGGCGCAATCTTGCCGTGATGATCCTGGGCTTTGCCTTGGTGATCTCGCCCAATGTTGTGTGGAACCTCTCGCATGATTTGACCACCGTGTCGCACACGATGGACAATGCCGGTTGGGTGCGGCACGGCGCAAAATTCGACCTCGGCTCACTCCTGACGTTTTTCGGCAGCCAGTTTGGTGTCTTTGGCGTGATCCCGATGGCGGCACTGGTCTGGGCCTATCTGCGCCCGCGCACTCAGGCCCATGTCGCTCTTATACTCTTGTCGATCCCTGCCATTTTTGCCGTGTCCATTCAGTCGCTTATGGATAAGGCCTATGCCAATTGGGCAATTGCCACCTATTTCGCCGGTACGGTTTTGGTGGTGATGGTCTTGCCGCGGGGGGGACGGATTGCGGCTCTTGCCCTGAATGGCATTTTGGCCGTGACGCTTCCGGTCTTGCTCATCCTCGCCCCGTGGCCGATGTCGGGCGATAAGCCGCTTTTGAACCGCTATCTTGGTCGTCATGCCCTCTCCGAGAGCATCCTGACCTTGGCCGAGCGCGAGGACCTGCCTGTTGTTGCGTCCAATCGTGATGTCTTGGCCGATTTGTTTTATACGGGCCGCGATCGTGATGTGGCCCTCTATGCCATGCCCGAAACAGGGCGTCCTTCAAGCTATTATGCCCAAAATTTCACACTGCCGGAGGAGATGCTTGGCTCCGTCTTGGTGATTTCCGTCGGTGACATCACCTGTCCGGGCGAGGCGTTTGACGGGCTGGTGCGTGAGGGCACGTGGGTGAAGACTGATCTGCGTGCAACCCGTGTGAAAGCCGCGTGTTTGTTCAAAAACTGAGCGAGACAGCGCGCCGCTCAGTGTCCGGTTTGTTTCAAAACGACCCCGGCTGTGCGCGCAATCAAGGCTATATCCGTGCGCAAGCTCAGGCGTCTGTAATAGAGGTGATCGTAGCGGACGCGGTCGGTGAAACTGGTCTCCCCGCGCCCTGAAATTTGCCAAACACCAGTGATGCCGGGGCGCATTTCAAAATACGCCCAACCATTGGCCGCCTCATACAGCATCTGCTGGCTCGTCATAAACGGACGCGGTCCGACAAAGCTCATATCGCCTTTGATGACGTTCAAAAGTTGAGGCAACTCATCGAGGCTGGTGGCACGAATGAACTGACCCACTTTGGTGATCCTGGGATCATGGCGTAATTTTTGATACTTAAGCCACTCTTCCGCAACCTCGGGATCTTCACGGCACAAGCGTTCCAAAAGCTCATCGGCATTCTGGCGCATGCTGCGAAGCTTATAAAACTGGAACAGTTTGCCGTTTCGTCCAACCCGGCGCTGCATATAAAATGCAGGACCACCGTCAAGGCGCACAAGAAGGGCGAGCACCAAGATCACCGGCAAAAGAAAGGGGATCATCGCGGCGGCGAGCAGCAGGTCAAAAGCGCGTTTACCGCCTTTTCTATAAAAAAATCCTGACTGGGGTGGAACGGGACGCGCCCCTTTGGACAGATCGTTACTATTTTTTGATAAAATGGACATATTCGCCCCCCCGCGAATAGCGACTGGTTATTTGAAACACGTATTACTGCGCCTGCCTTGCGCGATTCTTTGGATCGGGGATAGCGATCCCGCGGGTTTGTATCACGGTTTATAGCTAGAGCGCAGTTTCATGTGGGAATTTTATTTTCTACTCGCAAAAGTCTGCCGATTCTTTGGTGGATTTACTGTGGTGTTCGCATGATGGCGGGTAAATTTGGAGCCTTGCGCCACGCTTTGAAGGGCTTGCACTTTGACGCTTGCCCACCATTATGGTGAAAATTTTCAAGACGCAGAGCGCAGATAGGCCCTGGCGTGGCTTGATATGCGGTTTTAGACGAATGGGATTGTGACGATGATGGAGACCAAATGACGGGGCAGGTGGCACAGTGGTTTGGCTTGGGCGCTGCAGAGTGGCAGGCCGTGGCTCTGTCTCTCAAAGTGGCCTTTTGGGCCGCGCTCCTCAGCCTGCCTTTGGGCATTTTCGCCGCCTTTGCCTTGGCGCGCTGGCGCTTTGTGGGGCGTGAGATCCTCAATGGGTTGGTGCATTTGCCGTTGATCCTTCCGCCTGTGGTTACGGGCTATCTGTTGTTGATGACGTTTGGCGCGCGTGCACCGATTGGCGCGGCGCTTCAAGACATCGGGATTGTTTTTGCCTTTCGCTGGAGCGGTGCCGCTTTGGCTGCGGCGATCATGGGCTTTCCTTTGATGGTGCGGGCAATCCGCCTGTCAATCGAGGCGGTCGATCCCAAATTGGAGGCCGCCGCCGCCTCTCTTGGTGCCTCACCGATCCGAGTGTTTTGGACCGTGACGTTGCCCTTGGCCTTGCCCGGTGTGCTGGCCGGAGTGGTTTTGGCCTTTGCCAAGGCTCTGGGTGAATTTGGCGCGACGATCACCTTTGTCTCCAACATTCCGGGTCAAACCCGCACATTGCCTTCGGCTATCTACGCGTTTTTGCAGGTACCCGGCGGTGAAAATGCGGCCCTAAGATTGGTGGTGGTTTCGATCGTTTTGGCGATGAGTGCGCTGATCCTGTCAGAGATTCTGGCCCGCCGCATGGCCAAACGGGCACGCGGCGCATGAGTATTTCGGTTCAACTCCGCCATCAATTCGAAGGCTTTGACCTTGAGGCGCAATTTGATGTGCCCTCGGGGATCACGGCGCTGTTTGGCCGGTCGGGGTCGGGCAAATCCACGGTGATCCGCGCGATTGCCGGGTTGTTTGTCCCAGATGAGGCGCGCGTGGTGATCAATGGCCGGGTGTTATGTGACACGGGGGCCGGGATTTGCCTGCCGCCGCACAAACGTCGGATCGGCACGATTTTCCAAGATGCCCGGCTGTTTCCACATATGTCTGTGCGGCAAAATCTCGACTATGGCCGGCGCTTTTCCGGCCGCGATGTCCCCGAGGCTGAGGTGGCGCAAATGGTCGAGATGCTGGGCATCGGGCCTGTGTTAGATCGGCGTCCTGCCGGGTTATCAGGAGGCGAACAGCAACGGGTCGCTATTGGCCGCGCGTTGCTGTCCGGGCCGGATTTGATCTTGGCCGATGAACCTTTAGCGGCGCTTGATGACGCCAGAAAAGACGAAATTCTCCCGTATTTTGAACGGCTTCGTGATGAGGTTGAGATCCCGATCCTCTATGTCAGTCACAGTCCCGCCGAGGTCGCGCGTCTGGCGACAACGGTGGTGGCCTTTGAGGCTGGGCGCATCACGGGGCAGGGTGGGGCGGTTGAAATCCTTGGCGATCCAAACCTCATGCCCGCAGGTGTGCATGGCGCGGGGGCGCTCATTCAGGCACAGGTGCAGGCGCATCATGCGGATGGTCTGACCGAACTGTCTGCCGGAGGCGTGCCATTGTTTTTGCCCAAATTGGACGCAGCACCCGGCACGCAAGTCCGGTTGAGAATTGCGGCACAGGATGTGATCTTGTCGCCATCCCGCCCAGAGGGGCTGTCGGCGCTGAATATTATGCCCGGGACCATTGCGCAAATCCGCAGGGGCGAGGGGGCGGGCGTTATGGTGTCGCTCGCAACGCCTGCGGGCGTGGTTTTGGCGCGGGTGACCAAACGCTCCACCGCGGCTCTTGACCTAAAACAAGGTATGCCTTGTCACGCTGTGATCAAATCGGTCTCGATTGCACGTCAAACAGTGGCGCGTGGAGGGGCGCAGTTTGGTTTTGGTGAGGGCAGGGACGAAAAAACGCAGTAATCCGTGACAGATGTCTCATTTTTTCCTACTCAAAGACCAAGCAGCGCTTGCACATGCTATATGATTTGCTACATATGCAAAAAATTGAATATTATGTGATGACACTCACAGAACCGAAATGAGGACCTTATGCGCCGCACTCTAATGCTCATCTTACCGCTGATGTCCGGAAGTTTTCTGGCCATTGCCCCCGCCTTTGGCGAGACTTTGACTGTGACCCCACAGGCGGTCATTGAATGGAAACCGGTTTATGCCGAGGTTGAAACCCGCGACCGTGTGCCCGCGCGTGCCCGGATCGGCGGAACGATTTCGGCCCTCGACGTGACCGAAGGTGATATGGTTGAGGCCGGTCAACGGGTTGCCATCATCGAAGACACCAAACTGTTGTTCCAAATCGAAGGCATCGACGCCCAGCTCGACGCTTATGGGTCGCAATTGGATCAGGCGCAGGCCGATCTGGATCGTGGACAGTCGCTTTCGGAGCGCGGCGTGATTTCCAACCAAAGCCTGCAAGCTCTGCAAACCAACGTGAATGTGCTCGAAGGTCAGATCACCAGCCTGAGATCCGAACGCCAAGTTGTGGCGCGTCAGATTGAAGAGGGCGAAGTGCTTGCCCCCGAGGCCGGCTTGGTGCTGTCCGTGCCCGTGTCCAAAGGCGGCGTTGTGTTTGCCGGTGAAGAGGTCGCGACCATCGGCGCAGGCGGTGCGTTCTTGCGTCTTGGTGTCTCTGAACGCTACGCCGATACGCTCAAACAGGGCGACACCATCGAAATCACCGAAGCGGGCGGGGCCACATCTGGCACGCTCGCCAAAATCTATCCGCTGATTGAGGGCGGTCGGGTGCAAGCCGATGTCGAGGTCGAAGGCTTAGAGACCACTTTCGTCGGACGCCGGGTTCAAGTGCGCTTGCCTGTGGGCAGCCATGAGGGGCTTTTGGTCCCCGCAACTGCTCTGACACAATCCGGCGGGCTTGATTTTGTCACCGTTGATCTTACGAGCGGCCCATCCGAGCGCGTGGTGGTTCCGGGCAATCGGATTGAAACAGAGGGTGTCGTTTGGGTCGAAATTCTAAGCGGCTTGACCGCTGGCGATGTGGTGGTGACGTCTCATGAGTAACTCTCCTCACGGTGTCTCGGGCGCGCTCGGCCTCGCCGGGCGTTTGACCCGCACTTTCATCCTCTCCCCGCTCACCCCCTTGTTTCTCTTGGCCTCTTTGGCTGTGGGCATGATCGCGCTTGTGTCTTTGCCACGCGAAGAAGAGCCGCAGATTTCCGTGCCCATGGTCGACATTCATGTCGACACCTCCGGGCTTAAGGCGCAAGACGCGCTCAAACTCGTGACCGAGCCGTTGGAAACCATCGTCAAAGGCATTGATCAGGTTGAACATGTCTACTCCGACAGCCGCGATGATCACGTCATGGTCTCCGCACGCTTCATGGTCGGTGTGCCTTCCGACACCGCCATTCTGCGGGTGCGCGATAAAATCATGGCCAATCTTGACCGCATCCCGGTCGGTATTCCGGAGCCCTTGGTCGTCGGCCGGGGCATCAATGATGTGGCGATTGTCGCGCTGACCTTTAGCCCTGCTGAGGGCTTTGAGGCCATGATGCCCTCCGATCTCACCCGGATCGTCAAAGAGGTCGAAGTGCGCCTCGCCCGGATTGAAAACGTTGGCCTAACCTATGTAATTGGCGGCACGGAAGAGGCGCTGCGGGTTGCCCCGTCGCCCGAAAAACTGGCTCTTTACGGCATCACCTTGCAACAGCTTGCGGGCAAAGTGCAGGGCGCAAACTCCTCCTCACCTGCGGGCCTGTTGCGCGATGGTGGCGATCAAATCGGCCTGATCATCGGTAAAACCCTGACCACGCCGGAAGAAATCGGCAACCTCGAACTCACGGCCCGCGATGGCCGCACGGTTTACGTTCGTGATGTGGCCGAGGTTGGCTTTGTCTCCGATCTCGACGAAAAGCATGTGGCGACCCTGACGCGTGCCGGGGCCGATACCGGTCTCGAAGGCGCACATTCCGCGATTGACATGACCGCAGAGATCATCCGCCGTCCTGCCGTGACCTTGGCCATTGCCAAGCGTGCGGGAGCCAATGCGGTGACCGTGGCCGAAGAAGTCTTGACCCGTGTGTCCGAGATGGAAGGCAGCATCATTCCCGACAGTGTCAGCATCGAAGTGACCCGTGATTATGGCGAAACGGCCAATGAAAAAGCCAATGAATTGCTGTTCCACTTGGGCCTTGCGACTGTCTCCATCGTCATTTTGGTGTTGATCGCGATTGGCTGGCGCGAGGCCATTGTGGTCGCCATCGTGATCCCGGTCACCATCCTTTTGACCCTCTTCGCGGCCTATATCATGGGCTATACGCTCAACCGTGTGTCCCTGTTTGCGCTGATTTTTTCGATCGGGATCTTGGTCGATGACGCCATCGTGGTGATCGAAAACATTGCCCGCCATTGGGGCATGAAAAAGCCCGGACAAAACCGGTTTGGTGCGGCAATTGCCGCCGTGGCCGAGGTCGGAAATCCAACCATCGTGGCCACGCTGACCGTGGTTGTGGCGCTGTTGCCGATGCTCTTTGTGTCTGGGCTGATGGGGCCGTATATGTCCCCGATCCCGGCCAATGCGTCGGCTGCGATGATCTTTTCCTTCTTCGTGGCAGTGATGATCACGCCGTGGCTGATGCTGAAGATTGCGGGGCGCGCGGAACTTCATCACGATGAAGAAGGCGCGTTTCCAGGCGGTAAATTGGGCAAGTTTTATGCCTCCATTGCACGGCCCATCTTGGCGTCGAAAAAAGTCGCATGGCTGTTTTTGATTGCGGTGATTGTGCTGTCTTTCGGCTCGCTCGGCGCGCTTTACACCAAAGACGTCACGGTTAAATTGCTGCCCTTTGACAACAAATCTGAACTTGCGGTTATGGTCGATTTGCCAGAAGGGGCGTCCGTTGAGGCCACGGATGCGATTGTTCAACAGGCCGCGCGTCTGGCCATGACCCTGCCCGAAGTGATGTCGGTTCAGACCCATGCGGGCACCTCGGCCCCCTTTAACTTCAACGGTCTCGTGCGGCATTATTATTTGCGCGAAAACCCGGAGATGGGTGAGGTGCAACTCAAACTTTTGCCGAAAACCGAACGCGACCGGACTTCGCATGACATCGCGCTCGAACTGCGGGAAAAAATCCTTGAGGGCATCACAGTGCCGCCGGGAACCGCGATGAAAGTGGTCGAACCTCCTCCGGGTCCGCCGGTGATCTCGACGCTTCTGGCCGAAATCTATGGCCCCGATGGCGAAACCCGGCGTGCGGTTGCAGGCAAGGTACGCGATGCCTTTGAAGACGTCGATTTCATCGTCGATACCGATGATAATTTCGGGGTTCAGGCCCGTCGTATTCGGGCTGAAATGCAGCCCTCTGATCTAAATTTCTATCAAGTCAATGAAACCGACGCCGCCCAGACGCTTCAGCTTTTGAACAGCTATACGACGGTGGGTTATTCCCATCGTGGCGAAGGCCGCCGCCCGATCCCGATTGTGATCGGTCGAGATCGTTCGGATCGGGTTTTGGATGCCGAAACACTGTCCACCCCGGTGCCTGCCAACGCGTTGCCCGGTGGGCGCGGCGTGGTGGAGCTGGGCGATGTGGTGAAAATCACGGAAGAACAAACCTCCTTCCCGATTTTCCGCCACAATGGCTACGATGTGGCGATGGTTCAGGCCGAACTTGCCGGTGAATATGAAGCGCCGCTTTATGGCATGATGGCTGTTGCGGATAAGTTGGATGCGATGGACTGGCCGGAAGGGATGCAGCCTGAGATTTCACTGCATGGTCAGCCCTCGACGACCGAGCATCCGACCTTGTTGTGGGATGGCGAGTGGGAAGTGACTTGGATCACCTTCCGCGATATGGGGGCGGCCTTTGGTGTGGCGCTTCTTGGGATCTACATCCTCGTCGTGGCTCAGTTTGGATCGTTCCGCTTGCCCTTGGTGATCCTGACGCCGGTGCCATTGACCTTTCTTGGGATCATGATCGGGCACTGGATGTTCGGCGCGCCGTTTTCGGCCACCTCGATGATTGGTTTCATCGCGTTGGCGGGGATCATTGTGCGGAACTCGATCCTGCTGGTCGATTTCATTCGCAACGCCGATGATCAAGGCAATGTGACGCTTGATATTCTTATCGAAGCAGGGGCCACGCGGTTCAAACCGATCCTTTTGACCGCAATTGCCGCGATGATTGGGGCTGCGGTGATCTTGGCGGACCCGATTTTCCAAGGTCTTGCGATCTCGCTTTTGTTTGGGCTGTTGTCGTCGACGGCTTTGACTGTGTTGGTGATCCCGGCCATCTACCGCATTTTTAAAATGTGATGGGACGGTAAGCGAGAGGGCCGGCCCTGTTCTGGGCAAGTGAAAACGAAAAGAGGGGGCACATGGTGTCCCCTCTTTTCGTTTCATCTGTCGCAAAGACGTCAGGCATATCAGCGTTTCAACGGGCACCCGTCGTCAGCGTGTTGTCGTCTAAAACTTTAGGCGCTGCGGGATAGGCTGGTGTCAAAGGGGGTGAGTGTGGTTGTCGCCTGCGTGTCTTCGGTCGAGAAGAAGCGGACGTCTCGTTCCATTGCCGCAATGTTGCTTTGCAAGCTGACTGTGGCCGCGTTTGTTTCTTCTGACATGGCGGCGTTTTGTTGGGTGGTTTGGTCGAGCTGATTGATCGCCGAACTCAATTCGCCAAGGCCAGTGGCCTGTTCCGTCGTGGAGGTGGCGACCTGTTCAATCCCGTAATTGATTTTTTCGACAGCTTCACGGATACGGCCAAGCGCGGCCCCAGCTTCGCGCACCAAATCAACGCCATTTGTGACCTGACGGTTCGAGGTGTCGATCAGCGTGGCGATTTCGCGCGCGGCGTCAGAGGAACGTTGCGCCAATGCGCGGACTTCAGAGGCCACCACTGCAAAGCCACGCCCGGCATCCCCGGCGCGGGCAGCCTCAACCCCCGCGTTGAGGGCCAAAAGGTTGGTTTGAAAGGCGATGTCGTCGATGACGGAGGTGATGGAGGCGACTTGTTTCGAGGAAGATTCGATCTCGTCCATCGCGTTCACGGCTCGGTCAACCACCTCACCCGCTTGGACCGTGTAGCCCTGTGCTTCTTTGGATTGATTTTGAACTGTACCTGCGGTGGTCGCGACGCCTGAAACAGAGGCCACCAATTCATCAAGGGCCGATGCGCTTTCTTCGAGGGTTGCCGCCTGAGCTTCGGTGCGCCGAGCCAAATCATCGGTGGCATGGCTGATGGCATCAGCCTCTGCCTTGATGATTTGGGTGCCGTCGACCACGCTCCCCATGGTTCGATTGAGTTTCGCGAGGGCGGTGTTGAAGTTCTTTCGGATGTCATCGAATTCGCCCAAATCGGTGTCAAGTTGCACCGACAAGTTGCCATGCGCCAAGGCATCAAGCCCCGCCATGAGCGTTTCAGCCGTGCGGCGATAGACGGTTGTGTCGACGGCAAATTTGACGATTTTTACAACTTGTCCTGCTGCGTTACAGATCGGGTTGTAGCTGGCTTTAATGGTGACGCGCTTGCCGTTCTTGCCGATACGCTCATATTCGTCACTGAGCGCTTCGCCCGATCTCAAACGCGCCCAGAATTGGGTGTAGTCAGAAGATCCTGCGTAGGTCGGGTCGACGAAAATCTTGTGATGCTTGCCAATGATTTCGGATTCGTCATAGCCAATGACGTGACAAAAGGTGTCATTGGCGCGGCGGATCGTTCCATCCGGATTGAATTCGATCACACCCTGCACCTTTTGGATGGCGTCGATTTGACCCCGTGCATCCGCTTCCATGTTTTTGGCGGTTGTGATGTCAAAGGCGTATTTGACCACCTTAAAGGGCCGACCTTCAGGGTCGATCAGGGTTTCATAGGTGCTTTCAAGCCAGACTGTCGACCCGTCTTTCGCAATGCGTTTCACCGGCCCTTTTTCGGAGGCACCTTGTCCGAGGCGGGTCCAGAAATCACGATAGGCTTGGGTGTTGACCTCATCCTTTGGCATGAAAATGCTATGATGCTTGCCTTTCAAGTCCTCCATAGAATAACCGGTCGCGGCAAGAAAATGATCATTCGCGATGAGGATATTGCCCTTAAGGTCGAATTCGATGACCGCCATGGAGCGTTTGATCGCGTCCTCTTTGGAGCGGTTGTCGCGGCGACGCAGGTGCATTTCAGAGATTTCGCGGGCAATGATCGAAATATACGCCACGGCCCCCTGATCATCCTTGATCGGCACATAGGTGGTGTCGAGCCAAACCTCTTCGCCCGCGGCATTGAGGCGCGGCATGATCTGATTATGTGTCTCGCCTGTGGCGAGCTTGGCCCAAAGTGCGGCACATTCCGTGTGATCTTTGCTGCGGACAAGGGCCTTATAAGGGGTTCCAACAATCGCCGCCTCATCAAAGCCCATACGATGACAGAACTGCGCGTTGGCGGAGAGGATGGACCCGTCTGGCGTACAGGTGAGCATGAAATGGGTCTTGTCGACAGCGGCCAGAAGGGCCACGTCGGTCGGACGCGATGGCGCCGTAGATTTTACACGTCTAAATTTACTGAACATTTGAACCCTATGTCGTCACCATATGGCGAGAGTTCGCCACGATCTGACATCAGAGTATCGGCAATCCCTTAAGGAGGAGTTTAAGGGGCCATAAACAAAAAGGGAGCCGCGAGGGCTCCCTTTCTGATTTTGAAAACAGACAGTTAGATTAGCCGATGATGGCGTTCAGCGTGGCCGAGGGGCGCATCACAGAGGCGACTTTGGCCGGATCTGCGTGGTAATAGCCGCCCAAATCGGCCGGCTCGCCTTCGGAGATTTTCAACTCGTCCAAGATGATCTCTTCTTTCTCGGCCAGCTCTTTTGCAATCGGGGCAAAATGCGCAGCGAGATCGGCATCGGTGGATTGAGCCGCCAGAGCTTCGGCCCAGTAACGGGCGAACCAGTAATGCGAGGACCGGTTGTCGTTTTCACCGACTTTGCGCTCCGGCGACTTGCCGTTCAACAACAGCTTTTGGGTCGCATCTTCGACAGCTGCGGCCAGAACGGCGGCTTTGGCTTTGCCACGCGACGCGGCCAAGAAGGCGTAGCTTTCACCCAAGGCACAGAACTCGCCAAGGCTGTCCCAGCGCAGGTGGTTTTCCTCGATCACCTGCTGAACGTGTTTCGGCGCAGAGCCGCCAGCCCCGGTTTCAAACATGCCGCCACCGTTCATCAATTTGACGATGGAGAGCATTTTCGCCGAGGTGCCCAGTTCCAGGATCGGGAACAGATCGGTCAGATAATCGCGCAGCACGTTGCCGGTGATGGTGACCACGTCTTTGCCTTTGCGCATCTCGACAAAGGAGAACCGCGTGGCTTCGCGCGGGGCCATGATCGGGATGTCTTTGCCCGCCGCTTTCAGCGCCGGTTCGACATATTTGATCAGTTCCGCGTCATGTGCGCGGTTGGCATCTAACCAGAAGGCGCCGGTGCCAGTGGCGTCAAAGCGTTCGATGCCGAGTTGAATCCAATCGAGGATCGGCGCTTTTTTCGCAGTACACGACCGCCAGATGTCGCCCGCTTCCACCGCATGGGAATGCAGCACATCGCCAGTGTCCAAAATGATCTCGACTTTGCCGTCGGCCTTCATTTCAAAGGTGGTCGGGTGAGAGCCGTATTCCTCGGCCTTTTGCGCCATCAAGCCGACGTTGGACACCGCACCACAGGTGGTGACGTCCAGCGTGCCGGTCTCTTTGAAATACTCGACCGTCTCGTCATAGACGCAGGCGTAGGAGTTGTCAGGGATACAGCATTTGGTGTCGGCCGCTTTGCCATCCGGGCCCCAACCGATGCCACCGGCTTTGATCACGGCAGGCATGGAGGCGTCGATGATCACGTCAGAGGGGACATGCAGGTTGGTGATGCCCTTGTCAGAATTCACCATGTAAAGCGGCGGACGGGCCTCAAGGGCGGCTTTGAGGTCGGCTTTCATCTCGGCATTGTCCGCGATGAGTTTGTCCAATTCGCCGATGCCGTCGTTCGGGTTCCAATCCAGAGAGGCCCCATGTTTGGCGATGAAATCTTCGAGATAGACAGACACGAAGTGACCAAAGATGATCGGGTCAGAGACCTTCATCATCGTGGCTTTGAGGTGCACGGAGAACAAAACGCCCGGTTCCATGCTTTCCACTTCGGCTTTGATATAGGCACGCAGCGCCTTGGCGGAGAGGAAGGTCGCATCGACCACTTCGCCCTCGGCGTATTTCAGGCCGGATTTCAGCACGGTTTCGGTGCCGTCTTTGGCGGTGAACACGATCTTTGCGCCGCCGGCTTGGGCCGCCGTGATGGTCGCGGCTTTTTCATTGGCGAAAAAGTCGTTGCCCGGCATGGAGGCGACCGTGGTCTTGGACGCGGAGGTCCATTTGCCCATACGGTGAGGATTGGCCTTGGCATATTCTTTCACGGCTTTGGCGGAGCGACGATCCGAATTGCCTTCGCGCAGAACCGGGTTCACGGCGGAGCCTTTGATTGTGTCGTATTTGGCGCGGATCGCCTTTTCGGCGTCGGTCTGCGGATCGGCCGGGTAGGATGGGATCGGGTAGCCTTGGCCCTGCAATTCTTTGATCGCGGCTTCGAGTTGCGGCACGGAGGCGGAAACGTTCGGCAATTTGATCACGTTGGCTTCGGGGGTTTTCACCAACTCGCCCAGTTCGGCCAAATCGTCAGACACTTTTTGATCGTCCGAAAGCAGCTCCGGGAAGAGCGCCAGAATACGCGCGGCGACCGAAATATCGCGGGTCTCGACATTGATCCCTGCGGCCTCGGAGAAAGAGGTGATGATCGGCAGGAGCGAACCACGCGCGAGTTCAGGGGCTTCGTCTACGATGGTGTAGATGATATCGGGGGTCTCTTGGGCCATGGGGTCCTCCACTAGTGGGTCTGCCACTTTAAGCGATGCTTTTCAGCGATTCTGCATCGGGGCATTTGCCCTTTTGCGCTTGGCCTTTCGGGTAGCGGAGTATGGGTCTCAAGTCAATGTATCCCGAGGTATACAATGCAAATGCTGTGGCGAATTGAGGCGGGCGACGGCGCTTCATGATCCGGTTTACCAAAGGTGCATGCTTAAAAATTAAGCTAATGCGCGTTTCATCACCGCAAAACGCGTGATTCCGATTGTGAAGCGCTTCGACGAACCTCTAAATTCTAAGCATGAGCGACACAAAAATCTTTGACGAAATGTGGGGCCGCAATGAGACCCTGCGCGATCCTTACGCAGGATTTCAGAGCTGGTTTGAAGGCGAAGACCTCAAACGGCTCCGAGCAAAACAACGCGAGGCGGAAGAGGTCTTCCGGCTCACGGGCATCACCTTTAACGTCTACGGACGCTCAGAGGCCGAAGAGCGGTTGATCCCGTTCGACATCATCCCAAGGGTGATTTCGGGACGGGAATGGCAAAAGCTGTCCAAGGGGATCGAGCAACGGGTCCGCGCAATCAATGCCTTTCTGCACGACATTTATAACCGGCAGGAAATCATCAAAGCGGGGCGTATCCCGCTTGAGATGATCACCCGCAACGAGGCGTTTTTGCCACATATGATGGGGATGAGCCCGCCGGGCGGCATCTATACGCATATTGTGGGCACCGACCTTGTGCGCACCGGCGACGATCAGTTCTATGTCCTCGAAGACAATGCCCGCACCCCCTCCGGCGTCTCCTACATGTTGGAGAACCGCGAAACGATGCTGCAAATGTTCCCCGAGCTGTTCTCGAAAAACCGCGTGCAGCCGGTGCAAAACTACCCGTCGGACCTGCGTCGTTCGCTGGCCGCCTGTGCGCCGCCCGCCTGTGATGGGCCGCCGACCGTGGCCGTTTTGACGCCGGGGATTTACAACTCTGCCTATTTTGAACACGCGTTTTTGGCCGATCAAATGGGTGTGGAACTGGTCGAAGGTCATGATCTTCGGGTTGTGGACGGGCGTGTCGCCATGCGCACCACGCGCGGCTACCAACCGATTGATGTGCTCTACCGCCGGATTGACGACGATTTCCTCGATCCGCTGAATTTCAACCCGGAGTCGGCTCTGGGCGTGCCCGGCATTATGGATGTCTACCGCGCGGGCGGCATCACCATCGCCAACGCGCCGGGCACCGGCATCGCCGATGACAAGGCGATCTATAGCTATATGCCAGAGATCGTTGAATTCTATACCGGGGAAAAAGCGATCCTTGAGAACGTGCCGACATGGCGCTGTTCTGAGCCGGACAGTTTGGCCTATGTGCTCGACAACCTCTCTGAGCTGGTGGTCAAAGAGGTGCACGGTTCTGGCGGCTACGGCATGTTGATCGGACCGACCTCAAGCAAGAAAGAGATCGAGGCCTTCCGCGCCAAATTGACCTCGCGCCCCTCGAATTACATCGCCCAGCCGACGCTGGCCCTCTCGACCGTACCGATTTTTACCAAAGCGGGGCTTGCCCCGCGCCATGTCGATCTGCGACCCTATGTGCTCTGCTCGCCTGAGGGGATCAACATCACGCCCGGCGGGTTGACCCGCGTGGCGCTGCAAAAAGGGTCCTTGGTGGTGAACTCATCCCAAGGCGGAGGCACCAAAGACACTTGGGTGCTGGAAGATTAAGGGGTAGGGGACAGACATGCTTGGGAAAACCGCAAATGGCCTCTACTGGATGTTTCGCTATCTGGAACGGGCCGAAAACACCTCGCGGCTTGTCGATACGGGGCAACGCATCGGGCTGACCCGTCTGGGAGATGCCGATGATGAATGGACCTCGGTGATGCAATCCGCCGGTGTCATCGAGGGCTATGATGCCCATTATGATGAGATCAGCAAAGACAGCGCGATTGATTGGATGCTGCGCTCTCGGGACAATCCGTCCTCTGTGCTCTCGACCATCTCGGAGGCGCGCCAAAACGCCCGCCTCGTGCGCACGGCCCTGACCGGTGAGGTCTGGGAGGCCTTGAATGGCTGTTACATGGCGACGCGTGAGGCGTTGAAACGCAAAGTCTCCGAACGCGATCTTCCGGCCGTTTTGGGCCTTATTCGCCAACGCACCGCCTTGGTGCGCGGCGCGACCCATGGCACCATGTTGCGCAACGACATCTATGATTTTGCCCGCATCGGTACGTTTATCGAACGCGCCGACGCCACGGCGCGGATTTTGGATGTCAAATATTACGTGCTTTTGCCGTCGAATTTCTCGGTCGGTTCCTCGATCGACAATGTGCATTGGGAAACCATTCTGCGCTCGGTCTCGGCGCGGGGCGGGTTTCGCATGGCTTACGGCTCACAGGTCAACGCCCGCGACATTGCCCAGTTTCTGGTGCTCGACAAACGCATGCCGCGGTCGCTGAATTTCTGCGTCTCTAAAATCTACGACAACCTGTCCTATCTCGGGGCAGATTATGGGGGAAAATTCCCCTCGGTGGACTTGGCTGAGGCGCTGGTCAATCGGTTCAACGCTCATGATATTGACGCGGTCTTTGAATATGGGCTGCATGAGTATATTCAAAACGTCTTGACGAGTTTGCGCCACCTTGGGGGCCAAATCGAACAAGACTACCGCTTTTATGAGTGAGGACCCATGCGCCTGACGATCCGCCACACCACCCGATATTCCTTTGCCGATCCTGTGACGTACGGGCTGCAACAACTGCGCAAAACGCCAAAGTCGGGCCATGGTCAGGAGGTGATCCGTTGGAGCACCACCCTGTCCGGGGCCAAAAAGGAACTCGAATACCATGATCATATGAACAACGCGGTGGAGCTGATTTCTTTTGATAAAGACGTCACCGAAGTCACCGTGCGCTCGGAGGGCGAGGTTGAGGTCTCTGATGCCAATGGCATCATCGGCGCGCATCGCGGGCCGGCCCCGCTTTGGCTGTTTGAAACCGTCACGCCCCTGACCAAACCGGGCCCCGGCGTACGCGCACTGATCAAACAGGTGGAGGGCGAAAGCTCGGTCGGCAAGCTGCACGATCTTTCGCGCATCATCAGCGAAGCCGTGGCCTATGAGGTTGGCACCTCGCAGTCTGAAACCCGTGCCGAAGACGCGATTGCTGAGGGCAAAGGTGTGTGCCAAGACCACGCCCATATCTTTATCTCTGCGGCCCGCGAAATGGGTTTTCCGGCGCGCTATGTCTCTGGCTATCTGATGATGGACGATCGAATTGAACAGGACGCCACCCATGCTTGGGCTGAGGCGCATGTGGATGGTCTGGGTTGGGTCGGATTTGATGTCTCCAATCAAATTTGCCCGGACACACGTTATGTTCGTGTTGCAACAGGGCTGGACTATCAGGGGGCTGCCCCTGTAACTGGCACGCGATATGGCGGGGCGGGGGAGACTCTCTCGGTCGCGATCGAAGTTGCCCAGCAACAATAAACGTTCCCGGAGGGACAGATGACCTATTGCGTCGGCATGATGCTCAACAAGGGCCTTGTGATGATGTCGGACACCCGCACCAATGCAGGCGTCGATAACATTTCCACTTTCAAAAAGATGTTCACCTGGGAAGAGCCTGGTGAGCGTATTTTGACATTGATGACGGCGGGCAATCTGGCGACGACACAGGCTTTGGTCTCTTTGCTCGACGAGCGCACCAAAGCACCGGGGGATCGCGAGCCCTCGATCCTTGGCGCGCCTTCAATGTTCCAAGTGGCGCGCATTGTCGCGCAGACCCTCAAAGATCTGATCACCACCCACGCCGACGAAGGCCAGCGCGCCGCAAGCACGTTCAACGCCACCGTGCTTTTGGGCGGTCAAATCAAAGGCTCGCCGCCGCGTTTGTTTTTGATCTATCCCGAGGGCAATTTCATCGAGGCGGGGGATGAGACGCCGTTTTTCCAAATCGGTGAAACCAAATACGGCAAACCGATTTTGGTGCGCGCTTATGACCCGGATATGTCCTTTGAAGATGCGGTCAAATTGACACTGGTCTCCTTTGACAGCACGGTGAAAGCCAATCTTTCCGTCGGCCTGCCGTTCGATTTGCAAGTCATCGAAACCGACACCTATAAAGTCACGCACCAACGCCGTATTTCGGCGGATGACGAATATTTCCAAACGATTTCATCGGGTTGGGGCGAGGCGTTGAAAACTGCGATGGACAGTCTTCCGGGCTTTACCTTTTAAGGCGTCTCAAGGCTGAGATTGGGTGTTGGGAACAGCGCTGGTTTGACCCCACGCTCGATGTAATCCCATGTCGCCATGGCAATCATCGCCGCATTGTCCGTCGCCCATTTCACCGGCGGCAGGCACAGGTTGACGCCGTGCCGCCCGGCCACATCCGTCATCGCGTCGCGCAACTGTGGCGAGGCGGACACCCCACCGACAATCACCAAAGACCGCGGTTTGCACTCTGACAGCGCCCGGTCTGCCTTGGCCACCAACACGTCGAGACAGGCGGCGACAAACGACGCCGACATGTCCTCAAGGCTGACGTCTGGGTGGTTTTCAATATGGCGCGCAACCGAAGATTTCAGGCCGGAAAACGAGAACTCATAGCCCTCATTTTTCATCGGCCGTGGCAGGCGCAACACCGGCGTGCCCAATTTTGCCGCCCGGTCAATCGCCGGGCCGCCCGGCATGCCAAGCCCCAACATCCGCGCCACCTTGTCGTAGCTTTCACCGACGGAATCGTCCCGCGTCGTGCCCAACAGGCGGTAGGACCACGCATCTTTCAACTCCGCGATCAACGTGTGCCCACCTGACACCAACATGATCACGGCGGGGAATTCTGTTTGGCCGTCTTCCAACTCGACCGAGCGAATATGCCCACGCAAATGGTTGACGCCATATGCCGGCACGCCCCAGCCCAAGGACAGCGCCTCAGCCGTGGACAGCCCGACCAAAAGCGAGCCGATCAATCCCGGCCCGCGGGTCACGCCAATTGCGCAGAGGTCCTTAGGAGTGACCGCGGCCTCATCCATAACCGACTGAATTGTTGGCAAAATCGCCTCAAGATGCGCGCGTGATGCCAGCTCGGGATAAACCCCGCCAAAAGCCTCATGCACCGTATATTGTGACACGGTCTTGATCGCCGCCACATGCCCGGATCGGTCGACAAGTGCCACCGAAGTGTCGTCGCATGAGGTCTCGATGCCGAGGATCAGATCGCTCATTGAAGGCCCTCCAAAATCGTGGCGATTTCGTTCTCAGACACCGCGCCAAGGCGCTCGATCCGCGCCGGGGTGACACGACAATTCACCAAGGTCGATGGCTGTGAGCCGCGCCCCACGCCCGCGACGACCACGTCCGGCGCGCCATTCAGCTGCGCCAGTGCAGCCTCTGTTGTGTTTGGCGTCTCTTGTCCTGAACGGTTGGCCGAGGTGACCAAGAGCGGTCCGGTGCGGCGCAAAACGGCCAAAAGCAGTGCATCGTTTGGAATACGAAAGGCAATCTCCTCGCGGTCCTGAAGCCAGTCGGGCGCGCGCGTGGCATCGACCCCCAAGGCCACGGTGAGCGGCCCCGGCATATGACCCGAGCTGAGCATCTTTTCGACCGCAGAATTGGCGATGCCGCCAAGCATGTCGATTTGGTCCTGTGCGGCGATCATGATGGGTAGGTTTTTCGAGCGCGCGCGGGCCTTTAAATCAAAGACGCGCGCCACGGCCTCGGCCTGTGTGGGGCACGCGGCGAGCCCAATCACAGTATCGGTCGGCAGCAACACGATCTGACCGTCCATCAATGCGGCCGCGACCCGGTCTGCATCTGCGTTCACAGAGTGGTCCATCATTTTAGCTGCCTTCAGGTTTGCGCGATGCGGGCAAATCATCCGCCGACAAGGGGAGGGTTTGCGCGGCTTGATGACCCAAAAACATGCTCATCCCTGCCGCGAGCAAACGATCCGATTGGCGTTTGCGCGGGGAACTGATCGCCAGCCGCATAAACATCAATGCCACACGTTTTTCGGCCAAACGTTCGGCGGCCAAACTGGCCTGTTGATGCACACGCAAAATCAGAAAACCATGCACGCCCAAAGCCGTCACCAAAATTCCTGCGAGACCGGCGGCGGCGATGAAGGGCACTTTGAAATAAACAGAAATTGCCAACGCCCCCAACACCAAGGCAATACCGATAGGGACACCGGATGTCCCGAGTTTGAATTGAATGTTCGCACGCTTTTCCAGCGTGTGCTCCATCTCCTCAAGGGCGACAGAAATCTCTTTCCAATCGTTCAAAAACGACGTCGAGCCAGCCCCCAAAGAGATATCAAGCGGGGCGTCATTCAGTTTTTCAAGCTCGTCGTGATACTGTGCGTCTGACAAAAAGCCTTTTGCGCGGCGGGATTGAAGGTGGTCCATGATTTCAGTGGAGACCATTGGATCGTTGCGCAGACGCGTTTCCAGAGTTTGAATTTTATCCATCATGGGTTCAGTACCTCATGCTCCGAGGCAGCGCGGCCACCACGGCTTCAATCTTGGCTTTGGCGATATCGCCTTCGCGTAAGATGGTGATCTTTCCACGTGGTTCAATGCGCACCACAGTCGAATGGGTTGCACGAAACGCGTCCCCTTCAATCGCCGCCCATGGCACTGTTTTGAGGCGCGCCATCCCTTTGGCGACCAGATCAAGCGCCCGATCAAACTCTCGGATTGTGTTTTGCGCCAGCGTATCGGCGGCTTGGCGCACCGCAGTTGTGGTCAATAACCCGTTTCTCACCATGGCACAAAGATCACGTTCAATGACGCTGTCGGGGATTCTCATTCCGATGGTGCCGTCTTGTGATTTGATCGTCATTTCAATTAATTGGGTTTGCTTTCGGATGGATGCGCTGGCTTGGGCCACAACCGTGATCGGACCGGGCGTGAAATGGTCAAAAAGGGCCGAGGCCACAGGGCTGTCTTCCAGATAGAAAGTGGCGTCTTTGACATTGGCGGCGGAGACGGAAATCGGGTCAGACACATTCCGGCGCAAGGCAAAATTGACCCGGTTTGCCACCTCGCCAGAACGCACACTTCCAGAAAGAGAATAGCAGGTATCGCTTGGCAAAAGAACCAAGCCACCATCGGCGAGAAGCTGGGAGACCTCATCTAAATGCCGCGTACTCAAAGACCCGTTGCGGGTGAGGTCACTCTTGCGAATGGTCAGGACTGGCTTGCTCATGTCAGCACCTCGACAATCGGATAAGCGCGGGCGTTTGCGGCGGGTTCGGGGGCGGCATCGACAAAGGTCAGCAGGGTGGTCATCTCGGCGGTGTTGGTTTTGGGCGGTTCCGCGCCCTCCACCGGGATGTTGCCCGCAAGGCGGTATTTGTCTAACTCTGCGAGCTTTTCTAAGGCGGTTTCTTCCAAACAATGTTCGTAATGTGCAAGTGTGCCATCACGGTAAATTCCAAAATGCACATAAGGCCGACCGGCGCGGCGCAGAAGGGCGACGGGGGTTTGACCGTCAGACGCCTCCATTCCCAAAAGCGCAAAGGCGGGCAGGGCATAGATTGGCAGGCCGAGGGTAAAGCCCAGCCCATTGGCAAACGCCGCCGCCGTGCGCGTCACACCAAGCCCGCCGGGACCGATGTCGCACCCGATGCGGGTGATCTCGTCTAACGTCGCCCCGATCTCGGCCAGCCCCGTTTCCAACATCAGGCGATAATCGCGCGATCCGGCGAGGCAGTCGATCGCTGAACTGTCAAATCGGATCGCACCATCACGGGCCAGCGCCAAAACCGGCACGCCATTGGAAGCTTGGATCAGGAGTGTCACAGTCATGCCAGCGCCTCCATTGCATCTAAAACCGTAGCCCATCGCGGGGCAGAGGCGGAAACTGATAAGATCCGTGCGCTGTCATCCTCGCCAAAGCCAATGTGGATTGACAGAGCGGAGCCATAGCTTTCTGCGATCCGCTCACCCCATTCGATCACGGCAATGCCTGTGTCAAAATAGTCTTCTAATCCAAGGTGATAGAACTCTTGTGCGCTGGTCAGGCGGTAGGCGTCGACATGCAACACCGTGGCCCTTGGCGTCTCGTAAATATTGGCGATGGTATAGGTCGGGCTGGTCACCGCCTCCTCTGATCCAAGAGCACGGACCAAGGCGCGGGTGAAAAATGTCTTTCCCGCCGCCAGGCTGCCATCCAGCAAGATCACATCGGTGGGACGCAACAACGGGGCCAGCGCCGCCGCAACACGCGCGGTCGCGGCTTCGTCTTTCGCAATCAATGTCACTGTGCGTGCCACGGGGCCTGTCCGGTCTATGAAAACGTCCTGCGCGATTTAGGGCAAATGGGGCCAAAGGTCCATGGTGTCAATCACCGGGTTAATCTGTGGGCCAATCGGTGGGGCGATCCGCTCGCAACGCCCCGCTCACTGATCGGTGTCGAGCCAAATCGTAATCGGACCGTCATTGATCAGGCTCACCTTCATATCGGCGCCAAAAATTCCGGTCTCACAGGGGACGCCCGTCTGGCGCAGGGCATCGGTGAAATGCGCGTAGAGCGCGTTCCCAATGTCGGGTGCAGCGGCGGTGGAAAACCCCGGACGATTGCCTTTTGTCTCGGCGGCGAGCGTAAATTGGCTGACCACAAGCGCACTGCCTTGGATGTCGCGGACAGACAGGTTCATTTTGCCCGCATCATCTTGAAAAATCCGCAGCTTTGAAATTTTGTCAGCCAGTTTTTCGGCCTGCGCCTCGCTGTCGCCACGCATCGCACAGATCAGCACCAAAAGCCCCGGCCCGGATTGTCCAACCACCGCACCATCGACTCGCACAGCGGCTTCAGAGATGCGTTGAACCAGCGCTCTCATAGGTCATGCGCCCATGGTGGATTGGCCCCGGCGCGGCTGACGGTCACGGCGGCGGCCTTGGCCCCAAGGGCAAGAGCGGCGCGCAATGTGGCCTCATCCAAATCGGCAACATGCGCTTTGGTCAGTTTGCCCGCCTGTTGCAGCCCGGCCAAAAGGCCTGCGTTGAACGTGTCCCCGGCTCCCACGGTGTCCACGACCGTTACTTTTTCGGCGGCCACATGGGTGACATGTCCGGCGGTATAGCCCTTGACGCCATCCCCGCCCATCGTCAGGCAAACAAGCTTTGGCCCCTTGGTCAAAAGCACCTCGATATGGGCCTCAATTTCACCCTCTCCCATCAGCCACAACAAGTCCTCGTCGGAGACTTTGACAATATCGGCATGGGCCAGCATATGTTCGATTCGTGCACGATAACGGGTCTCATCGCGGATAAATCCGGGCCGAATGTTCGGATCTATCATGGTGACGCGATCCTTCGAAGCCTCGACAAACAGCGTTTCATAGGCCGCGCCACAGGGTTCGACCGGCAAGGAAATCCCACCACAAAACACGGCCTTGATCTGGTCGGGAAGGGGGGGATGTCGGCCTCGGTCAACATCCGCCCGGCGGTGTTTTCGTCATAAAACGCATAGGTGGCGTGACCATCGACCAGTTTGACAAAGGCCACGGTACAGGGGCGATCCACAGTGAGGGACAGGCGACCATCCACATGGCTCTGGGCAAGACTTTGTTTCAACAGATCGCCAAAGAAATCCTCTGAGAAGCCACTGAAAAATCCCACATCCGCCCCAAGCCGCCCCAAAGCGATGGCGGTGTTAAACACGGCGCCACCGGGGTAGGGCGCATAGGCGTCCTCACCCTGCGTCGTGGTGCGGGGCAGCATGTCGATGAGGGCTTCGCCTGCGCAAAGGATCATGGGCCTGTCTCCTGGAAATGGGGTTGCGTCGTTTTAGAGGTGTTAGCGCTATCTGCGCAAGAAAAAAGGCTCAAAACCCACCCGTGCCCTGCTGATTTATCGCCACCACATAGCCCACACCCGCCGCAACGATCAGCCCGGCGATCACCGCCAAGGCGATTTTCCACGCCGAATAGGGGCGTTCGCCCTGAACCTTGCCGGTACGGCCATTGACGACAAAGCGGTAGGTCTTGCCCCGGTATTTATAGGCCGCCATCCACACCGGCAGAAGGATATGTTTGAACGTCACCTCCGACACCGCAGTCTGGAGGCCATGCACCCTTTGTCGGTCGCCGCCAATGTCAAATTTCACATCGCGAACAATCACCCGGTCCATGTAGTCGCGCGCGCTCTCGTAGCCCTCTTCGAGCGGCACGGTATAGGCGGAGGCCCGAAATCCTGCTAAATAATCTGGCACATAGGGTTCCAATTCGGACAGATCCCATGGTGCAAGCCCATCGGTGAACCGCGCCGGTAAAGCCTGTGAGGCCAGCACCAGGACATCGTCAAAAAACCGTGACACACGCCCGGATTTGGCCCGCCAACGGGTGTGGCGTTCGCGGATGGTTTGGGTTTTGCCATCACGGGTGATCGTGCGGGTGGTGTAATAATCATCGCCACGCTCGCCTCGGTATTGCGTCGCTGTTTGCGCATCAAAGGTCCAGTAAGGCAGGTACATCCCCGACAATTGCCGCCCTTTGCGGGCATAGTCTTTGAGGCCATTTGGGGCAAACCAAAGGCCGCCAAGCCAATCGGTCATCGCCTGCCGTGCGCGCTCCTCCGCCAAGGCAAAGGGCAAGAGCCCATGCGGTTTGATCTGGCGATGGATGCCGGTGTCTGTGACCACGGGGGTGGCGCAAAACGGGCATTCTGTGGCGTGGATGTCGGCGTCAAATTCCACCTCCGCCCCGCAATTGGGACAGGTTGAAACGCGGGTGTCTTCCATCGCCTGATCCGGCAGGGTCGCGTTCAATGCTGCGCGAAAATCCAATTCCCGCGGTGGCGCTGCGTCGCCTTTATCGAGCGGTTGATCCGCCCCGCAATGGTCGCATTTGAGCAGCTCGGCCCCCGGATCAAACCGAAGATCCGCCCCACAGGCAGAACAGGGGAAGCGGTGCTCTTGGGGGCTTTGTTCAGAAAATTTCTCTGATTCCATAACAATTTACCCCGTGTTAAGTGCGCAGAGCACATGCTGCTTCATAGTACACTGCACGTTGAGACAGATGGAGATGATCTTTGCTGAAAAATGAACAAGATACGCAAGTGCGCGATGCGATCTGCGCCCATGCCGATTGGACGAGAAAACTTTCGGAGTGTATCGACAGTGGCCAGTTGGAAAAAACATCACATGACATCTCTTGTGACGATCAATGTGCCTTTGGCAAATGGCTGGCGGGGCTTTCGCCTGCGGCGCATGATCCGGCGATGAAAAAATTCACAACGATTAAAACCATGCATACGCGGTTTCATGCTGAGGCGGGTAAAATCGCGGCTCATGTTGAAAATGGAGATCGTGCCGCAGCGCGCCAAGGCTATGAAGCACCCCATTTCAAAAGGATGACCAATTCGTTGATCATCAATCTCAACGATTGGCGCGAGGATTTTCGCAGGTTCACCTGAGGCTCTACATCTCATGCGCTGTCCCGCCGTTCAAAACTCACCGCCTGAGCGATTTGACGACAGGACGGATCGGTGAAGCGGATGACATGGCAAAACACCATGGTCCCAACCCCGTCTCGGGTCAGACGGCCGGAAACTGTGCCGGCTTTGCCATGACAGACCACCTGATCAATCAGGATGCTTTGCGGCGGCGTCGCGTGTAAGAGATGCGCCGCAATGGCCTCCCGGCCAAGCACACAGGGCATTCCGGTTTGGTCCCAACTGGCCGTCTCAGAAAACATTCCATGATCCACTGTGCTCACGCCCATGAGGGCGAGAGCGATCTCGGTGACTTTCAGGCTTTCAGTGCTGCTGTCGCAGTCCGGCGATCGCTGCACCCGTGTGGCGAGTGACATGAGGGTCAGGCACCCGGCGGCGGCGGCGGTGGGGCGATGGTGAAAAGCTGCGCCAATTCGCGCACATCTTCGGCCTGTAACCACCCGTCCTGACCCGGAGTCCAGACGTAAGAGGCGCGTTTCAATGCGCCCTTTGCAGCCATCTGACCCATTTCCGCTTTGGAAAACGGACCGGTTGTCTGCCCATTCTCGGCGATGTGCCAAACATGTTCGACCGGCGGCGGAGGCGGGGTTTGAGCGACAGGCGCAGCGGCGGTGGCAGGACGTGCGCCCCACGGTCCTTGTTGGGTCGCCATCCCCATCCCAATGCCAGCCCCCATACCTGCGCCCATGGAAGAGGCCATCGCCGAATTTTCCGCGCCCATGGCTTCGGCGGCGTTGAATTTCATATAGGTGTCGAGATTGCCGACGATGCCCATCGAGGTGCGCTTGTCCATCGCGGCCTCAACCGCTTCGGGCAAGCTGATGTTTTCAATGTAAAATTCCGGGATGATCAGACCGTATTCCGACACCACCTTGGTGATCTCACTGGCCACCAATTTGCCCAGATCCGCTGTATTTGCCGCCATATCCAACACCGGAATGCCAGACCCCGCGACGATGCGGCTAAAGGCCTGAACGATGATGTTGCGGATTTGGAAGGAGATTTCGTCCATGGTGAATTCGCCGTCTGTGCCGACGATTTCGGTCAAAAACAACGCCGGATCAGAGACTTTGACCGTATAGGTGCCAAAGGCGCGGATGCGTACGGGGCCAAATTCCGGGTCACGGCACATGATCGGGTTTTTCGTGCCCCATTTGAGGTCGGAAAACCGTGTGGTGTTGACGAAATAGACTTCGGATTTGAACGGCGATTTGAACCCATGATCCCAATGGTTCAGCGTGGTGAGGATCGGCATGTTGTTGGTTTCCAACATATAAAGCCCGGGCGAGAACACATCCGCCAATTGACCTTCATGCACAAACACGGCCGCCTGACCTTCACGCACGGTCAGTTTGGCCCCGTATTTGATCTCATGCGCCTCACGTTCAAACCGCCACACCATCGTGTCGCGGGTGTCATCCGTCCAATGAATGACGTCAATGAATTCGCCAGAGAGAAAATCGAAAATACCCATCGGGGCCTCCTGTGGTCGTCAAATATCTTCGCCCATCAACTCGCGTGCAATCACGACAGAGATCGGGCGGGCAACTTCGGGGGGCATGCCGGGCGCCAGGCGCGGATCATAGAGCATGCGGAGCAAAAATTCGTCATGGCGGGTCAGCAACGCAAATTCTTCGTCGTCGTTGAAAATCGACGGGCGGGCCCGCGGGCTGTCGTTGGCCAACCCCAGACCTTGGGCGATTTCTTCGTGAAAACACGACCGGCGCAGCAAGTCCGGGTTCTCGGCGCGGATGATCGCCACGGCCTTGCGATACGCGCCATCATTGGCCGGATCAGAGGCCACCACCAAGCAATAGGTCGAGCGCGGCATGTCGATAACAGAGCGGATCGCATCCGATCCGATGCCGGGAATGAGCTGGTTCAAACGTGGGCCAATGGCGCGGCGTTCGTCTTCGTTGAGCACCAAGACGTTGAAGTTCGGGCGCGAGGACACGGTGACCGAATGCCCCGAGGCACGCGCCAGTTGCCCGGCAAAACTGTTTAGCGTCGCACGATCTTTTTGGCGTTGCTCCAGCGGCACAGACGCGCCGAATTCAATGCCAAGCCGCACCGGCACATCCCAGCGATGCAGATCAGAGGGCGTGGTTCTGGCCACAAATTGCCCGCCGACCGAGGTGTATTCATCATTGAGCGCGATGGCATCAAAATTCACCGCAAGTTGGCGTGCGGAAAAGGGTGTGTCCGGGCCACCCCCGTCCGTGCGCAACAGGTCATTGGCCAAAAGATCGGCCTGAACCCGCGCAAAATAGGTCTCAAGCAAACGGCTTTCCGTGCTGCGCGGGGTGACGGTTGTGCTGTCTGGGCGCAAAACGGGTTGCGCCGCTTGGCTGGGCGGGCGGGCAATGGGCGGCGTGACTGGACCGGACACACAGGCCGACAACGCAAGCACTGCGCTCGCGCCGAGGACTGTTAAATGTGTCCGGCCCAAGGCAGGCATCAGGAGCGCACCGATGGCCCGGCCGCATTGCCCGTGGCTTTGGCTGAGGCCAAGGTGTCGCGCAGATTGGTTTCCATGGTCTTGAGTTCGACCTCGGCTTCGGCGCGTTTGCGTTTGCCCTCATCGGCGATCTGAAGGCTTTCCTCGATGGTGGCGATCAATTCGGCATTGGCGGTTTTCACAGCCTCGATGTCAAACACGCCGCGTTCCATTTCGGTGCGTACGATTTTGTTGCCCTCGCGCAGATTTTTGGCATTCGCGGTCAACAGTTCGTTGGTCAGATCCGTCGCGGCTTTGATGTCTTTCGCGGCTTCGGTCGAACGCTGAATGGTCACGGCCTGGGCCAATTGGGTTTCCCAAAGCGGCACAGTGTTGACCAGCGTCGAGTTGATTTTGGTGACCAGGGATTTGTCGTTTTCCTGCACCAAGCGGATCGAGGGCAGGGATTGCATCGTCACCTGACGGGTCAGTTTCAGATCATGCACCCGACGTTCCAAATCGTCACGCGCTGCGCGCAGATCGCGCAATTCCTGCGCTTTGATCACTTGGTCCTGTTCGGGCGCAGCGTCAACGGCAGCGGCCAAGGCCGGGATCTCGTTCTCATCCAATTCTTTGATTTTCAACTCACCCGCCGCGATATAAATCGCCAATTCGTCATAGAAATTCAGCGTCTTGTCGTAGAGCATGTCGAGCGATTTGATGTCTTTGAGCAGCTTGTGCTCATGGGTCAGCAAATTGTCAGTGATCTTGTCGATCTGGGTTTGGATGGTCTCATAACGGGCAATGAATTTCGCCATTGGAGCGGCGCGCCCCAACAGCCTTTCCCACCAGCTGCGTTTGCGACGCACGTCAAGCTCAGATACGGAAAACCCACGAATGGTGGTGACGATGGAGCGCAAAGAGTCGCCCGCAGGCCCCACATCTTTGTTGCGCACATCTTCCAGCATCGCTTGCGAAATCTCTTGCAACTCGGCCTGCGCGCCTGAGCCAAAACGGACGATGGAATTGGTGTCCCCCATGTCGATCTCGGATTTCGCACGCTCAATTTCCGCGCTCAAAGGCGTGTTTGCCAAGGCTTCCGGGTCAATCAACTCGCCTTTGGGTTCGGCAAGGACGACGGCGGTGACCGCTTCGACGTCTTTCAATGTGGCTTCGGCCTTTTGGCGGGTGGTGTCGGACATGGAACGGTTCCCCAGTTAAGAACTTGAAAAGTTTGTTTTATTTGATGCCTTCGCGGGCAAGTCGGTCACGCAGGACCTCGATCTCAATGTCGAGATCGGTCTTACTGTCCAAAAGTAACGCCTCATTGCGCGCGGTGAAATTTTGTTCAAGATCATCGAGCAACGCAAACCAATCCTGACGCGCCTCAGCGTTTTTGGTGCGCGCCCAAAGGTCGGCATATTTGACCGTCGCATCGCGCGCGCCCAGCAAATAAACCCCAAGATATTTGCGCGCGGCGGTCAGGTCGCGCGGGTCTTCTTCGACAGTACGAAACATATCGCGGGCGGTTTTGATAAACGCATCAAGGCGGGTTTCGGCGGCCCGGTCGCCAGAGCGCGAAAGGGCCTCGCGCATGGTGTTCAAATGCGCCTCGGCCTCGTCAATCGCTTTGGATACCCGATCTTGTTGAAACGTGTCGATGTCGTCCATGCCTTTGTTTTTCAACGGATCAAAGCCAAAGGCGAGGCTATGCAACACGGTGCCAAGACCGGCAAAAATCACCGTTTCCAAAGCGCCCCAGCCGAACCAGCCAACAAGGCCAAGGCCAAGCCCGGTCAAGGCAGAGCCAAAGATTTTGCGAGGGATCGCCGGGCGGCGTGAGATTTTGCGCGCCTCATAGGCCTCTTCGGCTTTCAACCCTTCACGGGTCAAAAATGCCGCCGCGACAAGACATCCCAAGGCCGACAAATAGCCTGCCATAACAACAGGTTCGGCGGTAAAGGCCTTCCATGCCAAAGGCAGGCCCGCGTAGAATAATAGGTTGGAGCGTGCACCAACGCGAGACGGGCGTTTGCCATCAAAGGGGCGATGTTGCGGGGGAGGCGGGGTGCCCTCCGATTGCGCCGAAGGCTTGGGGCTGCCTTCAGGCGAATAGGTCGAACCATACCGTTGGGCCATGGATCACATCCCCTGCGCTTTGATGGTGACGTAAAAGGTCAGCGCGACCAAAAGATAGTAGGCCAGTTTTGAAAACGGACTGTCGCTCATGGCCACCCTTTCGATCAAACGCAGTGTTCAGGTCCAGATATAGGAAGAAATTGCACGCTGCGAAAGAGTTAAGGGGAGCAAATGCCCCCCTTTCCCCGGTGTTCTTTGGTTAGGTCTTGCCTCTCGGCGGTTTCCCGCCCGGCTTGCCACCGGGCTTGGTTCCCGGTTTGGCCGCGTGGGATTTGAACCCGGAGGAGCGGGGCTTGCCCTCCGCACCGCCGCCATGGCTTTTGAAGCCTGCGGATTTGAAGCCGCCCGGTTTTCCACCTGGCTTCCCGCCCGGTTTGCCAAAGGGCCGACCTGCGGGTTTGCCATCGCGATCACCCCGTGAGTCGTTGCGTGAATCGCTGCGGGAATCTGTGCGGGACTTGAAATCGCCATCGCGTTTTTTGAACCCGCCCTCTGGCCGACCGCCGCCTGCATCGTCGCGACGTTTGAACCCGCCCGGTTTGCCACCCGGCTTGCCGTCCCGATCATCACGGGATTTAAAGCCGCCTTCACCGCGTGGTTTGCCGCCAAAGGGGCGATCTCCGCCCGCATCGTCGCGGCGTTTGAAGCCGCCGGGTTTGCCACCGGAACGATCATCGCGCTCGCCATAGGCCGGTTTGTCGCCGCGCGGCTTGAACGATGCTTTGCCGTCTGCGCGCCGATCTGTCCCCCGCGCGTCATCGCGGCCTTTGGTTTCGGTGCGCGGACCGCCCGGTTTGCCGTCACGCGACACGGTACGTTTCGCGCCTTGCGGTGCGCCACGTTTGGAAAACCCGCCATCGCCAACCTCAAGATCCATGCCCAACTGATCGCGCAGCACACGGGCGCGGACCTCTTCGACCTGACCGGGTTGCAAGGTGCCAAGACGGAACGGGCCATAAGACAGCCGGATCAGGCGGTTCACCACCAGACCGATATGTTCCATCGCACGGCGAATTTCGCGGTTTTTGCCTTCGCGCAGACCCACGGTCAGCCAAGCATTGGCGCCCTGTTGCCGATCAAAGGTGACTTCCATGCCTTGGAAATCTTCGCCATCAATGGTGATGCCATTGCGCAACGTGTCCAATGTCGCCTCAGAGGCGGTGCCTTTGACGCGGACCCGGTATTTGCGCAGCCAGCCGGTGTCGGGCAGCTCAAGTTTGCGTTTGACCTCGCCATCGTTGGTCAGCAAAAGCAGACCTTCGGAGTTGATATCCAACCGGCCGACAGACATCACCCGCGGCATTTCCACCGGCAATTTGTCAAACACGGTCTCGCGGCCTTTTTCGTCCTTGGCCGTGGTCACAAGGCCCAAAGGTTTGTGATAAAGCCACACACGCGGTGGCTCGGGTTCGCCCACTTCTTTGCCGTCGACATAAATGCGGTCCTTCGGCATGACATTGAGGGCAGGGGAGACCACTTTGCGGCCATTGACCGTGACGCGGCCCTCATTGATCAATTCTTCGGCCTCGCGGCGCGAGGAAATGCCCGCGCGCGAGAGCACTTTGGCGATGCGGTCGCCCGGATGGGGCTTGTCCGCGCCACCAGAATGATCCGATCCCGGTTTGGAATGCGGTTTTGCGTGGCTTTTGTAGCCGGTGGGTTTGGACGGTTTTTTGGGCGTGTCGTCGGTCATGGAAAAGGCCTCTCTTTGCGCCGCTCATACTCTGACATAGCCCCGTTTAAAAGAGCCTTGCTTGGATTGCGCGGTTTTCTGAGGTCTTTGATACAAAACCGGCCCGCACGAGGGCGCGTGCAGGCCGGATCATCATGGATTGGGGACGCCCCATCCCATCTCTTGGACGAGATGACTTTTAGAACGTGTAGACGTAGGACATCCCAACGACCCAAGGGTCAATCTCGGCTTTGCCAATTTTTGCGCCATCGAGTTTGACATCGCTGTCAATGTCGATCCAGCGCACATCGGTCCGGAACGCGCCGTGATCGCTGATTTTGTAGTCAAAGCCCGCATGAAGCGCGACGCCCCAAGAATCGCTGAGGTCCAGATCGCTACCGGCGATCGCGCCTTTGGCTGTTTCTTCGAAAAACGCCGTGTAGTTGAGGCCAACCCCCACAAAGGGCGAGAACTGTTCGCCGCCGTTAAAGTGATACTGCACGGAGACGACCGGCGGCAGGTGTTTGGTCGAGCCAATGCGGCCCAGGCCGGAGGCGTCAATGTCATGCATGAAAGGCACGGCGCCGAGCACTTCGATGCCGATGTTGTTGGCGACGAAATACTCAAATGTAATGGTCGGGCGGACGTTGTCCCCGATATCAAGCGTATTGGCCCCGCCCAGAATGGTGCCGTTGTCTGATTTTGGCATCACGCCGCCAAGGCCAAGGCCGAGAGACATAGTCCCCGCCTCTTGCGCGCTTGCGCCGGAGATCCCGGCAAGAGAGAGTGCGAGGGCGGTGGCAAAAAGTGTCGTCGTTTTCATAGTGTGTCCTAATGTCGTAACGTCGCGCGTGTGGCGGACGCTCTGCCTCGGGCGGGGCAAGGGCTTTGATTTGCATCAAATTGGCGGGGGCTGCGTCAATCTGTCGGGGTGGGCATGTGGGGAGCGCCCCGTAGGACGCCATCACGACGCGTGTCTTGCGTCGACGGCGATTCCACGTCAGGAAAGGCCATGTCTTTTCGCTCTTATATGGATGATGCGTTCATCGAAGCCGCTTTGGCCGAGGCGCGCGGCGAGGTGCCTGTGGGTGCCGTCGTCGTGTCACCAAAAGGCGAGATCGTCGGGCGCGGTGGCAACCAAACCCGCGCCGATAATGATCCTACGGCCCATGCCGAGATCGTCGCCATCCGTGCCGCCTGTGCCGCGCTGGGCCAGGAGCGTCTGTCGGGCTACGATCTTTATGTGACGTTGGAACCTTGTCCGATGTGCGCCGCGGCGATGTCAAATGCGCGGATTGCCCGGCTGTATTACGGCGCGCAAGATCCGAAATCCGGCGGTGTGGCCCATGGGGCGCGGGTGTTTTCGCACGCCCAATGTCACCACGCCCCCGAGGTTTATGACGGCATCGCGGCGGATCGGGCCGAAGCCATGCTCAAAGCCTTTTTTGCCGCCCGCCGCGGTTGAGACGGATCATAGCGGCGCGGCTCTTGCACAGCGGCTCTTGCACAAAAGGCGCTCTTGGGCTAAAGATTGCGCTGTACAGGCTTGGCCTGTGCGCCACCCCAAATCCTTGAAATAACGCCCGTTTTCGGGGCCAGTCGCATGCCTGGGCCTTTGCGGGTCTCTGCGTGAGTGTCTGATGATCGAAACCACATTGCTGCGCTATGAGCGGCCCTTGAAAAACCTCGCCCTGATGTTGGGCGTGGCCTCGACGATTGCGATTGTACAAAACTGGTATCCGCTGAACCTGTTTCTGTCGTTGCCCTTTTGCATGATCTGGCTGGCGATGGGGTGGCTGCATTCTGAGCGGCAGTTGAAATGGATCAACATCCTGTTTGCTGCATTTTACGTGTACGGTATTGGGCGCTATCTGGTGGTTGGAGCTTAGCCGCCGTCAAATCTCGATGGCGGCAAGCACCTCGGGCACTTTGACCACACCGTCCTCCAACGCATAGACCAGAGGATCACAACTCTGCGCCAAAAGCGGGAAGGTGCCCCAGTGGCACGGGATCACCGTTTTGAACTCAAAGAACTTTTGACAGACATAGGCGGCGCGGGCCATGTCCATCGTGTAGTGGCCCCCGGCGCAGAGAATGCCGATGTCGGGCTGATGCAGGTCGGCAAACCACGCCATATCGGCCATGATATCGGTGTCGCCTGAAACATAGATCGTGTGGCCTTCGCCCGAGATCATAAAACCCGCAGGATCGCCTGCGTAGGCAGGTGCGCCATCTTTGAAATCAATCGAAGAGGAATGCACCGCGTTCACCATGGTGACCCGCACCGCCGCATCGCCTTCGCCCAAGGTGCCTTCGCCCAAGGTGATGGTGCCGCCTTTGCCAAATCCGGTGACGTCGGCGCCCTCAGCGCCCAAAATGAGCGACAATTCATGGATGCAATAGATCATCGCCCCGGTGTCTTTGCCCACAGGGATCGTTGTCGAGGCGTGATCGCCATGGCCATGGGTGAGAAAGATCGCGGTTGCGCCTGTGGTGGCCTCCGCCGCGCGCTCCTCTGGGAAGGAGGGGTTGCCCGCAAGCCACGGGTCGATGAGCAAAACCTGATCCGCGATCTCGATGCGAAACCCGGAATGTCCAAGCCAAGTGATTTTCATGCGACCTCTCCCTATATTGTCCTCAAAATTGTCCTCAAACGGCAGTTCAGGAAAAGTTAGCACAGGTGCGGGGAAAATCACATGTGGACCGAGCAATTTGATGGCTATTGTGAGCGGGTGGATTTCACATTTTGGTCAGAACCCGTCAATGCGCTGACCAATTTGGCCTTTGTGCTGGCGGCGCTTTGGATGTGGCCGCGCACCCGGCATTCCCCTTTGGCGCGGGCGATGGCGGCGGTGTTGATGGTGATCGGTTTTGGCTCGTTTGCCTTTCACACCACCGCGACACGTTGGGGGCAATGGCCGACATCGCACCGATTCTTGGCTTTATCCTGTTGTATATTTTCGCGGCCACGCGGGATTTCTTTGGTCTCACGCCCTTGAAAAGCGGTCTTGTAACCCTGCTGTTTTTCCCCTTTGCCGCCGCCACCGTGCCGCTTTTTGCCAAGCTTGGGCTTGGGTCATCGGCGGCCTATGCGCCCGTGCCGATGTTGATTTTCATCTACGCCTCTCTGCTCAATCCCCGAGCCCCCAAAACCGCGCGCGGATTGGTCATGGGGGCGGGGCTGTTGTGCCTCTCCATCGGCTTTCGCATGTTGGATGATCCGATCTGTGCCCTCTGGCCCATCGGGACGCATTTCCTCTGGCATCTGCTCAATGCCGTGGTTTTGGCCCATATGATCGCGGTCTACGCCAACCATATAGGGGTGAAGGAGGCTTGAAGGCCGCGCGCCTGCGCGATAAAGCCATGTCAAAAGCCCTGTGCAACAGAAAAGACGGAGCCCAACCATGTCCATTGACATCGACACCGCACGCCGGGTCGCCAAACTCGCCCGCATCCGGGTTGAGGAAGACGCACTTCCCGCACTGGCCCAAGAGTTCAACGCGGTGCTTGGCTTTATCGAGCAACTCTCCGAAGTGGATGTCGAAGGGGTCGAGCCGATGACTTCGGTCACGCCGCAGCGCCTCAAGCGCCGGGTCGATGAGGTCACCGATGGCAATATGCAGGAGAAAATCCTGAAAAACGCGCCCGATGCGCGCGAAGGCTTTTTTGCGGTTCCGAAGGTGGTGGAATAATGTCTGATCTCAATAAACTCACCCTGTCTGCGGCCCGTGACGGTCTGCGCAAAGGCGATTTCACCTCTGTTGAGCTGACCGAAACTTGCTTGTCCGCGATTTCCGCCTCCGGAGCGCTCAATGCGTTCGTGCACAACACGCCCGAGATCGCGATGGAACAGGCCAAAGCGGCCGATGCCCGGATCGCGTCCGGCGATGCGCCTGCGATGTGTGGCCTGCCGATCGGGATCAAAGATCTGTTTGCCACCAAAGGCGTCGACACCCAGGCGGGATCGCGCATCTTGGAAGGCTTCAAACCCGAATATGAGAGCACCATCACCACCAAGCTGTTTGACGCGGGGGCGGTGATGTTGGGCAAGCTCAACATGGACGAATTCGCCATGGGCTCCTCAAATGAGACCTCTGTGTACGGCAATGCGGTCAACCCGTGGCGTCGCGGCAATGAGGACACTCCGCTTACGCCGGGCGGCTCCTCTGGTGGCTCTGCGGCGGCAGTGGCGGCGGACCTGTGTCTGGCCGCGACAGGCACCGACACCGGCGGCTCGATCCGCCAACCGGCGGCTTTCACCGGGATTGTCGGGATCAAACCGACCTATGGGCGTTGTTCGCGTTGGGGCGTGGTGGCCTTTGCCTCCTCCCTGGACCAAGCCGGGCCGATGACCAAAACCACCCGCGATGCGGCGATCATGTTGGAAGCCATGTGTGGCCATGACGCGAAAGACAGCACCTCCGCCGATCTGGCCGTGCCGAATTTCGAGGCCATGCTGACCGGCGACATCACGGGCAAAAAAATCGGTATCCCGAAAGAATACCGCATGGACGGCATGCCGGAAGAGATCGCCAAACTTTGGGATGACGGTGCAGACATGCTGCGCGCGGCTGGGGCTGAGGTGGTCGATATTTCGCTGCCCCACACCAAATACGCGCTGCCTGCCTATTACGTGATCGCGCCCGCTGAAGCCTCGTCCAACCTCGCGCGCTATGATGGCGTGCGCTATGGTCACCGCGCCAAATTGGCGGCGGGTGACGGCATCGACGACATGTATGAAAAGACCCGCGCCGAAGGCTTTGGTCACGAGGTTCAGCGCCGCGTGATGGTTGGCACCTATGTGCTCTCCGCCGGCTTCTATGACGCCTATTACAACCGCGCCCGCAAAGTCCGCACCCTGATCAAAAAGGATTTCGAGGATGTGTTTGCCCAAGGGGTCGACGCGATCTTGACCCCGGCGACACCGTCGGCGGCCTTTGGTCTGGGCGAAATGTCGGAGAGCGATCCGATCCAGATGTATCTCAACGACGTCTTCACCGTGACCGTCAACTTGGCGGGTCTGCCGGGAGTGTCTGTGCCGGCGGGCCTGTCCGCCAAGGGTCTGCCTTTGGGGCTGCAACTCATCGGGCGTCCGTGGGAAGAGGGTGATCTGCTGAATATCGCCCATTCGCTTGAGACGGCTGCGGGCTTTGTTTCCAAGCCAGAAAAATGGTGGTAAGGGACGACGAACTGCCCTCATCCTTGGAGCTTGCCGCCGATGCGCCGCGCCTCTTACGCCTTGATTTCTTTGATTGCCCTTGCGGCTTGCGAAACCCCCGTGCCGGACAGCGGTTCCGGCGTGGGCTTTGGCTCCTATGCGGATTATCAAGCCCAACGTGAGGCCGAATTGATTGCCAATGGTGATGGGCGTGGTCAAAGCGCAGGCGTGAGCACGAGCGCAACCACGGGCCTCGACACCAAAGAGATTTCGGCCGAGGCCGCTGCGGCAATTGATGCGGCGGAGAACACGCCCGCGCCGGTGGGGCCCGCACCCAAAGCGGTGACCAACGCCATCGGGATTTCCTCGGAAAACAATTTCGATGCGGTTGCCTCCGAGCGGTCGATCGAACAAGACGCGGCGCGTGTTGCCGCCAACAAAGACTCCTATGTCACCATCCAACCGACTGCCGTGCCGACCCGTCCAACCAAGGATGCGGCCACGATTGTTGAGTTCGCCTTGTCGACCACCAATCGCGTTGGCGAAGCGCTGTATTCGCGTCTGATCCCCGGCGCGCAGACCCGTGCCGCGCGCGCCTGTGCCAAATACCCGTCGCCCGATCTGGCGCAGGAAGATTTCCTCAACAGCGGCGGGCCGGAACGCAACGCCAAAGGGCTTGATCCCGATGGCGACGGCTTCGCCTGTAGCTGGGATCCCGCACCTTTCCGTCTGGCCGCGCGCGCGCGCTGATCCGCGATTTGACTGCTGTGCCTGATATCCGTGATCACCCGTCGCCCAATTTTGGTGATCGACGCGGCGGTGCGCAACCGGATATGGTGGTGTTGCATTACACCGCCATGACCTCAGCCGATGCTGCGCTTGAGCGGCTGTGTTGCCCGGATCACGAGGTCTCCGCCCATTATCTGATTGATTGCCGAGGCGTTATTTTGCGCCTCGTGAATGAGGAAAGCCGGGCGTGGCACGCGGGGGCGGGGCAATGGGGTCGTGTCACCGATGTCAATTCGCAGTCCATCGGCATTGAACTGGCCAACCCCGGCACAGCCCCTTTTGCCGCCGATCAAATGGATGCGTTGGAGTGGCTGTTGAGTGACATCATGGAGCGTTGGTTTATGACGCCCGAACGGGTCATTGCCCATTCCGACATGGCCCCCACGCGCAAAATCGACCCCGGCCCGCGCTTTGATTGGCGCAGGCTGGCGCTTGGCGGTCTGTCGGTCTGGCCGCAGATTGCGCTGGATTTTGAGGCCCATGCGGATGAGTTTTTGCAAGGTCTTGCGGCATTTGGCTATCCCGATGCGCCGATTGAGGCGGTGCTTCCGGCCTTTCGTGCCCGCTTTCGTCCCAATCATCATGGGCCGCTGGATGCCGTTGATATGGCCATGGCGCATGATCTGGCGTCGCGCTTTCCCGTTGACCCGGACGACTGGCTCGCCTAAGTCGCTTTGATACGCGGATGGCTGGATAATCGCGGGCTGGGGGCGATCTCTGGCGCGAGGAAAGTCCGGACTCCATCAAGCAACGGTGCCGGGTAACGCCCGGCGGGGGCAACCCTAGGGACAGCGCCACAGAGAACAGACCGCCTTACACGCGCGCAAGCGCAAGCTGGGGTAAGGGTGAAACGGTGGGGTAAGAGCCCACCGCGGGACTGGCAACAGAACCGGCATGGCAAGCCCCACCGGGAGCAATGCCAAATAGGGACGTCGCGCGGGGACTGTGTGCTTTGCATACCGCCCGCAGGGATGCTTGAGCCCGAGACGTCCGGGTTGGCAGCTTGAGCCTGTTGGTAACAACAGGCCTAGAGGAATGGTTATCCACGGCGGGTCCGCCCGCTGAGACAGAATCCGGCTTATAGGCCGTCCGCGTATATTTCTGTCATCCCTATTAGAGGGGCCATAGCCGACATTGGCGCTCAACGCAGCCAAAGGCAGGAACGAGCCCAGAGTGCATGATGCTGCATTATGCCCAAACGTCAGCTATTTGCGGGGCGGGGTGTTTACAAAGCTCAAATTTTAAGAGTCTGTTCTGTTCAATGCCTCAAAGGCCCGTTTACTGTCTCGTTCGGCTTTTAGAGCGATATCGGCCATTTCGTTTGCAAGCTCATGAAACACGTCAATATGCACGATACGATCAAAATTTTTCGAATGTCTAAGATACGTATCAACCAACTGAGCCAAAGACAGCGCCGTCAACTGAAACGGATCTACGAAGCCCGAGTTGCTCGCCTCAACCAGATTTACTGGAACCGTTGTCTCTGCCAAGCCGAGGTATGTGTCGACAGGGCGGTGATTGGCATGGACGTGGCTCGATGCCCACTTGTACCACGGCCTCCAATGGTCCATGCCAACATCCTTTTCGACTTTATCAAATTGCGGATGAGAAACGGTGATTTTTGGCCATTCACCATTTGTTACAGTTCGACCAAGAACTCGCTCTGCTTCGGCGCAACGTTCCTCAAACGTGTGCATTTCCTCAGCACTAAAGCCTCTTAGCCCCGATCGTTCTGAGTGTTCGTTCATCTGACGTGCAGCACGGCATGCAGAAAAGTGAAAACTCAGCAAGTATTTTTGGCTGTGTCCTCACCGTGCTTTGCGATGTACATCGCCGTTACCGACAATTCATGCAGAGACCTCCATCGGGTCAAAGCGCCATCCGGGAAGCCGCCCTTTAGGAGATAAATAATCTCTTGTACCACCAGAAGCGCTTTGGAAAAGATACGGGCCAAAGCAGCCATGGTTGCATTGTTGTCTTCGTCATTGCGTCGTTGAACATCCTTGCCGTGCAATTCGCCAAGTTCTTGTGCGACATGCCACAGCATATCGAGGTGGTCGAATGCAGGTTTCCAGCGCGAGAAGGTTCTCTCTTCGAACCCTTTAGGGTGTGGACTCAATTCAGCCAACATCTGATTGCAAAGATATGGACCATCGACAGGAAGTTGCGTTTCAACTTTTCGTATCTCGTTGTTAGCCTTCGCATGTCTTTCATGCGGCAGAAGAACCGCTCTACAAGGTTTCGCTGGGCGTAGATGTCGGGGTCATGTGGGATGTGGATGCGGGCGTTTGACTTGGATGGGATCACTGCCAATGCGCCTTCGTCAGCGATGGTTTGGCGGATGGCTTTTGAGCCATAGGCTTTGTCTGCGACGATAGCTGTCGGCTGTTTTTGCCAGCCGACAAATGAACCAAATACCTTGCTATCATGCCTTTGTGCGCCTGTAATCGCGAACCGTAGAGGCAGGCCGCGATGGTCTACGGCGACGTGAACCTTGCTGCCGCGACCGCCGCGTGAGCGTCCAATACCTTGCGCCAACTCCCCCCTTTTGAGCCTGCTGCCGCCCGGTGTGCCTTGACGATTGAACTATCAATGAAGATCAGCGCGTCCTCACATTCCGTCGCCAGCACATCAAATATCCCTTGCCAAATCCCGCGCTCACCCCAGCGGACATAGCGGTTGTAAACAGTCGTGCGCGGGCCATACCGGTCCGGCAGATCGCGCCACGGCACCCCCGTGCGCAGAACATAGAAAATGCCATTCAAGACTGTTCTGTCATCCTTGCGCTGCGGACCGCGCCCTTGTTTGGGTAAATGAGGCCGGATTGCAGCCCATTCTTCGTCGCTCAGATCAAATCTCGCCATCATGCACCTGTTTTCCGCAGATGAATCATGAAGAGCCCATTTCAGCAAGACAAGGAATTGGGTTCACACCCTAGTCTCCTCCCGAAAACATGCCAAATTTTCAGCCGCGCTTTTTCTATAAGACTCAATGCTGCTGTTTTTGCAGTCTTCCCGTACCAGTTCAAATGACTCATCAACCTGTCGCGCGGCTTCTTTGTCGTCCATTTCTGTGAGATCCAGCGAAGCCGTGATGCTGTTTTCCAGTACGTTCAGGCTGTTATCTTCATCCATTTAAATCACCAAAAAATTGTGCGCTTTGGTGAGTGATAGCATGCTGTGGTTGGGAATTGCTATTATGGTCAGCGCTCAGGGCAGTGGAGCAGACCTTGCCTTGGGCGAGTTGAACGGCGGCAAGGTCCGCTGGGTTGAACTCCGTGCAACCTGTTGCGAAGGTCCGACATTCCCCGAGCAGATGAGTTAAGGCAGCGGGATTATGATCTTAAATTTAAGATTACAGGATAGCAAAACACTTTAGAAACTGATTTCCAAATAGACCAACGCCCTCCTGTGCGAGTGCCGCCCACTGTGTCTTTACGCGCAAAACGCCAGTTTTAGAGGGAGGTGGTGGCATTCTCCCCGTTGGCACAATGGAATTTTGCGCGCAGTATGTGGGGGAGCGAAATCTAAAAGAGGGAGTGTCCCAATGAGTTTTGTGCGGGCTTTGACAACTTTGGCGATCGGCTTTGCTGCGGCGAAAGGCGTGGAGAAAGTGAAAAAGATGGGCGGGATGGATGGTGTGCGTGAAGCCATGCGCCAGTCCGGCAATCCCGGCGGTGTGGCCGATCAAATGGGCCAGATGGCGGAGAAATTCGGCCTTCCGGGCGGCGCGGACGCGGTGCGCGACATGATGGGCAAATTTGGCAACCAAGCCGCCGATATGTCTGAGGCGACCGAAGCCGGACTTGGCTCGCTGTTCTCGGCCATGGGCGGGGCGGCGGCGACGGGCGCGGCCTCGATGACCGATATGTTTGCCTCGGTGACCCAAGGCACGCCGGTCGGCGCGGCCAGTGAGGAAAACGCCAAGCTGATGATCCGGGCGATGATCATGGCGGCCAAGGCGGACGGCGAGATCGACGCCGAAGAGCGCACCAAAATTTTGGATAAGCTGAACGATGCCTCTGATGAGGAAATCGCCTTTGTGCAGGCCGAACTGGACGCCCCTGTCGATCCGATGGCTCTGGCCAAGGACGCGGGCACCTCTGCGGCGGCTCAGGTCTATGCCGCGGCCCTGATGGCGATTTCGGTCGATACCGATGCGGAAAAGACGTTTTTGATGGGTCTCGCGCAGTCTTTGATGTTGGACCCGGCACGACAGGCCGAAATCCATCAGTCGATGGGCAAACCGGTTTTGTAGGCTCAATTCAGCTTATAAAAAGGGCGACTTTCGGGCCGCCCTTTTTTTGGGGGGGGACGTCAGATCAATTTGACCTTCGCGTCGCAAATGGGGCGAGACGGGACGTTGGGCGTTCGTACAGATCGCCGCGAATGGCGGGTTTGAGGCCATATCGACCGGCGCGGCTGTTTATTTCCTTAGATTATCTCACCGACATCAATTCGGTTGCCGTCATCGTCGGAGAACACGAAGGCGCGTAGCCCATAGTCTTTGTCTTGCAATTTCTTGATGATGCGAAACCCGTGCTCTTGACACCTTCGGCAAGCCTCATCTGCGTTGGAAACGAGGATATGAGCCACATTAAATGTGGGATGCCGATGATCTTTTTGAAGCGTCAGATGCAGCTCTGCGCTATCTCTTTTCAAGATCATGAACCCCACGGGGTCACCGTTTTCAAAGGTCTTCTCGAAACCAAACACCGAGTTATACGACTTGTATGCCTTTTCGACGTCTTGAACAGGCAGCGTTGCTGCGATGCGGCCGAGGACAAGTGCGTTACTTTTTGAGGATGTCATCTGACACTCCCTAATTTATCGTGTTCCCCTTCAGGTCCGATCGGTGTCGGCGGCATCAAGGGGCAATCACTATACAGGGCGGTGCCTGATTGAGGTATCCACCAAAGTAATTTCAAAATCAAGGTATAGATGGCACAGCCAGACATATCCATGTTGTGGGTGTTCCGCCATAAACCCGTGAAACAGGTTTATGGTGGAACGCTTTAGGTTTGAGCCAATATGACGCGGCCCGATGTTCGCGCGCTCAGGTCGTAGCCATCTGCGCGTTGCGGCTTTCCTGGCGCAGCAAATAGAATGACGCGGACAGGATCATCAGTGACCCGATCCACATCGACCCCGGCGGCACAAAGCCAAAGGCCGCAACCCCCAACGCCACGTTGAGCGGCAATTTGAGGTGGTCAAACGGCTGAAGATAGGCGGCATCGGCGATGGAATAGGCTTTGGCGATCGCATATTGCGCCATCGCGGTCAAAACCCCCGCCAACAACACGATCCCACCTGAGAGGCCAAGATCTAGCGCGATGCCGTCGCCCAGAGCGAGGCCGAAATTCACCGGCGTCAGCAAGAGCAACAGATAGACGGTGAGGCTTTCGGGCGTCTCGGTGCGGGTCATGCGTTTGGTCAACAATGAGGTCAGCGCCCAAAACGCGGCGGCCCCCACCGGATAGAGCGCGTAGATCGAAAACTTTTCCGACCAAGGCGCGAGGATGATCATCCCGCCCAGGAACCCAAGCGTGACGGCAAACCAGCGTGCCAATGTGGTCTCTTCGCGCAGGATCAGCCCGGCCCCCAAGGTGACGAAAAACGGCGACAGCATGATCAAGGCAATGGCCTGCCAGATCGGCACATGCGCCAGCCCGGCGATCCAAAGCTGGACCCCGATGGTGGCGGCCCCGACGCGCAACAGATGCAGGCCAAGGTTGCCCGTGGCCATGGCGCGCAGCCCGTGACGGATCACCCATGGGGCGGAAAACAGGAAGGCAATGAAATATTGCCAAAACGCCAGACGCGCGGAGGGCACGCCCTGCATCATCGTGACATATTGGGTGAGGGCGTTGATCACGGCAAACAAAGCGCCGGCAGCGATCATCAATAGCGCACCGGCGCGCGCGGGGCCGAGCGTGGCCCAAAGGCCAGAGGGGGAACGAGTCATGTGGCGTGTCCTTTCTGTTACCGCACATAACTCAAGGCACAGAAGGACATGGGGGCAGGGGCCAAAACCCCATCCCGCATCCAACTCTCTTTCATCCGGACTATACCGTCGGCCCCGGAATCGCACCGGATCTGCTGTCCCAAGGGGCCTCTGTGAAGGTGCCCGTGGCGCTCGCGGGCTTACATCAACGCCTGCGCGCCGTTGCTTACCGCCGGTGGGGAATTTCACCCCGCCCTGAGAGGTTTTGCGGTCCCAATGACCGCGTCGCGTACCCTATGCACAGCGCGGCACCGGCGCAAGTGTCGGACGTGCAGGGGCATTGTGCGAGAATAGGAATGGACGGCATATGTGGTTTTTTGGCAAAACCCGGTCGAACACCATTGACTCGGGGCCGCAAGGGCTTAAAAGGCGGGCTTCAAGGATTCCACGGGTCGGCCCGGACGCCCCCGTTGCATGTGATAACTGGAGTATTCAAAATGGCGAAGCCGACGACGATCAAAATCCGTCTCAACTCGACCGCGGACACGGGCCACTTTTACGTGACCAAAAAGAATGCCCGCACCATGACCGAAAAGATGGTCGTAAAAAAATACGACCCGGTCGCGCGTAAGCACGTCGAGTACAAAGAAGGCAAAATCAAGTAAGCCCTTCCGAAGACACCGAAATGCAAAACCCGCGCGACCCGAGAGACGGTCACGCGGGTTTTCTTTTTAAACATCCCCCCGCCTGACTGCCTCGCCCCCTGATCCCCAGAGATCCTCGCAAAAAGAGACCTCGGGAGATCACCGTTCGCCGCCAAACGCGGCCCACAGGAGAGGCCTGAGAGATGTTAGAGTGTGATGATCCATATGATGAGAGACCTGCGAGCCTGAGCGAGGCTTTGGAGGTGTTGGACCGGCGGCCAGAGCTGCCACCCTTTGTGATGCGTCAGGCGATGCCGGCGGACACGATGCAGATTGATAATTTGTTCCGCGCCTCTTACGGCGAGTTGCTCAGAGCCGACTATTCGGCAGCGACGTTGGCCAAGGTTTTGCCCTCCCTCTTGGTGACCTCGCCGCGGCTTTTGAACAGCGGCACGTTTTTTGTCGCAGAGACTGGGGGTGGCGATGTGATTGCGGCAGGGGGGTGGACACAGGCCAGCCCCTTTGGTGGCGTCGGCCCGCGCGAGATCGGCCATATGCGGCGCGTGGCGGTTCACCCGGACTATGTGCGGCGTGGGGTCGGCAGTGTGATCCTGGACCATGTTTTGGCCAATGCGCAGCGCACCGGCGTGACGCGGATGTGTTGCCTCTCCACCCTGACGGCCCAACCGTTTTACGAGGCGCATGGATTTGCCATGTCTGGCGATGTCGATCTGATGTTGCGGCCCGGTGTGGCCCTGCCGGCGGTACAGATGGCGCGGGATTTGAACGCGTAAGCTCACATGGTGAGAGACATAAAAAGGGCCGGTCACAGTGACCGGCCCTTTGGCATTTCAAGTCCGTCTGCGGATCAATCGCGGTTGCCCAAGAATTGCAACAGGAACATGAACAGGTTGATGAAGTCGAGGTAGAGGTTCAGCGCCCCCATGATGGCCGATTTCGCCAACCATTCGCCGTCCATCGCATGAGCGTGAGCAATATAATCGGTTTTGATTCTTTGTGTGTCATAGGCGGTCAGACCGGCAAAGATCAAAACACCAATGCCAGAGATCGCGAACTCAAGACCGGAGGATTTGAGGAAGATGTTCACAACAGAGGCGATCAAAAGGCCGATCACCCCCATGATGAGAAACGATCCCCATGCGGAGATGTCTTTTTTGGTCGTGTAGCCCCAAAGCGACAGGCCCGCAAAGGCGGCGGAGGTCACGAGGAAGGTTTGGGCGATAGAGGCGCCGGTGAAGACCAGAAAGATCGAGCTGAGCGACAGGCCCATCAACGCGGCGTAGGCGTAGAAATAGGTCTGGGTCGCGGCGGCAGACAAGCGCGACACCACGGCGTTAAAGCCAAACACCATTGCCAGCGGCGCGAACATCAACACCCATTTCAAAGGCGTCGCATAAAGCGCATAGCCGAGCCCGGTGAGATATTCACCGTCGCCGACCATATATTCGGTCGGGGTGGAACTCACGGCCATGTTGGCCAACGCCCAAGCCGCCAAAGCGGTGACCAAAAGGCCCACCGACATGGTGCCGTAAACTTTGTTCATGTGGGTGCGAAGACCCGCGTCCACCTCAGCAGAGCGGGCACCTGCGCCTGCGTGGACCGTTCTGTAGTCAGCCATGGACTGTACTCCTCGTGCGTCAAAATCACTACGCCCCGAAAAATTCGGGATTTCCCTTCTGATATTGGCAGTTTGAGGGGGGATTTCAAGCACATGCGGATCACAAACCGCGTGTTTCTTTTTGACCCCTATTAATATGTGTCGCGCAGTGAAAAAAATGAAAAAAACCGCGACACTTTCGGGTGTCGCGGTTCAAATGGGGGTGCGGCAGGGGCGCTGGCCCTGATTCTGGCCCTGATTCTGGCCCGGATTCTGGTCTGTTCGTCGCATGATCGCGCGGCGTTTCAGCGTTTCCAATGGCGGGGAACATCCCAAAGCGGACGCTCTGCCTCGCGCTGGGCCTCTTCGCGGGTCAGGCCGATGTCTTTGAGCAAAGCGTCGTCGAGGTCCGCCAAGCTGCGGCGCTGCTTTGAGAGGGCCATTGCGGCGCGCAGGCGAGAGAAAAAGGACGGTGCGCGGCGTGCGCCCGTGCTGCAGGTCGGGGCCAGAGTTTGAGCTTTCGCGAACATCGTCAATCCTTTCCGAATGGTGAACTATGGTGGCTGTGGAATCATTTTCCTTGATCTGTATCGCCGATCATGATCAACAAATAAAATGAATGCTTGTTGCGAAACAGATCACAGGAATTGATATGGCCCGAAATCTCGACATCACCGCTCTGCGCTCCTTTGTGGCCGTTGCCGATTGTGGTGGCGTGACCCGGGCAGCGGGATACCTCAATCTGACACAATCGGCCGTGTCGATGCAGCTCAAGCGGCTGGAGGAAAGCCTCGATTCCCATTTGTTGGATCGCTCGGCGCGCACCATTGCGCTGACCGCCTCGGGGGAACAGCTTTTGTCCTATGCGCGGCGGATGTTGGAACTCAATGACGAGGTCTATGGCCGCCTCACGGCACAGGAATATGAGGGCGAGATCGTTCTCGGCGTGCCCCATGATATCGTCTACCCGTCGATCCCACAGGTGTTGCAACAGTTTCACGCCAATTTTCCGCGCATGCGGGTCAATCTCGTGTCCTCCTACACGGTCAAACTGAAAGAAATGTTTGCGCGCGGTGAGGCGGATTTGATCATGACCACCGAAGACGGGTTGGACGCGGGCGGGGAAACCATCGCCGAACTCGCGTTGGTTTGGATCGGTGCGATCGGCGGCAACGCGTGGCGGCAACGGCCACTGCGTCTGGCGTTTGAGCATAGATGTGTGTTCCGCAAAGGCGTCCAGGAGGCGTTGGATCGGGCGGGCATTCCGTGGGAAATGGGCATTGAAAGCGATCAAACCCGCACGATCGAGGCCTCCGTGTCCGCCGATCTTGCCGTGCACGCGATTTTGGAAGGATCAACCCCGCCACAGACCGAGCCCATTCATCATGGTGGCGCTCTGCCGGAACTTGCCCATAAAAAGATCAACCTCTACGCCTCTGATCTGATGAAAGGCGAGGCGGAAACCACTCTGCGCGATTTGATCCGCAACGCCTATAGCTACCGCACCGGGGCGCGGCTCGCAGCGCAGTAAAGGCAGGACATCAGGGCGTGACGATGACCTTGCCCGTGGCCTGACGCGATCGGATCAATTCCATCGCCTCCTCCACCTGTGAGAGCGGCAGGCGATTTGAAATATGCGGCGTGATCTCGCCGCGCGCGGCCCAGTCAAACAGTTGGCTGAGTGAGGCCAAAAACGGCGCGGGTTTAAAACCCAGATAGGCGCCCCAATAAAAGCCAATCACCGTGATGTTTTTCACCAGCATATGATTTGGCTTGATCTGGGGCAGGCCGCCGCCGGCAAACCCGATCAACAAAATGCGCCCATCCGGGTTGGTGGCGCGAAAACACGCCTCATAAAGGGCACCGCCGACCGCGTCATAGACCACATCGGCACCGCCAAGCGCCTTGATCTGGTCGCGAATGTCGTCCGCCTCTGCGTCAATCAGATGATCGGCCCCGGCCTTTTGCGCGATGGCCAATTTATCGGTTCCGCGCGCAATGGCGATCACCTCCGCGCCCATCCGTTTGCCAATTTCCACCGCCGTCAAGCCGACGCCGCCCGCCGCCCCGGTGACGACCAACCGTTCGCCGGGCATAAGTCGCGCCTTATAGCTCAGTGCCATATGCGACGTGCCATAGGCGATTTGCAGCGCAGCGGCGGCGTCATAGCCAAGGCTGTCGGGGATCGGCACACAGCGCGACGCGGCGAAATTGCCATAAGTGGCCAGACCACCCTGACCGGAAAACACCGCCACGCGTTGCCCAATGGTGAGCCCTGTGACGTCCTTGCCAAGCGCTGTCACCTCTCCGGCCAACTCCAACCCAAGGGTAAAGGGGGGGGCGGCGTGTCCTGATAGGTGCCTGCGCACATCAATGTGTCGGCAAAATTGAGGGCGGTGGCATGGATTTTGACCTGAACTTGATTTGCGTCAGGGGGCTCCAAACGCAACTCTTGTAGCTGTGGGGCAAGATCAAATGCGGTGACGCGGTAGGCGGTTGCTGTCTTATTCATAGTGTTGTTTTGGCCTGACTCGGGGGTGCTGTCTATGCCGTTTCGCCGCATTGCGACTCGCTTTTATCCTTTGGGAAAAAGAAAACTGTGTTCGATTGAGAGGTCTTGCGGAGCGGCGTGAAATTTGCGAAATGCAACAAATGATCAAAAAACACGCGCAGGTTTAGTGAGGAACACCCGAAAATTAGCAAGTGTTCGCTATATTTTTCCTTATGGTTCAGTATTATATTATTTCAAATCAATTACTTAAAATCATTTTTTAAAATCCTATCCAAAAAGACAGGTTGAGCGGAAGGCCCAAGCCTTGGAAATGTGCTATGCACGCATAGGGTATTGCGCACAGCACGAACAAGGAGCGGTCAGTATGAAACATCCCGTGGACGTCCACGTGGGCAAGCGGATTCGCCATCGTCGTTGGATGGTTGGAATGACGCAGCAACAACTTGCAGAAAAAGTTGGGATCAAATTCCAGCAAATTCAAAAATACGAAACGGGCATGAACCGTGTGTCCGCCTCCCGGCTGTGGGACATTGCGGAATCGCTTGGGGTGCCGGTGGCATTTTTCTTTGACGGCATGGAGGCACATGTGCGCGACCTGACCGAAGTGCCCAATGCGCAAGACAGCGTTCCTGCGGATATTCTGGCCGACAAAGAGGCGCTTGAATTGGTGCGCTCTTACTATGCGATCCCAGAAAACCAACGCCGCCGGTTGTTTGAACTGGCTCGGGTTTTGTCCGACGTTGCCTAAGCATTGATTTGCGCAAATCTAGGCGCACACGAAGTGGTGTGTGTGACCTTCATCACAGCCCTCAAATGATCGGCCCCCTTGCCTGAATGGCAATTGGGGCCGTTTCTTTTCCGCCTCATCCTTTGGCATCTGCGCGGGTCTTGCTTTTGGTGCCGTATTTTGGCCTCCCCGTCGCTTGACCTGACAGGTCCAAGCGGCTACCGCCAAGATCAAAGCCCCTGCAAAAGCCCAGACCAAGGAGAAGACGATGAGCGATGCCACAGCCAAATTGGGACAGGCTCTGAGCGAGACAGATCGCGCAGAGATCATCGCCACCGCCCATGCTGCCGCCGATGTGGCGCGCGAGGTGACGCTGACATATTTTCGCGGCACCGGCCTTGGCACCACCTCCAAAAAAGACGCGGGCTTTGATCCGGTGACCGTGGCGGACCGTGGCTCGGAACAGGCAATGCGCGCGCTGATCGAGGCCCGTCGCCCGCAAGACGGGATTATGGGCGAAGAGTTTGGCCCGAAAACGGGCAGCTCCGGGCTGACCTGGGTTTTGGATCCGATTGATGGCACACGCGGATTTATTTCCGGCACGCCGACGTGGGGTGTGTTGATCGCGTTGCGCGATGCCGATGAGGCGCTGTTTGGCATCATTGATCAACCCTATATCGGGGAACGGTTTTTGGGTGGGTTTGGCCTGTCTGAAATGACTGGCCCCCATGGCACACGGGTCTTGGGCGTACGCAGCGGTGTGGCCCTTGGTGATGCCGTGATTTTCTCGACCTTCCCAGAAGTCGGCTCCGAGGTGGAAGGCCGCGCGTTTCATGATCTCGCGGCGCGCTGTAAACTCACGCGCTACGGCATGGATTGCTACGCCTATGCGCTTTTGGCTGCGGGGCAGATTGATCTGGTGGTTGAGGCCGGGCTGCAATCCTATGACATTCTCGGCCCGCTGGCGGTGATCGAAGCCGCAGGCGGCATTGTCACCGATTGGCAAGGTGGTCCGGCGCTTGAGGGTGGGCGTGTGGTGGCCGCCGCCAGCAAAGAGTTGCATGAGGCGGCTTTGGCAGTACTGTCGACATATTGACCCATATGTGAGGCTCCAAATGCACCGCTGTTTTCTGATCCGCAACGCCGATGTCATTCTCACCATGGATGATGGGCGACAGGAGATCAAAGGCGGCGACATTTTGGTCCGCGATGGCGTGATCGAAGCGGTCGGGCCGGGGCTTTATGACGATGATGCCCAGATCGTCGATGGCCGGGGCTGTTTGGTCACGCCGGGGCTGATCAACACCCATCACCACCTCTACCAAACCCTGACGCGTGCTGTGCCGGGGGCGCAGGACGCGCTGTTGTTTGGTTGGCTTCAAACGCTCTATCCGATCTGGGCCAAATTTGGTCCCGATCACATGCGGATTTCGGCCATGGTCGGGCTGGCGGAACTGGCGCTTTCGGGCTGTTCCACCACCTCCGATCACCTCTATCTCTATCCCAACGGCGCGCGGCTTGACGATACGATTGACGCCGCAAAGGCCATCGGCCTGCGGCTTCACGCCACGCGCGGGGGCATGTCGATTGGCGAAAGTGCCGGGGGCCTGCCGCCTGACAGTCTGGTCGAGCGCGAAGAGGATATTCTCAACGACAGTATCCGAGTGATCGACGCGTTCCATGACCCAAACCCCGGTGCGATGATCCGGGTTGGGGTGGCCCCCTGTTCGCCTTTTTCCGTGTCGCGAGGCTTGATGCGCGATGCGGCGATTTTGGCGCGGGACAAGGGGGTCATGATGCACACCCATCTGGCCGAAAACGACGAAGACATTGCGTATTCCTTGGAAAAATTCGGCTGTCGTCCCGGTCAATATGCCGAAGAGCTGGGCTGGACCGGACCGGACGTGTGGCACGCCCATTGCGTCAAATTGGACGTCAGCGAGATTGAGCTGTTTGCCAAAACCGGCACTGGTGTGGCGCATTGCCCCTGTTCCAATTGTCGCCTTGGGTCTGGCGTGGCCCCGGTGCGCCCAATGCGCGATGCGGGGGTGAATGTGGGGCTTGGCGTGGATGGCTCGGCCTCGAACGACATCGGCAACCTTGTGGCCGAAGCGCGCATGGCGATGTTGTTGCAACGTGTCACCTATGGCGCCGATAAAATGAGCCCGCGCGAGGCGTTGGAAATTGCGACACGCGGCGGGGCACAGGTTTTGGGCCGCGATGACATTGGTCAAATCGTGCCCGGAATGCGCGCGGATATTGCGATCTGGGACATGTCCGACGTCGAAGCGGCGGGCAGTTGGGACCCGGCGGCGCTGTTGCTGGCGGGACCGATGGTGGTGAAACATCTGTTTGTGGAAGGTCGCCATGTGGTGTCTGACAGTTGGGTCGCCACGATCAACATGGAGGCGACGCTGGCATCACAGGCGCGGCTTTTGAAAGGTTTGATGGACGGGTGAACGTCCGTCAGCGCGACACGAGGGAGAGAGACAATGAGAAAACGGACAACGGCCTGTGCCATCACGGCGGCGTTGATGCTAACGGCCTGCGGCCCAGAAACCGGCACCGGCTTCGATCAAATCAGCCCCGTTTCGGCCCCAAGCGCTACATCAAACTCCCTGCGTAACAGTGTTGTGACTGGGGCTCAGGTGATCAGCCTGATCAATGCGGAGCGCGCCAAACAGGGGATCGCGGCCTTGACCCCCAACGCCAAGCTAGCGGTCGCCGCGCAACGACATGCGGATGATCTGGTGGCCCAAAACTATTTTTCGCATACTGGTAAAAACGGGTCCACTGTGGGCGATCGTGTGACCGCAGCGGGCTATCGCCATTGCCTTGTCGCCGAAAACCTGTCGGCGCAATACCCCACGATCCAACAGGCCGTCGCAGGGTGGATGAACTCGCCCGGACACCGCAAAAACATGCTGTTTAAAGGATTGGACAGCGTTGGCGTTGGCGTTGGCGTCAGTGACAATATGACCCTCGTTGCGGTCTTTGCTCACCCGTGTTGAGGTGGGGTCTGCGAGATCCATCACATTCTATTCAAATTGCATTTGAGTGATGAAAATGCGCCGAACATCCGCCCAGAAGCGGCCACTTTTCCCTTTGAGAACAAGAACAGGTTCGTCAGGGGAGGTGTGATATGAGTTTCATTCGCGGTTTGATTGTCTTTGCCGTTGTGGTGGGAGGTGTCGGTGGGGTTGCCCATGCGGCGGAGGTCCATCCGCAGGCGAGGGCTGCGATGCCACCTGCATTGGAGCCTCTGGCGGTCACAGCCCCTGGCCACACCACACGCGCGGCGGATCAGGTCACGGCGACCCGGCGGCCCATCACATAGGTGGCACTCACGGCGCGGTCGTCGCCCATCATAATGGTCGGAAACACCTCTTCCCAAATCGTTTCGGCCCGGATCGCGCGCTGGGCAATGGCGGGGGTCGAGGCCAAATCCAACACGGTGAAATCCGCCTCCATCCCCGGCGCAATCGACCCAATCCGATCCGCCATGTGCAACGCATGGGCTGAGCCGTAAGTGGCCAGCCACAAAAGCTGGGCTGGGTGCAGTGCCGTGTGGGTCAACTGGCCGATCTCATAGGCGGCAGCCATGGTGCGCAGTAAGGAGAACGACGATCCGCCGCCGGTGTCGGTGGCAAGCCCAACACGCAGCGCCTCCGCTTTACGCGCGCCCATGTCAAACAGACCCGATCCGATAAAGGTGTTCGAGGTCGGGCAATGGATCAACGAACAATCATTGGCCCGCAGGTGATCAATCTCGCGCGGTTCCAAATGGATCGCATGACCAAACAACGCTCCTTCGCGGACCAATCCAAATTGCTCATAGGTGTCCAAATAATCGCGCGCGGTGGGGTAAAGCCCTTTGACCCAGTCGATCTCGTCCAACTGCTCGGACAAATGCGTTTGCATCAAACAGGACGGATGTTCGGCCCACAGCGCGCCAAGGGCCTCCAACTGCTCCGGTGTCGAGGTCGGTGAAAACCGTGGCGTGATCGCATAGGTGGCGCGCCCCCGGCCATGCCAGTGCTCCAACAAGGCCTTGCTGTCGTCATAGGCGGAGTGTGCAGTGTCGCGCAGGCCTTCGGGGGCGGTGTCGCGGTCCATACAGGTCTTGCCCGCCACGATCCGCATCCCGCGCGCCTCCGCCGCCTCAAACAATGCCTCCACAGAGCCGGGATGGATGGTGCAAAATGAGGTCACTGTGGTGGTGCCATTGGCCAAAAGCAAATCGAGATAGCGCCCGGCGATGTCATCGGCATAGGCGCGATCCGCGAATTTCATCTCTTCGGGAAAGGTGTAGCTGTTGAGCCAATCAATCAGCCGCTTGCCCCAACTCGCAATCATCGCGGTTTGTGGATAATGGGCGTGGGCGTCGATGAAACCGGGTGTAATCAAGCCTGGACCATGATCGTGAAGCACTGCGTCGGGGTGTTTGGCGCGCATATGGTCGCGCCCCCCAACGGAAACCACTTTGCCGTCCCGCACCAAAATTGCGCCGTCGGAATGAACTTGAACAGCCTCTTCTGCGGGGATGGCAAACGGGTCGCCTAAAAATTGGACAACCTGACCGGCGATGAGAGTTTCCATGGGAACCTGCTTTGGTGAATGGGTGCGTTGGCTTTGTGAGAGATTAAGCGTGCAGATCAGCGAGGTAAATCAATCTTGCCTCTGTTTCTCTTGGGCAAGCTGCCTTAAAGTCCCCCGTGACGAACAAGCGGGCAGGACATGAGCGAAGATCAGCAGGACATCATTGAAGAGCCGGAGGCCGAAGAGGCCGAAGAGGATGTATATTCGCTGAGCGCGCGCGTGCTCAGTTCGATCCTTTTTGCCGTCGACACAGGTGATCGGGCCAAGCTGATTGAGCTGATGGAGCCGCTGCACGCGGCCGACATCGCCGACATGTTGGAGCAGATCAACGCCTTTGATCGGCGTCGGTTGATTCTACTCTATGGTGCTGAGTTTGACGGTGAAATCCTCTCGGAACTCGACGAAGGCATCCGCGACGAGGTGATTCACGCGCTGCGGCCCGAAGTGTTGGCCGAAGCGGTTCGCGAACTTGAATCCGATGACGTTGTCGATCTGATCGAAGACCTCGATGAGGAAGCGCAAGAGGCGATTCTGTCCTCTCTTGAGGATGCCGACCGGGTCGCTGTTGAAAAATCCCTGTCTTACCCGGAATTCTCCGCCGGACGTTTGATGCAGCGCGAGGTCGTGATGGGCCCGGAGCATTGGACCGTGGGCGAGGCAATTGATTTTATGCGCGAAGCCGAGGGGCTGCCGGAAGATTTCTACCACATGGTGCTGATTGATCCCAAACTGCATCCCGTGGGCCATGTCACCCTTGGCAAAATCCTTGGGGCGCCACGTAAGCAACCTTTGCTGGAACTTTTGGAACCCGGATTTCGCACCTTTCGCGTCGATGAAAGCGAAACCGATGTGGCCTATGCGTTCAACCAGTATCACATGATCGCCGCCCCCGTGGTGGATGAGGATGATCGAGTGATTGGCGTGATCACCATTGATGACGCGATGAATGTGTTGGACGAAGAGCACGAAGAAGACATCATGCGTCTGGCGGGTGTCGGTGAAGGCTCTTTGGCCGACCGGGTGTTTGACACGGTGAAACAACGTCTGCCGTGGTTGGCGGTCAACCTAGTCACGGCAATCATGGCCTCTTTGGTGATTGCGCAATTCGAAGCGACAATCACGCAATTCGTGGCGCTTGCGGTGTTGATGCCAATCGTGGCCTCAATGGGGGGCAATGCCGGAACACAAGCGTTGACCGTGGCGGTGCGCGCCATCGCGACCCGCGATTTGACCGGCGCAAACGTCTGGCGGGTGATCCGTCGTGAGGTGCTGGTCGGGTTGACCAATGGCGTCGTCTTTGCGGTGATCATGGGCATTGTGGGCATCGCCTGGTTCGGCTCGCCTGCGCTGGGTGCCGTCATAGGTGCTGCGATGGTGATCAATTTGGTGATCGCCGGACTGGCTGGAATCGGGGTGCCTGTTGTGCTTGAACGCATCGGAGTTGACCCGGCGCTGGCCTCCGGGGCTTTTGTGACGACTGTCACTGATGTTGTTGGTTTTTTTGCATTTTTAGGGTTAGCGGGTGTGGTTCTTCTGTGACTGTAACGGATGATTTGAAATCGGCTCTACGCGCGCGCGCGCGCGCGGCCCGCGCCAAAGCGCACAAAACCGGCGGGCTTGCGGCGAGCCAGGCGGCACAATTGCTTTTGGGGTTCTTGACCCCGTTTCGGGGACAGGTGATCGCGGGCTATATGCCGATTGGCACGGAGATCGACCCGCGTGCCGTGATGACCACGCTGGCCCGATCTGGCCCGGTCGCCGTGCCCGTGGTCGAAGCCAAAGCCCAGCCTTTGCGCTTTGATCTCTGGACGCCAGACACGGCCATGGTCACAGGCGCGTTCGGGGCCTTGATCCCGGAACAGTCCACCCCCGTGACGCCGACGGTTTTGATCGTGCCGATGTTGGCGTTTAGCCGTCATGGCCATCGGTTGGGCTACGGCGGCGGGTTTTATGATCGCAGCTTGGCGCAACTGCGCGCCCAAGGATCGGTCTTTGCCGTCGGCCTGGCGTATGGCGCGCAAGAGGCACCGGACCTTCCGGTCGAAGGCACCGATGCACCGCTGGATGCGATTGTGACCGAGCGCGAAGTCCTGACATTTTAAGTCCCCTATTGGAGGTCTCTCCCATGTCTATCCCGCAGAATCTGTTCAAACGCCGCCTGCGCGAGGGCGGCCAACAATTCGGTGCGTGGCACACGATGGGCGGCGGGCAACAGGCCGAGCTTTTGGCTGCGGCGGGCTATGATTGGGTGCTGATCGACAGCGAACATGGCGCGATGGAGGTGACCGATGTGCTGCCGGTGCTTCAGGCGCTGTCTGGATATGCGACCTGCGCGCCGGTTGTGCGGATCGCTGAGAATGACACGGCCTTGATCAAACGTCACCTCGATCAAGGCGCGCAGACGTTGATGGTGCCAATGGTCCATTCGGCAGAGGCGGCGCGCGCGGCCGTGGCGGCGATGCGCTATGCCCCCGAAGGCCTGCGCGGCATGAATAGCATGACGCGCGCCAGCAGATTTGGCACAGTGACCGATTATGTCGCGCGTGCAGCAGACGAGCTGTGCCTGATCGTGCAAATCGAGAGCCGGGCCGGAATGGAGGCGCTCGAAGAGATCGCCGCCGTGCCCGGCGTCGATGCGGTCTTTGTTGGCCCGGCCGATCTGGCCGCCGATATGGGCCACCCCGGCAATTTGGCGGCACCCGAGGTCGAGGCGGCTGTTTTGGACGGGTTTGCCCGGCTCAAGGCGCTCGATATGCCCTCAGGCATCATCACCCTCGATGAGGCGGCGTTGCGGCGCTATATCGCGGCGGGCTCGCGGTTTACCGCGCTTGGCATTGATGCGGCGTGGTTGATGGCGGCGGCACGGGGCAGTTTGGCGCGTTTTCAGGACATTTAAGCGCTGAATTTGTGTATTTCGCTCCCGGTAAAGGCGCATGTCCTGCCACATGTCTTGCCAATGGCCGCGCGGGAGCCTAAGCCTTTTCGCCATGAAAATTCTATTTCTCGGAGACATCGTCGGCAGTGCCGGACGTCAAGCTGTTCTTGAGCGGATCGCGAAACTGCGCGCCGATTGGGGCCTCGATTTCATTGTGGTCAATGGTGAAAACGCGACCAATGGCATGGGGCTTTCAGCCGAACATGCCAAGGGGCTGTTGGAGGCGGGCGTCGATTGTTTGACGCTGGGCGATCATGCTTTTGACCAAAAAGACATGATGCAATATTGCGAACGCGACACGCGGATCATCCGACCGATCAATTTCGCCAAGGCGGCCCCCGGACGTGGTGTGCGGATCTTTGAAGATCGGCGCGGGCGGCGTATTTTGGTGGCGCAGGTGTTGGGGCAAGTGTTTATGAAACGCGCCTTTGATGACCCGTTTTCAGCGTTGGATCAGGTGTTTATGACCCATAAACTGGGCGGCTCGATTCAGGCCGCTTTGATTGATGTGCATTGCGAAGCCACCTCTGAGAAAATGGCGATGGGGCATTTTTGCGATGGCAAAGCCTCGGTCGTTGTCGGCACGCATACCCATGTTTGTACTGGCGATGCGCAGATTTTGCCCGGCGGTACAGCCTATTTGACCGATGCGGGCATGTGTGGCGACTACAATTCGGTGATTGGCATGGACAAGGCTGAGCCGCTGCGCCGGTTTGTGACGGGCATGTCAAAAGGCCGCTTTGAGCCTGCCAAAGGCGAAGCGACACTTTCGGGCGTGTACGTTGAGACCGATGACAAAACCGGACTGGCCACCCGCGTGCGCCAAATCCGCCAAGGCGGGCGATTGGAGCAAAGCATCCCATAAGGGGAAAATGTTCTGATTTCGGTGGCTTGGCCGCGAGAGTGTTTTGAAACTGCCGTTTATTCGAGCTTGTGAACCGGGGGGGCAACAGGTCATATTGCGCTGGATATAGTCACTCAGCGCGAGGATGCATGGAGCTTTTTCAATTCAGCCCTATGACAGAGGCGGTGGTCGCACTTGTCGTGGTTGGTATTATGTTTGTGCTGTTTGTGCGCGAGATTTTTCCAACCGAAGTGGTCGCCATTACGGGGGCGGCCTTGATGATCGTTTTGGGCATTTTGCCCTATGACAAAGGTCTGGCCGTCCTCTCGAACCCGGCCCCTTGGACCATTGCGGCGATGTTTATCGTCATGGGCGCGATGGTGCGCACGGGCGCGCTGGAATGGTTCACCCGCCAAGCCGGAAGATATGCCGAAACCCACCCGCCGGTGGCGATTGCTTTGCTGTTGTTGGTGGTGGTGATCCTGTCAGCCTTTGTCGCCAACACGCCGGTGGTTGTGGTGATGATCCCGGTGTTCATCCAACTGTCTTCTAAGCTCGGGGTTCAGCCCTCTAAGTTGCTGATTCCCCTCAGCTATTGCGCCATTATGGGCGGGACAATCACGCTTTTGGGGACCTCAACCAACCTGTTGGTCGATGGTGTGGCGCGCTCACAAGGCATGGCGCCGTTCACGATTTTCGAAGTCTCGATTTTAGGTCTGATCATCACCGCTTGGGGGTTGTTTTATCTTTTGGTCATCGGGCGGCATCTTTTGCCAAACCGCGACAGTTTGGCGGCGATGTTGTCCTCCGGGCGCTCCAAGATGAAATTTTTCACCGAAGCCGTGGTGCCCCCCGACAGCAACTTGATTGGGCGCGAAGTCACAGGCGTGCAACTGTTTAAACGTGATGGCGTGCGTTTGATCGACGTCATTCGCGGCGACAAATCCTATCGCCATGAGTTGAACGGGTTTCAGCTTCAGGTCGGGGATCGCGTGGTGCTGCGCTCGCAGATCACCGAATTGCTCAGCCTGCAACGCGACAAATCGCTCAAACGCGTCGATCAGGTTTCGACGGTGGAAACCACCACGATGGAGGTGCTGATTACGCCGGGTTGTAAAATGGTCGGGCGCTCGTTGTCCTCGATGCGTCTGCGCCGCCGCTATGGCGTCTATGCGCTTGCGGTGCATCGTCGCAACCAAAACCTAGGTCAGAACATCCAAGACCTCGTGGTGCGGGTGGGCGATACGCTTTTGCTTGAAGGTGCGCCTGCGGATATTCAACGTTTGGCCTCCGATATGGATATGGGCGACGTGTCCGTCCCGACCGAACGCGCCTATCACCGGTCGCACGCGCCGATTGCGCTGGTTGCGATGTTCTCCATCGTCTTTTTGGCGGCTCTCGGCGTTGCGCCGATTCTGATGTTGTCGGTGGTGGCCGTGGCGATTGTTTTGATCACCCGCTGCATTGATGCCGAAGAGGCATTCTCCTTTGTCGATGGGCGGCTTTTGGCGATGATCTTTTCGATGCTGGCCATTGGTGCGGCCTTGGAGGCCTCGGGGGCGGTGCAACTGATCGTCACCGCCTTGACCCCGCATCTTTTGGGCTTGCCGATCTTTTTCGTGGTCTGGGCGATCTATCTTTTGACCTCGCTGTTGACCGAACTTGTGTCCAACAATGCGGTCGCGGTGGTGATCACACCGATTGCCATCGGGTTGGGTCATTCGATGGGGATTGATCCGCGCGGGCTTGTCGTGGCGGTGATGGTGGCCGCGTCCGCGTCTTTTGCCACGCCGATCGGCTATCAAACCAACACCATGGTCTACGGTCCAGGCGGCTATAAATTCACCGATTACATGAAAATCGGTATCCCGTTGAACATCTCCATCGGGCTCTTGGCCTCTGCTGTGATCCCGTTCCTTTGGCCGATGTAGGGCGAATTCTTTTGAATTTGCCCGCTTTCCCGCCATTGAGCCCTGCGCGTGATCTTGCGGGCGGGGGGTGGATCGCCTATAGAGACGCGAATGCTGACTTAATTGAATTTGCGGAGGTGCCTCAATGGCAGGCCATTCTAAATGGGCAAACATCCAGCACCGTAAAGGGCGCCAGGATGCGGTGCGGTCCAAACTGTTTTCCAAACTCGCCAAGGAAATCACCGTGGCGGCGAAAATGGGCGACCCCGACCCGGAGAAAAACCCGCGTCTGCGTCTGGCGGTGAAGACGGCGAAAACGGCGTCTTGTCCGAAAGACGTGATTGATCGCGCGATCAAAAAGGCCATGGGCGGCGATGCGGAGAACTATGACGAAATCCGCTATGAGGGCTACGGCCCCTCGGGCATCGCCTTTATCGTCGAAACCATGACCGACAACGTCAACCGCACCGCCTCCAACGTGCGCTCCTATTTCACCAAAGCGGGTGGCAATTTGGGCACCTCTGGCTCGGTGTCCTTCATGTTCGACCGTGTTGGTGAAATCACTTATGATGCCTCTGCGGGGGATGCCGACACGGTGATGATGGCCGCGATTGAAGCGGGCGCTGAGGATGTGGAATCGGATGAGGATGGTCACTGGATCTACACGGCAGATAGCGATCTGTCGGCGGTTTCGGATGCTTTGGAGGCCGTTTTGGGCGAATCCAAAGAGGCCAAACTGATCTGGAAACCGCAGAACCGCACCGAGGTCGATCTTGAGGCGGCGCAAAAGCTGATGCGCCTGCTTGAGACCATCGAAGACGATGATGATGTGCAATCTGTGACGGCCAACTTTGACGTGCCGGACGATGTTGCCGCGCAGCTTTAATTGCTGATGCGACAGGTTTTGAAAGCCCCCGCTATGTTGCGGGGGTTTTAGTTTGGATCAGCTGAGATTTGGCCGCCGCCACAATCGCCTGTGTCACGGGCGCAAGCACCGCCGCGTTCAACCGCGAAACATGCCAAAACAGCGCAATGTCGACGGGCTCGGGCGAAAGGCGCTGTAAGGCCCCTGAGGCCAGATGCGGCGCCAAAAGAGCCGCAGGGTTCAGCCCCCAACCCAATCCCAACACAGCCGCATCGACAAAGCCATGGGTGGAGGGGATGCGATGCGCGGGCAGGGACAGGCGTTGTCCGGTCAACCGTGTGGCCCAAATGTCCTGAAGCCGATCCTTTTCATTATAGATCAAAGAGGGGGCGTTGGTGAGCGCTGCGGCGGTGATCCCGGTCGGGAGGTGGCGTGCGATAAAGTCGGGAGAAGCCACCGCCTCATAACGCAGCACGCCGAGCGGATGGATGTCACAGCCCGCGACAGCCGTGGCCCGCGCCGACACGGCCCCGCTGACGTCACCACGCTTGAGGGCCTCGGCGGAATGATCCTGATCGTCGATCTCCAGTTGGAACAACAGCCCGTCCTGCACCGCAAGCGCCATCGCCGTACAAAACCATGTGGCGAGACTGTCGGCATTGACCGCAATGCGCAGAGGCCGCCGGGTCGCACGCGCGTCCTGCCCCAGATCGCGGCTCAGTTGTGCCTCTAACAGGCCAACATCCTCCATATGCCGTGCCAGGCGGCGTCCGGTTTCTGTCCCGGTACAGGGCGCGCCGCGCAGCACCAAAGGCGTGCCCATCCGGTCTTCAAGCGCCTTGATCCGTTGGGAAATCGCCGAGGGGGTGACGTGCAGCGCATGGGCGGCGGCCTCAAAGCTGCCGCTGCGCAGAACATGGGTGAGGGCGGTAAGGGCAGGGTAATCGGATGAGATAAGCATAACTAATCTTGGAGAAGTACCTTTAATTTGTCTAACTTAAATTTTGCCCCTATTCGAAAGCGACAGATCCATTGGAGCGCTGACCATGCCACCCGATTTTCCCGTTTTCCTCACCGGCTTTCTCACCGGGCTCAGTCTGATTGTCGCCATCGGCGCGCAAAACGCCTTTGTGCTGCGCCAAGGCATCCGCCGGGCCCATGTGGTGCCGATCGTGTTGGTCTGCGCGCTCTCGGATGCGGCCTTGATCTCGGTCGGCGTGTTTGCCTCGGCGCAGGTCTCCGTGGCCTTTCCGCAATTTCTGCCGCTGATGCGCTGGGGCGGAGCGGCGTTTTTGACCCTTTATGGCGCAAAGGCGGCCTGGGCTGCGATCAAGGGCGGCGGGCATCTTGAGGCGGCAACGGGCGGGGCAGGGTCTTTGATTGGGGCTGTGAGCACGGCGCTGGCGCTGACCTGGCTGAACCCGCATGTCTATCTCGACACCGTGGTGCTTTTGGGGGCTGTGTCGGCGCGATTTGCGGGCGCGGAGGAGGCCTTTGCCATCGGCGCGATCACCGCATCTTTCGCCTTCTTTTTCGCGCTTGGGTTCGGGGCGCGGTTTTTGGCACCGATCTTTGCCCGCGACATCTCATGGCGTGTGTTGGACGCGTTGATCGCCGGTGTCATGTGGACAATTGCCATCAGCCTTGTGCGCGGCGGCTGAATTGCCATTCCCGACAAATCCCGCGAGTGTCGCGCCATGATACAGATCAGCAAACCCGTTCAGGGCATCTTGTGGATGCTTTTGACCACGTTGAACTTCGTGATGGTCAACGTCTTGGTCAAATATGTCGGCAGTGGGCTTCCTATTTTGGAATCGGCATTCTTGCGGTTCCTTTTGGGGCTGGTGTTCCTGATCCCGGCGCTGAAATCGGTGGCCAAGGTCCAGTTCACGCCACGGCTGTGGAAACTCACCTTTGGCCGCGCGTTGTTTCACGCTCTTGCTATGACCTGTTGGTTTTTTGCCATGACCAAAATCCCGATGGGCGAAGTCACGGCGATGAATTTTATGAACCCGATCTATGTCTCGATCGGCGCGGTGATGTTGTTTGGCGAACGCATTGCTTTGCCGCGCATCTTGGCATTGGTGGTGGCGTTCTTGGGCGGGTTGGTGATCCTCAGGCCGGGCTTTCGCGAGATCGACCCCGGCCATTTGGCGATGATCGTCTCCGCCATCGCCTTTGCCGGCTCCTATCTGATCGCCGGCCAATTGACCCGCGAATTGCCCGCCTCTGTCGTGGTGTTTTTGATGTCCGTGACCGTGCCTCTGGTGATCGCGCCTTTTGCTGTTTTGCATTGGCAAACGCCGACGCTGCACGAGGTGGTCTTGTTGTTTTTCACCGCTGCCTTCGCCACATTTGGCCATTATTCGATGACCCGCGCTTTTTCTTGTGCGCCGCAATCGGTGGTGCAGCCGGTGGTGTTTATCCAACTGATCTGGTCGGTCAGCCTTGGGATGCTGTTGTTTGGTGAGGCGTTTGACCCGTTTGTGATTTTGGGCGGGGCGATGATCATTGGCGCGGTGTCCTTTATCACATGGCGGGAAGCGCGGGCGAAACGCTCTGCGCGTGTCGCGGCGGCGATGAGTGAGAAACTGTGAATTTTGTTGATCTTGGTCAATGTGACGGGCGGTTGATCCGTCCAAACTGACACCAATTCAGGACGCAGACATAAGGAGAAGCGCATGTCCAATACGCCACACCAATTGATCACAGATTTCCCAGATCTTGCGGATAAGATTTCCGCGCTGAAGTTGGAAGACACCCATTTTTCCCGTCTGATGGACGCGTATAATGAGTTGAATGATCAGGTGCATTTGGCCGAAAGCGATATCAATCCGATGGAAGATTTGGCTTTGACCGAGCTGCGCAAAAAACGGATGGCATTGAAAGATGAGCTTTATGGGATTTTGACCGCTCCGGCGTGAGGTTTGCCTCTTTTGAGGGGGTGAAATCCAGTAAAAAAGCGAGCAGGGCGCGTTAACCGAGAAGGGACGCGCCCTCTTGTATTGGGAGAACAAATCATGCACAATTAGTGTGTGAGGTTGGGTAAAATACCATATGTTGCGGCTCTTTGGGTCGCATTGGGGCTTGGATTCGCCCTGATTCCCCCGAAAACAGCGCAGGCTGTGGGGGAGAGGACCGCTATTGAGGCCCAGACGGGCGGGCAAGCCGATAAAGCCCGACAAATTGCCTCAAATGCCCCCCAAAAAGTCGCGCAAACATTCGACCAGTCCGGATTAATTCATAGCAAAAGCCTCCGCGTCGTCGATGGTGACACGGTGGTCTTGGGCACAGTGCGCATCCGCCTGTTTGGCATTGATGCGCCTGAGCTGTCACAGAGCTGTAGCGACATCCAAGGCGCGTCTTGGGGGTGCGGTGCATGGTCGAAAGCGGTGTTGGAACGGCTGGCGCAACCCGGCCTGTCCTGCGCGCCGAAAGACACCGACAGATACGGGCGCACGGTGGCTGTTTGCTATGACGCAACGGGCGTGGATGTGAACGCCGAAATGGTCGCGGCGGGGGCGGCCTATGCTTACGTCAAATACGCCAAAGATTATGTTGAAACCGAAGCGTATGCGCGCGCCGGTGGCATTGGTTTGTGGCGTGCGGCGGTGACTCCGCCTGCCCAATATCGGGCTGACAAACGCGCCACACAGGTTGCGTCAAAGCCGGTTCAAACCCATCCAGAGGGCTGCGCGATCAAAGGCAATATCTCGAAATCCGGCAAACTCTACCATCTGCCCGGCGGGCGCTGGTACGAGGGCACACGGATTTCTCCCGCCTCTGGCGAGCGTTGGTTTTGTTCGGAAGGCGACGCACAGGCCGCCGGATGGCGCCGCGCACAGGGCTGATCCGCGTCAAAGCGCGACAAAGCCGTTTACCCCCTTGCATGCCCCGAATTTTTCGCCTAAACGCCTCTGCACCGGGTCGTTAGCTCAGTTGGTAGAGCGCTTCGTTTACACCGAAGATGTCGGGAGTTCGAGCCTCTCACGACCCACCATTTCCCTTATCCTGCGAAATCTGCGGAATGCGCTTGCAATGCAAGGTGTGCGCCTGTCTTAATGACCGTGAAAGGCCTATGGTCTCTCAATATGCGGAAGGTGGATGTGCGGATTGTCGAAGAAATACGGATCAGGAACCAGGCCAGCAAGGGCGGTGTGGTGAAGGCCATACTGATTTGTGCAGGCTTAGAGATATTTCTTCTCTATTTGGCGGTCTATGAGCCCCAGTGGTGGAGGGAGGATCGCCGTTATCTTCCCTATCTTGCACATGTCTTGGCTGGCCTCATGCCATTTGTCTGTGTTTGGGGCGTCTGGACCGCTCCAACAACGCGGGAAGCGTTCGAAAAGAGGCTTGAGGAAAGACGGCGCAGAAAGTGAAACGCGCGTCGGGCAAGAGGGGGGGCTTGCCGGGGCGGAGATGGACTTGGGGGCGCAGTTTTGCCGGTTTAAAGTTTTTTCTCGCCCCCGACACTTTTTCGCGATTCCCCGCTTGACGAGGGCGCGTACCGGCCATAGAACGCCCCTCACGTTCGGGGCTTGGCCCCGGTCGGGTAGCGGGCGGTTGTAGCTCAGATGGTTAGAGTACCGGCCTGTCACGCCGGGGGTCGCGGGTTCGAGCCCCGTCAACCGCGCCACGCTACCACACCGGAAACGGCACGCGTCTGAAAGGGCGCATTGGAAAGACCTTGCCTCTTTTGGCAATGCGCGGTTGTAGCTCAGCTGGTTAGAGTACCGGCCTGTCACGCCGGGGGTCGCGGGTTCGAGCCCCGTCAACCGCGCCACTTTCTTTCTCAATACACCTTCAGCTTTCTCACTTTGAGAACCATGATGTTCTCTCATACCTGTTACCTTTGACCCTCTTGCGCTTTTGCGCCTGCCCCCTCAGCATGGCCTTTCGCACACCGTACGCCGCGCACTAGGGAGGCACTCATGGGCCGTATCGACGTCAAAACCTCGGGCCTCTTGCTGCTCACGCTCATCGCCTTTGCGGGCAATTCGCTTTTGACCCGTGCCGCGCTGTCGGACCCGGCGCATGCGACAAGTGGCAGCGCCATAGCATTTGCGGCCGTGCGGTTGATGTCTGGGGCGGTGGTTTTGGCTGGTTTGGCAACGTGGCGCCATCAGCCTCTGCGCCCAAGCCGGTCCGATCTGCCGACCATTTTCGCATTGTTCGCCTATGCCGCCGCGTTTTCGCTCGCCTATGTCTCGATGTCGGCGGCCAGCGGCGCGTTGATCCTGTTTGCGATGGTTCAAGTCACCATGTTGGCGTTGGGCTATCTGCGGGGCCACCGGATCGGGGGCTGGGCGATTTTGGGCGTTGTGATTGCCTTGTCGGGGCTGGCGTGGCTGCTGTTTCCGGGCTTGACCGCCCCGCCTTTGGGCGCGGCGCTTTTGATGGCACTCGCGGGGGCGGCTTGGGGCGTTTATAGCCTGCTTGGGCGCGGGGCCTCGGCGCCACTGGCGCGCACGGCGCGTAATTTTATCGGTACGGCACCCTTGGCGCTGATCGCGTTTTTCCTTAGCCCAATGGCCTCGGCGCTCACCGGGTTTGGCTGGCTCATGGCGCTCACCTCCGGCGCTGTGACCTCGGCGTTGGGCTATGCACTCTGGTATGCGGTGCTGCCGCGGCTCTCGCCGTCCTTGGCCGCAAGTGCACAGCTTTCAGTGCCCGTCATCACCGCATTTGCAGGCGCGCTCTTGCTCGGGGAACCCATGGGAATGCGGTTGGTGATGGCCTCTGGATTGATCTTGGGCGGGGTCTGGCTGAGCGCGCGCGGCTGATGGTCTCAGTCGATCCGGTAGGGCAGGGTGCCACGGTTGTTCGGGTCAATTGTCAGCCGCCGTTCCAGCGGGGGGATCGAACGTTGATGGCAATCGCGCCGCTCGCAAATCCGGCAGGAAATCCCAATCGGCTCAAACGCCGCCGGTTTGGTCACATCCAAATCATCAGCATAGACCATCTCGGAGGCGTGGGTCACCTCACAGCCCAATCCAATCGCATAGCGCCGCACAGGCGCATGAAACGCGCCGCCGGGTTTGGACACATCGCGCGCGATTGACAGGTAGCGCACCCCATCCGGGGTTTCCGCCAATTGCCGGAGGAAATGTCCGGGCCGTTCAAAGGCTTGGTGCACATTCCACAGCGGGCAGGCACCGCCATAGCGGGCAAATTGCAGCCGTGTGGCAGAGTGGCGTTTGGTGATGGTTCCGGCCTGATCGACACGGACGAAATAGAACGGAATGCCCTTGGCTCCCGCCCGCTGAAGCGTGGACAGCCGGTGCGCGACCTGTTCGATTGACGCGCCAAAGCGATCCGCCAAAAGTTCAAGGTCGTGACGCACCTCTTGGGCTGTGGCCAAGAATTCGGTGTAGGGCAAAAGCGCGGCACCTGCGAAATAATTGGCCAATCCGATGCGCGCAATTTGCCGCGCTTGTTCGGATTGAAAACGCGCCAGATCCAGTGTCGCATCCAACAGTTTGCCATGGGTCACAAGGGCGAGTTGGTGCAGGATTTGAAAGCTGCGTGTCGCACCTGAGGCGCGGGCTGAAATGGTCAATGTGCCACTGTCCGGGTCAAACCGGCGCAGGCTATCACCGGAGGCGCGCAGATTGATGCCGCTGCGCTCCAATGTGTCAATCGCGGCCTTGACCACATCGCGGTGCTCACCATGCGGGCGGGCAAAGTTTTCCGCCGCGCGGTCCACCGGGTCGATATAATTGTCGCAATAATGAAAGAAATCGCGCACCTCTTCCCATGCGCTGGGGCGGGCGGGATTGTTTTCGCGGTCCAGTGCCTCGTCCATCGAGGCCAGCCGTTCGGTGGTTTGGCGATAGGCGCGGTGCAGTTCCAAAAAGGCGCGCGCCAAAGCGGGGGCATTGGAGGCGGCAAGGCGCAGATCGGCCAAGGGCGGTGCGCCATCGGCAAAGACCGGATCAACCAAGGCCTCGCGCATGTCGGTGACCATGCGTTCGGCGTCGCCTGAGGAAAGCTCGGTGACGTCAAAGCCAAATTCCTGCGCCAGCGCCAAGACCACGCCAGTGGAGACCGGGCGGTTGTTGTTTTCCATCTGGTTGAGATAGGGCAGGGACACGCCAAGTTTTTCGGCAAAGGCGCGTTGGGTCAGGCCCAGACGCGTCCGGGTCTCGCGCAGTTTCGCACCGGCATAGAGTTTCTGCTGAGCCATGGCTGCCCTCGTGTCTCTGAATTGTTTGCAAAGCAAGGTTTGCCATTGCAAACTCTGCTTGGCAAGAGGGGAGCGCGCGGGGCGGGCGCTTAGCTTATGGCAATCACACGTTCACGCCGCACCACCCAAATCGCGGCCAGGATCGACGCGCCTGAGGCCCCGGCCATGATGTACAAAAGCGGCAGCGCGCCGCCTTCGACGGTGAGCACCGAACCCGCAAAGGCCGCCAAAATTGCCCCGCCGCCGATATACATCGAGCCGCCCAGCCCCGCCGCCGTACCGGCAAGATGCGGGCGCACGGAAAGCGATCCGGCGATGGAATTGGGCAATTGCATGCCGTTGCCGAGGCCTACGAAGGTGATGAAAAAGAAAAAGCTTTCGGGCGTGGCGTGGTCCAGGAGGAACAAAACGAGCGAGCCGAGGATGCCCAACGTGCTGACGCTCGCGCCGATCATGATCATCGTATTCATGCCGAGGCGGGTGGAAAATTTACCTGCCAGAAAATTGCCAAAGAAATAGCCGACAGCGGGGGCTGCCATATAGAGGCCAAGCCGATCTTCTGAGAGGCCAAACAGCGTCGAGCCGACGAAAGGCGCACCGCCAAGAAAGGCGAAATAGGCCCCCGATGCGGTCGCAGCCGACAGGGCATAGCCCAGAAAGCGTTGGGATTTGAGCAGTTCGGGAAAGCCACGCAGCGTGTCCATCATGGACCCTGTGCGCTTTGGCGCGGTTTCGCCCGCATCGAAAAACACCATGACCAACAGCAACAGGCCGACGCCGAACAGCAACCAAAAGCTGCTCTGCCAGCCATAATGCGAGGTCAAAATGCCCCCACGGAGGGCGCAACCATTGGCACAAGAGACATGCCCATGGTGACATAGGCGATCATTTGCGCCGCCTCTTCGCCGGGCACCATGTCGCGCACGATGGCGCGCGACAGCACCATGGCGGTGACGATCCCGGCCTGTGTGGCGCGCAAGACCAAGAACACGCCGGCAGTGGGGGCAAAAATGGCCCCAAGCGTGGCAAGGAGAAAAAGCAAGATGCCGCCGATCAACACCGGACGGCGACCATAGCGATCAGACAGGGGGCCGACGACCAGTTGCAGCACCGCATTGACGCCAAGGAAAATCGCCACAGAAAGCTGCATCACCCGATATTCGGTGCCGAAATAGGCGGTCATTTCGGGCAGGGCGGGCAAAAACACGTTGATGGTCATGGCGGACAATCCGGCCATGAGCACTAAGGTGACGATATGCGGCGGTGTTGTCCGGTCAAGAAAGCGGACAACAGGCTTTGACGAGGTGTTGGGCTTTTGTGTCATGGCGCAACAATAGGCGGCCTTGCTGGGCTGTCTATGGCAAACCCATACATGTTTTTGCACAGGGCATTCGCTGCGGATAGAGATTCAGCGCCCTGCGATCACCGCACCCTCATTGCCATGCAGCAGGACCAAATCCCCGCTCTCGTTGATTTCAAAGCGCTCAACAGCGGCCAAACTGGCCAGAAAGTTGTGTTCCTGTTGCATCGCATCCGCAGCGCAGGCCATGCGTGTGGTGGCCAGTGGTCCAATCATCACCTGGCCCTCGCCGGTGATCGACATCTGCCCTGCAAAGCGGTTGCACCCCGTCGAGCCAGAAAGCTGGCCGGTGTTTGTGATGGCAAAGGTGATGGGGTGGGCCTCAAGCGGGGGGTGGCCCGCATAATCTTTTACTTGCCAGTCCGGGCCTTGCAAAAGCGCCATTGTGTCGCCGCCACAGCCACGAAAGTCTGATGTCGCCGTGGTGAGGGTGACGGTCTGCGGGTAGGGTCGTCCGCTCATGTCATCGTAACACACCGCATCTTCTTGGGTGAGGGTGAGGGCAAAGGCCGGGATGGTGTAGATTGTACGCGCCCCGTCCGGCATGGGATCAGGTCGGCGCAGGTCAAGGCGGTCTTCGCCATAATTGAGATCAAAGAGAATCCGCTCTCCCGTGATCTGAACCCGCCACCCGGGTTCGTTGCCCTGCGCGCTCCACGGGTTGGTCCGGGGCTCAAGGCGGCAGTCGGTAAGAGCCGTGCCGTTCAGCGTGACCGACGCAGTGCGGCCCTTGATCCAGACCAGCGTGCTTTCGTCAGCGGTTGCGTATTTCGCCCCATCGGCGGACGGCACTTGGGGCAAGGGCACTTGGGGCAAGGTATAGATGTCATTGTCTGTCGTGATCGAAAGGGCTTCGTCGGCAAAGGTGACGTCGAAGGTCTCAGAGGCACAGATCATCCGGTAGGACATCGTTTCGGTGCTGTCACCTGCGAGGCTGGGGGTGGCGAGAGCCATCAGCGCAAGGGTCAGCGCGATGGAGGGTGACTGGGGAGTTCTATACATACCTGCCTCATACAAAGAGATCGTCTTGTGCTGGCTGTGACGGTATCAGACCAAAGAGGGGAGACCCAAGCGGCTGGTTTTTGCGGTCGGCGCAAATCTGCCACTGCGATTTTTCTGCGTCGAATATTTGCGAATTTGCGATTAGCAAAAAAATTATTTTGCATAGTTTGCAAATCTGCCAGACTCTGCTTTGACGCCGGCGCGTGCCCGCGTAAGGTGCGCCCTGAAATGACGAGGAGGCCCACCCGTGAAAGACATCATCCAAGAACTTCACGATCGCCGCAATGAGGCCCGTCTGGGAGGCGGACAGCGACGCATCGACAGCCAACATGCCAAAGGCAAACTCACCGCACGCGAGCGGGTTGAGCTTTTGCTTGATGAGGGCAGCTTTGAAGAGTTTGACATGTTCAAAACCCATCGCTGCACCGATTTCGGCATGGAGGAGAGCAAACCCTACGGTGACGGTGTGATCACCGGCTGGGGCACGATCAATGGCCGTATGGTCTACGTGTTCAGTCAAGATTTCACTGTGTTCGGCGGCTCGCTGTCGGAAACCCACGCTGAAAAGATCGTCAAGATCATGGATATGGCGGTGCAAAACGGTGCGCCTGTGATCGGTCTCAACGACTCGGGTGGCGCACGTATTCAGGAAGGCGTGGCCTCGCTTGCGGGCTATGCCGAAGTGTTCCAACGCAACATCATGGCCTCCGGCGTCGTGCCGCAGATCTCCGTGATCATGGGCCCGTGCGCGGGTGGGGCGGTTTATTCGCCTGCCATGACCGACTTTATTTTCATGGTCAAAGACACGTCCTACATGTTCGTCACCGGCCCTGATGTGGTGAAAACCGTGACCAACGAAGTGGTGACCGCCGAGGAATTGGGCGGGGCATCGACCCACACCAAAAAATCCTCAGTTGCCGATGGTGCCTTTGAAAACGACATCGAAGCGCTGACCGAAGTCCGCCGCTTGGTCGATTTCTTGCCGCTCAACAACCGCGAGAAAGCCCCGGTGCGCCCGTTCTTTGATGCGCCGGATCGGATTGACGCGTCGCTCGACACGATCATCCCGGACAACGCCAATACGCCCTACGACATGAAAGAAGTGATCTATAAGATCGCGGATGAGGGTGATTTTTACGAAATCCAAGAAAACCACGCCAAAAACATCATCACCGGCTTTATCCGCCTCGAAGGTCAGACGGTCGGCGTTGTGGCGAACCAGCCGATGGTCTTGGCTGGCTGTCTCGACATCGACAGCTCGAAAAAAGCCGCGCGGTTTGTGCGCTTTTGTGATGCGTTCGAAATCCCGGTGCTGACTCTTGTGGACGTTCCGGGCTTTTTGCCGGGCACCTCTCAGGAATACGGCGGCGTGATCAAACATGGCGCGAAATTGCTCTTTGCCTATGGCGAAGCGACCGTGCCGAAAGTGACCGTGATCACCCGCAAAGCCTATGGCGGTGCCTATGACGTGATGGCGTCCAAGCACCTGCGCGGCGATTTCAATTACGCCTGGCCGACCGCAGAAATCGCGGTGATGGGGGCCAAAGGGGCCACCGAAATCATCCATCGCGCCGATCTGAAGGATGCGGAAAAGATCGCCAAGCATACGGCCAGCTACGAGGCCCGTTTTGCCAATCCGTTTGTCGCCGCCGAACGGGGCTTCATCGACGAGGTGATCCAACCGCGCTCGACCCGCAAACGCATCACGCGGGCCTTTGCCTCTCTGCGCAATAAAAAGATCGAGAACCCGTGGAAAAAACACGACAATATCCCGCTCTAAGCGGGGTCGTGAGGACAAATGACCCGCAGTCAGTGGCATATCTCTGAGGCGGATGGTGCGTTGATCTTGTCGCGCCGTCTGCCCGCACAGTTTGATGTTGCGGTGAAAACCGTGATTTCAGGCGGCGCGGGGCTGCGCAAAGCGCGCATCGCTCATCAGGTGCGCCAAGACATGTGGCGTGCCCTGCAAAATCTGCGCGGGTTTAGTCCGGTGGTGCGTGTTGCCACACACGGGCCAGATCTGGAAATCACCGCCGGCGGTACCATCGCCGGACGGTTCCCGAAAGCGGCCACAGAGGCGCGGGTGAGCGCGGTTTTGGAAAACCCAAATCTGCGCGCCCGGTGGGCCAGATATGCCACTGCCCTTAAGAAGGAGAAGACCACATGATCTTGCGTTTGTCGTCTTTCGCGGCGGGTGTGATGGCCTTTGCGCTGCCCTTTTGGGGGGGGCGGCGGCGGCGGAGGGAACTCCGGTTGCGGCACAGGATGTGGCCGTGCCCTCGGGGCAGCCGGTGGCGTTTTATGAAACCTTGATGGATCGTCCCGCGATGGGGCTGACCGCACGGTTCCGATTTGTCGCGCCCGAACTTGGGCAGCGGATCAAAACCATGGCCTATGAGGCGCTTGAGGCCGACCTCTCATCGCTCTGCGTCAGCTACGCCCTACCGCGTCTGGCCGAACCTACGCCTGCGATCATCGTGATTTCACTGTCAGAGCGCCCGACCGAATTTGGGTCCCCTGACCCGAATGTGGCACAGGTGTTTGAGGCCTATCGTCCGACCGAAACGGATGCGGGTGCGATTTGTGAATGGGAGGCGTTTTAAGATGGCCCCTAAATTCCATCTGTTTTCCAACGGTCCGCGACCGGTCGCACCGTTTTCTCATGCGGTCGAGGATGACGGGTGGGTGATCCTCACTGGACAAATGCCGACCGATCCGAACGCGCCTGACGCGCCGCTGCCCGAGGGGATCGCGGCGCAAACCCGCCGCGTGATGGACAACCTTGTGTTGATTTTGGCTGAATTGGGCCTGCGTGCAGAGCATATTATGCAATGCCGCTGCTTTCTGACCGAGTTCGAGCGCGATTACGCCCTGTTCAACGACACGTACAAAAGTTACTTCCCCGAGGGTAGGCTTCCGGCACGCACCACGGTGGGCGTGACCGCGTTGGCCGTTGGTGCGTTGGTTGAGATCGACCTCATCGCGCGCCGACCAGATCAGGGAGACAGCTGATGGCACGCGATTATATGACCAAACACAAAGGATTTCCGGGCCGCTTTCCGGGCACGGATTTCCAATTCACCATTCGCCGCGCGAACCCCAAAGGGGTGACGCCGCTCAAGGCGCTGGAGCGCTACAAAGACCGCAAGTCGCTCGACAAGCGGGTTGATGCGGCGTTTTTGATGGCCTTGGTCGAACAGTTTGGCGAGGAGCCGTTTGAGCGCGGCAATTTGGACGCAGGCCGCTTGTCGTGGCTGTTTGGCCGCGAAGTTGTGCCCGCCGATGCCGAAGATTTTGATCCGGCCTCTTATGAGGCGCTTCTTAAGGTCGATATGGGTCGGGCTATGGCCTCCTATCCCGAAATTTTCGCCTCTGATGAGGACGAAGAAGCCCCCGATTGGGACGAGATGTGGAACGGGGAGCAAGAGGACTGATGCGCGGAATTTCGCTTGGCATTGGGGTGTTTGCGCGAACTGCTGCCAGTTTTGGTGGGCGGTTTGGCTATGTCCTTGCGAGCGAAAGCGATGCATCCCATCTTACGGGTAGGACGCAGGTGACCAGCAACACCTCGTCCTGTTCTGAAAACCGTTACCCTTCCCCTTTGGCGAGGTCTGTATGTCCCCCATACGGATCTCGTCACTCTTCTTTGCGTGTCGATTGGCGCGTGCCTGTTTTTCGCCATGGGCTTGGTTTCGCCGATTTTGCGGTGGGCCGCATTTGTCGCTTTGCGCAGGGGTTTGGCTGGGATAGAATCGTCTCAGTCGTAACATCATCAGAAGCAGAAAAAACATGCGCAAATCCATTCTCATTCTTGGCCTCGTCTCCGTTTCGGCCCTTGCCGGCTGTTTGCAAACAGACGGTGAGCGCGCAATCGCGGGTGCCGCAGCGGGTGCGGTCGTCGCCGACGCGACGAACAACAATGTGCTCACTGGAGCCGCTTTGGGCGCGCTCGCGGGCACCTATTGCGACGACGCGGGCGTTTGCCGCTAAACCTATTCGTCTGACAGGGCCGCGCTGCGCGCGCCCGTTTGACAGATCACAACACAGCTTCCCGGGCGGGTTCCGCCGGGGAAGCTTTTTTGTGGCCAAAACCATACCGACAACCATGACAGAAATTCCAAAGACCATCTGCGCAGTCGCGCGCGTGGTCTGGTGAGACTTGAGAAAAGGGAGAGGGACTGCGGATGTTTGACAAAATCCTGATTGCGAACCGCGGCGAGATTGCATGCCGTGTGATGAAAACCGCCAAGAAAATGGGGATCAAAACGGTCGCCATTTATTCCGATGCGGATAAAAACGCCCTGCATGTGGCCATGGCGGATGAGGCGGTTCACATCGGCCCGCCGCCCGCAAACCAATCCTATATTGTCATCGACAAGGTGATGGATGCGATCCGCCAGACCGGCGCGCAGGCGGTTCATCCAGGCTATGGCTTCCTCTCCGAGAATTCGAAATTCGCCGAGGCTTTGGCGGCCGAAGGCGTGGCCTTTGTGGGCCCCCCGGTTGGTGCGATTGAGGCGATGGGCGACAAAATCACCTCGAAAAAACTGGCCCAAGAGGCCGGCGTTTCGACCGTTCCGGGCTATATGGGCCTGATCGCGGATGCGGATGAAGCGGTGAAAATCTCCAATGAGGTCGGCTATCCGGTGATGATCAAAGCCTCCGCTGGCGGCGGCGGTAAGGGCATGCGGATCGCATGGAATGACGAAGAAGCCCGCGAAGGCTTTCAGTCGTCCAAAAACGAAGCCGCAAGCTCCTTTGGCGACGACCGGATTTTCATCGAGAAATTCGTCACTCAACCGCGCCACATCGAAATTCAGGTGCTTTGCGATGCCCATGGCAACGGGATTTATCTGAACGAACGCGAATGTTCGATCCAACGCCGCAACCAAAAGGTCATCGAAGAGGCCCCGTCGCCGTTCCTTGATCCCGAAACCCGCAAAGCCATGGGCGAACAGGCCGTGGCGCTGGCGAAAGCGGTGGATTATGCCTCTGCCGGGACCGTGGAATTTATCGTCGATGGCGACCGCAATTTCTACTTCTTGGAAATGAACACCCGTCTTCAGGTGGAACACCCTGTGACCGAGCTGATCACCGGCATCGACTTGGTCGAACAGATGATCCGGATTGCCAATGGCGAGCCGCTTTCGATGACCCAAGACGACGTGAAAATCAACGGCTGGGCGATGGAAAGCCGTCTCTACGCCGAAGACCCCTATCGCGGCTTTTTGCCCTCCATCGGGCGTCTGTCGAAATATCGCCCGCCCGCCGAAATTGTCACGGACACCAACGTCGTGCGCAACGACACCGGCGTCTATGAGGGCGGCGAAATTTCGATGTACTATGACCCGATGATTGCAAAACTTTGCACATGGGGCCCGGATCGTTTGACCGCGATTGAGAACATGCGCAATGCGCTCGATGGGTTTGAAGTCGAAGGCATTGGTCACAACCTGCCGTTCCTCTCCGCCGTTTATGACCACCCGAAATTCATCGCGGGGACCATGACCACGGCCTTTATCGAAGAGGAATATCCCGAAGGATTTGAAGGGGTTGAACTACCCTACGCGGATCTGGAACGGATTGCTGCGGCCACGGCGTCGATGTACCGTGTCGCCGAAATTCGCCGCACCCGCGTGTCGGGGCGGATGGACAACCACGAACGTGTGGTGCCCAATGATTGGGTCGTTCAAATCGGTGGTCACGATTTCCCACTGACGATCGAGGCGGATAAAACTGGCTCGACCGTGTTGATCAACGACAAAACACTGCGGTGCGAAAGCACTTGGGTTCCGGGCGACAGCTTGGCGGTGATCGACATGGGGGACAGCCATTTGACCTTGAAGGTTGGCAAGACGCCGGGCGGGTTCCGCATCCGCAATCGTGGCGCGGATATGAAGGTCTATGTTCGCTCGCCGCGCGCCGCCGAACTGTCCAAATTCATGATCGAAAAATTGCCGCCGGACACGTCCAAATTGCTGCTCTGCCCGATGCCGGGTCTGATTGTCAAAGTGAACGTCGAAGAGGGCGATGAGGTCCAAGAGGGTCAGGCCCTTTGCACCGTTGAGGCGATGAAAATGGAAAACATCCTGCGCGCTGAACGCAAAGGCATCGTGTCCAAAATCAACGCAGCGCCGGGCGACAGCTTGGCCGTCGACGAAGTGATCATGGAGTTCGAATAAGGTGATCTTGGCCGGGCGGGCATATCGCACCAAGGGCGTGCAAGCGGGGGCTGGACAAGTGTTCTCACTTTGTTCTAATTTGAGCCTTCTCTCTCGTCGCGAGGCGCCCGGCCATGACATTGCGTGTTTCAACGCTGTTTTTCGATATGAACAGCTTTTACGCCTCCGTGGCGCAGGCCGAAGAACCTGCGTTGATGGGGCGGCCTGTGGGGGTGTTGACGGCCGATGCGCCGAATGCCGCCTGTATCGCGGCCAGCATCGAAGCCAAGCGCAAAGGTGTGGGCATGGGCACGCGTCAGGACGAGGCGCGCAGTCTCTGTCCCGGCATCGTCTTTCGTCCGGTCAAACACGACATTTGCGTCGACTATCATCACGCGATTTTGCAGGCGGTGGAGACGGTCATCCCGGTCCATCGGGTCTGGTCGATCGACGAATGTTCCTGTCTCTTGATGGGATCGCAACAAGATTTGCCGCGCGCTTTGGACATTGGACGGGCGTTGCAACAGGCGGTGCTGGCGCAGGTCAGCCCGGCGTTGCGCTGTTCGGTCGGGCTTGGGCCGACGCGACTTTTGGCGAAACTCGCCGCCGGGTTGGAAAAACCGGGCGGGTTGCATTGGCTTTTGCCTCATGTGCTGCCGGATCGGATTGCGCATCTGGCGCTGGACGATTTGCCGGGGGTGTCTTGGCGGATGCGCGCGCGGTTGGAGGCGGCTGGGATCATGGATGTTCCTACGCTCTACCGCATCCCACCCAAACGCGCCCGCGCGATTTGGGGCAGCGTCTCGGGCGAACGGTTTGTGCGCGAACTCAGGGGCGAGACCGTGGTCTGGCCAGAGACCCGCAGAAACATGATCGGCCATGGGCAGGTCCTGACCAATGGAAACAAAACACCAGAGGGCGCGCGTTTGGTGTCTCGGCGGTTGCTGGTCAAAGCAGCAGCGCGGTTGCGGCGCGAGGGGCTTTACGCCCGCAACCTGTCTTTGGGGCTACGTCCCATATCGGGGCAGGGGATCAGATACGACAGCACGATCCGCGCCACGCAGGACACGTTCTTTTTGCTCAGTACGCTGTCCGGGCTTTGGGCCGCCGCGCCCGCCGCGCCACTGCGCTCTGTCTCCGTGACATTGGCGGGGCTTTTGCCCGCAGCCGATGTGATGGACGACCTGTTTGCCCCCGAAGCGGATCGACGCGGGCTTTGCCTTGCCATCGACCGGCTCAATCAACGCTTTGGACAGGACACGGTGCGTTACGGCCTCTTGCCGCCGCATCACGTGGCCTATACCGGGGCCAAAATCGCCTTTGGCCGCATTCCAACAGCCGAGGATTTTCGCGAGTAAACCGCGATCTTCCCTCTGATATCTGCGATCCGAGGGGGAGCCTATGAGAGACTGGGCTGGGTATCGAAAAGGATTGCTTGCGATTGCCCTTTTGGCGGCGATTGCCGTTGCGCTTTTCGTGTTGGCCCCCGTGCCGCGTCTCGCGCCTGTCGCCCCTGTTTCCATTGGATTGTATGGGGTCGTGTTTCTCTGTTTGTACGCCGGGCTTGTCCCGCCGCGGCTGTTGCGCAGCTTTGGCCGGGTTTTATATGTTTTTCCGCCGTTTTGGGGCATCGGGGCCGGTGCGGTTTGGATGATCTGGGCACATGCCGCAGATGCGGATAAGGCGCGGATCTATCCGGGGCTGATCACCGGGCTCATCGTTGTTTTGGGCTGGTTCGTGACCTTTGTGATTTCGAGTTATCGTGAAGCCGAACAAGCAGACCGCATCCGCCGCGATACTCTTGTGGCGATCAAGAACGAGATTTTTGCCCTCGTGGACAAAATGGACAACGTGGCTATTCGCAGCAACGCGCAACTGGTTCAGGACCGCATTGCGTCAGGTGTTACGGATGCGCAGGGAAAAGAGAGTGACTATTTCCCGTTTGCAACGATGGAAAGCGAACCCATTGTGTTTGAGGCGCTCGGCACATCGGTGCCGGGGCTGGAAGAAGCCACAGTCGCCGCTGTTGTGCGGTTCTATGCTGAATATACGGATTTGCGGCGCATGGTCGAAGACAGCCGGACGGAAGATATTAAAAGATTGCCGCGTGATCGGCGGGTTAATTTCCACAAACAGCTGACCAAACGGCGAATCGGCACACTGAGGATGGGGCTAAAAGCCCTCGTAGAGATCAATTTTGAATTGGGAATTGAAGATCCCGAAAATATCGGAAGGTCGGGTGAGAACCCGGAGATAACCCCATGATAAGTATGAGATTATATGGGTTTTTAGATGTCGCCGCTGATCGGTTTTTCGGGCGATTTTTCCGGGTGATCAATGTCTCTGCGCATCATGGCCTCCTTGCCTGTTGCATGGCTAATCTATGCTGGGAAGGTAAAGAAATCAATGCGTTCCGCGCGCGGCAGGATTATCGTTCGCTTTGCAATGCGTTCTGGATTTCTTGCTGGCGCAGCGGCGTTTTGTCAATCGCACGGGTGATTTCGCGCACATTCCATGGATCGGGTTTGCGCAACATTACGCGGCCATCTTTGTCGACGATCACAAGACCAAATCCGCGTGGACGCAGCTCTGTGCGCACCATGCTTTTGGCCGCCGGGTCGGTGTCGGTGATCACCACCACATCCCGCTCCAAAAGCGCCTCTGGGCGCGTGGCCAACAGGTCCAATTGTTCGCGGAAACTCGGATCGAGTGGGCTGTCGGCAAAGACCACCAAGACCCGGTGGGTCCATTTGAACTCGGAGAGTGCAATCTCGCCAGCGTCTTGGACAATAAATTCCACTTCCTGCGCCTGGAGCGCGGGGGATGATGTTAGAAAAACGGCAGTTAGTGCTGCGGCATAGATATGTTTCATCGGACCTCCCGGATACCCTCTATATAGGGTGCCCTGAGGGCCAAACCAAGCTTAAGCGCCCCTCATATGGGATGCGGTGACAGAAAACGGAGAGGAGCCTGAAAATGACGGACAGGAAAAAGTGGGAAGCGCTTGCCGAGAAAGAATTGCGTGGCAAACCGCTTGAGACGCTTGACTGGGAGACGCTTGAGGGCATCAAGGTCAAGCCGCTCTACGCCGAAGATGATTTGGAAGGTATGGAGCACCTTGGCAACACGCCGGGCGAGGCCCCGTTTACCCGTGGCGTAAAGGCGACGATGTACGCCGGGCGGCCCTGGACGATCCGCCAATATGCGGGCTTTTCCACCGCTGAAGAATCAAATGCGTTTTACCGCAAGGCGCTCGATGCGGGTCAGCAAGGCGTCTCTGTCGCTTTCGATCTGGCCACCCACCGCGGCTATGATTCCGATCACCCGCGCGTGGTGGGCGATGTCGGCAAAGCCGGCGTGGCGATTGATTCTGTCGAGGATATGAAAATCCTGTTTGACGGCATTCCGCTTGATAAAGTCTCCGTCTCGATGACGATGAACGGGGCTGTGATTCCGATTTTGGCGTCTTTCATTGTGACCGGCGAAGAGCAGGGCCATGACAAGGCGCTTTTGGCCGGAACCATCCAAAACGACATTCTCAAAGAGTTCATGGTGCGCAACACCTATATTTATCCGCCCGAACCTTCGATGAAAATCATCGCGGATATTATTGAATATACCGCCAATGAGATGCCGAAATTCAACTCGATTTCGATCTCCGGCTATCACATGCAGGAAGCGGGCGCGAACCTGGTGCAAGAGCTGGCCTTCACGCTGGCCGATGGGCGCGAATATGTGCGCACGGCGATCAAGGCGGGGATGGATGTGGACCGGTTCGCGCCGCGCCTGTCGTTCTTCTTTGCGATTGGTATGAATTTCTTTATGGAAGCCGCCAAGTTGCGCGCTGCGCGCTACCTGTGGACCCGGGTGATGGAAGAGTTCGATCCGAAATCTGACAAGTCCAAAATGTTGCGGACGCACTGCCAGACCTCTGGTGTCTCGCTGCAAGAACAAGATCCCTATAACAACGTCATCCGCACCGCCTATGAGGCGATGTCGGCGGCCTTGGGCGGCACGCAGTCGCTGCACACCAATGCGCTCGACGAAGCCATCGCTTTGCCGACCGAATTCTCGGCCCGCATCGCCCGCAACACTCAGTTGATCCTGCAAGAAGAGACCGGCATCACCCATGTGGTCGATCCGCTGGCGGGCTCTTACTATGTTGAAAGCCTGACCAAGGAACTTGCCGACAAAGCCTGGGCTTTGATGGAAGAGATCGAAGAGATGGGCGGCATGACCAAGGCGGTCAATTCCGGCATGCCAAAGCTGCGGATTGAAGAAACCGCCGCCCGGCGTCAGGCCCAGATCGACCGGGGCACCGAGGTGATCGTCGGCGTCAACAAATACCGCAAGGACAAAGAAGACCCGATCGACATTTTGGACGTCGACAACGTCGCTGTGCGTGTCAGCCAAGTCAAACGGTTGGAAACCATCCGCGCCAGCCGCGACGGGGCGGCAGTTGAGGCGACACTGGCCGCACTGGAAGAGGCGGCAAAATCCGGCAAGGGCAACCTGCTTGCGCTGGCGGTGGATGCCGCCCGCGCCCGTGCAACCGTGGGAGAAATCTCGATGGCTATGGAGAAAGTGTTTGGCCGCCACCGCGCCGAAGTGAAAACCTTGGCGGGCGTGTATGGCGCGGCCTATGAGGGCGACGAGGGCTTTGCCCAAATCCAAAAAGATGTGGAAACCTTTGCCGAGAAAGAGGGTCGCCGCCCGCGCATGCTGGTGGTGAAAATGGGCCAGGACGGCCATGATCGCGGCGCAAAAGTCATCGCCACGGCCTTTGCCGATATCGGTTTTGACGTCGACGTTGGCCCGCTGTTCCAAACCCCGGAAGAGGCCGCCCAAGACGCCATCGACAACGATGTGCATATCATTGGTATTTCCTCGCAAGCGGCGGGTCACAAGACCCTCGCGCCGAAGCTGATCGAAGCCCTGAAAGAACAAGGCGCCGAAGAGATTATCGTGATCTGTGGCGGTGTGATCCCGCAGCAAGATTACGACTATCTCTACAAAGCGGGCGTCAAAGCGATCTTTGGTCCGGGCACCAATATCCCGGCGGCTGCGCGTGAGATTTTGGATATTCTGAGCGCTGATCAGAACTGATCCACGGTTCAGATGCATGTAAAAAGGGCCGGGATATATCCCGGCCCTTTCTCATTCAAACCACAGGTTGCGCTCAGTGAGAGGCGTGAACTGCAGGGGAGAGGATTTCCTCTTCTGCGTCCTTGTCACCCTTGGCAGAGGGCGCGAGTTTGAGCACGGTAAAGCCGATGATCGCGGAGATCACAGAGCCTGAGAGCACGCCGATGCGCACTTCGTTCATGTGGAATGCATCCTCAAAGGACAGCCCGCCGATGAACAGTGACATGGTGAAACCGATGCCCGCAAGCGCGGCCACACCGTAAATATGCATCCACGTGGCCCCAAACGGTTTGCGCGCGGCGCCGAATTTCACCAACAGCCATGTGATGCCAAACACACCGATTTGTTTGCCCAGAATCAGACCCAATGCGATGCCCAAAGGCAGCGGTGAGAACACGTCGGCGAAGGTCACACCAGTCAATACAACACCGGCGTTGGCGAAGGCAAAGATCGGCACGATGACAAAAAAGACATAGGGCGAAAGCGCATGTTCCAGCGCATGAAGCGGAGATTTGCCCCATTTGTCTTTGAGAGGGATAAAGAAGGCGGTGATCACCCCGGCCAAGGTTGCGTGAACCCCGGATTTGAGCACCAAAACCCAAAGGATCGTGCCCATAAGAATGAGCGGTGCGATGCGGTGAATGCCCGCCCGGTTCATCAGGAACATGATCAGCAACGGGATCGCGGCCAAGAACAGGTAATCGAGATGCAGCTCTGAGGTGTAGAAAAACGCGATGATCAGGATCGCGCCTAAATCGTCCAAAATGGCCAGTGTCAGCAAAAAGATTTTGAGCGAAGAGGGGACGCGGTCGCCGACAAGCGCCAAAATGCCCAAAGCAAAGGCAATATCGGTGGCCGCCGGGATCGCCCAGCCGGAGTGAGTCTCAGGCGAGGAGAGGTTGAGCGCAAAATAGATGATCGCAGGCACAAACATGCCACCCACGGCGGCCATGCCCGGCAAAACCACATCGCGGGGATTTTTAAGTTTGCCTTCCAAAAGCTCGCGCTTCAATTCCAACCCAACCAACAGGAAAAACACCGCCATCAGGCCGTCATTAATCCATAGAATCAAAGGTTTGGATAATCCTTCTCCCCAAGAGTTACGGAGAAATATGAGGAGAGAGCGCCATCATAAAGCGGGTAAAGCGAAGAGTTAGCCACGAACATCGCGGCAACGGCAGCCACCATAAGCACGATGCCACCAGAGGCCTCACTGTCGAAGAATTGTTCCAATTTGCGCAGGAGCATTGTCTTTTTCTATTCTTTCCTGAAGGTTAATGAAAAGGGTGCGTCATGTAGAGATGGGGGCAGCCTTGATGATTTCAACAGCGTTTTAGTCAGGAAACACAAAATGCCCTACCGGATTGATCATTTGGTGATTTCTGCTGCAGATTTGCAGCAGGGCAAAGAGTGGGCTGAGGGCTTGCTCGATGTCACATTCGGGCCGCGCGGCGTGCATCCCGATATGGGGACGCACAATCATTTGGTGGCGATGCATCCTGATGCCTACCTCGAAGTGATCGCGCCGGACCATGATGCGTTGCGCCCGGATTATCCGCGATGGTTCGATTTGGACAATTTTGGCGGCCCGCCGCGTCTGACCCATTGGGCCGTCTCTTGCCCGGATTTGGAAGAGGCATGGGAATTGGCCCCGGCCAATGCTGGGCGCATTCTGTCCTTTCGTCGGGGTGACTACGCATGGCGGATGATCGTGCCGGACACCGGTGTTTTGCCCTTTGATGATTGCTTTCCCGCCCTGATCGAATGGCACTCGCCGCGTCCGGTGCCTGCTTTGCCCGACCCCGGCCTTTTGATGCGCAGGCTCAAGATTTCTCACCCCGAGCCAGACGCGCTGCGTGCGGCGCTGTCGCCCTTTGTCTCGGCGTTGGAGCATGTGCGCATTGTACAATCGGACACCCCCGGTTTGACCGCCGAAATCAGCACCCCTTCTGGAGAAATTTGGATCGCATGACACATCATCCTCACCTGCGCGACGCCACAGCGGACGATGCGCCCGCCCTCAAAGCCATTATGGCCCCGGTGATTGCGGGCTCGACCGCGTCGTTTTCCTCCGTTGAACGCGATGTGGCCGATTGGGCCGCGATGGTCACAGATCGCCACGCCCGTGGGCGCGCCTTTTATGTTGCCGAGCTTGAGGGCGAAGTGGTCGGCTATGCCACCTATGATCAGTTTCGCCCCGGCAACAATGGCTACCGCTTCACCATGGAACATTCGGTCTATCTCAATGATGCGGCGCAGGGGCGGGGCCTCGGCCGGGTGTTGATGTTGATGGTCGAAGAACATGCCCGCGAGGCCGGGTTGCATTCGATGATTGGTGCGGTTGATGGTGACAACGCCGCCTCCATCGCCTTTCACAAGGCGTTGGGGTATAAAGAGGCAGGGCGGGTGCCGCAGGCCGGGTTTAAATTTGAGCGCTGGCTCGATGTCCTGTTCATGCAGAAAATTCTGTAACATCTGTCACGCAAATGTCGCGGCTGCAGGTGTTTTTGCAGCCTGACAGCGGGGCTGCGACAGGCTAAAGTCATCTTATGTCGATTTGGTCCCTCATCATGGAGGCGCTCAAGGCGCTTCGGGCCGGTGAAAGCCTGGCCTCGGTCTTTGAACAGTTTCGTTCAGAGCCGGAACGGCGCGTGGGCTTTGCCATTGGGGTGATCGCTTTGGGCGCGAAAATGGCCAAGGCGGACGGGCTTGTCACCCGCGACGAGGTCACGGCCTTTCGCGAAGTGTTCCAAATCGCCAAAGAGGACGAAGCCGCCGCCGCGCGGGTGTTTAATCTGGCACGGCAAGACGTGGCGGGGTTCGAAGACTACGCCAAGAGCGTCAAGAAAATGTACGGCAGTGACTGCCGCCCGTTGATGGACCTGCTCGATGGTTTGTTCCACATCGCGATGGCGGACGGCGAATATCACCCCGGCGAAGATGCGTTTCTGACCCGTGTGGCCGAGATTTTTGACGTCAACGATCGGGCGTTTCGGGCCATGCGCGCGCGGTATGTCCCCGATGCGCTGCGCGATCCCTATGATGTGCTGGGGGTGGCGCCGGATGCGCCGCTCAGTGACATCAAATTGGCCTATCGCACCTTGGTGCGCGAAACCCATCCCGATCGTATGATTGCGCGTGGCGTGCCCGAAGAGGCGTTGCAATTGGCCAATGACCGGATGAGCGAAATCAATGCCGCTTGGGATGAAATCAGCGCAGAACGCGCGGCCTGACATGCGCATCGCCACGTATAATGTCGAATGGTTTGATGCGCTGTTTGACACGCATGGTCGGCCCTTGGCCGATGACGCATGGTCCGCCCGATACAATGTCACCCGCGCCGCTCAGCTTGAGGCATTGGGCATTGTTTTTACTGCGATGGACGCCGACGCGGTGATGGTGATTGAGGCCCCGGACACCAACCGTCGTCGCGACACGGTGCGCGCGCTGGAACAGTTTGCCACTTGGGCCGGGCTGCGCACCACCGCTGTGGAAATGGGGTTTGTCAACGAGACCCAGCAAGAGATTGCGCTGATGTATGACCCGACCGTGTTGCGGGCGCGCCATGACCCGATGGGGGCACCTGCGGATTTGGGGAGCGGGCTTGAGGTTCCGGCCTTTAATTCGGTGTTTCGGCTTGATCTCGACACGGATCGCGACCGTGAAGAGGTGCGGTTTTCCAAACCGCCCTTGGAGCTTGCGATGGAGACCTGTGCCGATGGCTATGCCTTTCGAATGATCGGCGTGCATGTGAAATCCAAGGCCCCACATGGCGCGCGTGGCCGCGAAGACGAGATCCGCATTTCGATTGAAAACCGCCGCAAACAATTGGCGCAATGCATTTGGCTGCGCGAGCGGGTCGAGGCGCATTTGACGGCGGGGGAGCCGATCATCGTGTTGGGGGATTTCAACGATGGGCCGGGGTTGGATGAGTATGAAAAACTGTTTGGACGCTCTGGCGTTGAGGTTGTGATGGGGCGCGAGGACCCGGATGTGGACCAAAATATGCGGCTCTATGATCCCCATGCGATCAGAGCCTTTGCGCGCCGTGGCGGTGAGGCCCTGTCATCGTCACGGTTTTATATCCAGCATGAAAAACGCTATCTGTCGGCCCTGTTGGATTATGTGATGGTCTCGCAAAATCTGCGGGCCGGGACGGCATGGCGGATTTGGCACCCGTTTGATGATCCGGTGTGTTTCACCACGCCGGAATTGCAACGGGCGCTTTTGACCGCCTCGGATCATTTTCCGGTCACGATTGACCTGACTTTGCCACCAAAGGATGAAATCTCAGAACAGATCGGGTAGACTGTCGCCATGAAACAGATTGTCGCGCGCCTCTCTTTGAGTCTTCTTGTGCTCTCGTCCTCGCCAGCAACAGCGCAGGAGGCCTCTGAAGGCATCGACCTGATGCGCGAAGGCGCGCGGATTTTGCTGGAACAGTTGTTTCAACAGATGGAGCCTGCGCTCAAAGAATTGGACGGGGTGATGGACGATTTGAACGCCTATGAGCCGCCAGTGGTTTTGCCCAATGGTGACATCCTGATCCGGCGCAAACCGCCCACGGAGGCGGGTCCTGAACCTGATCAAGACGCCGCACCCGATGGGGACATTGAGATTTAAATCCGCGCGTTAAGATTTGGCGTGTTTGATCTCGGCCTGCGCGCCCAAGCTGTTGGCGAGCGATTGAAACCGGGCCTGTGCCACTTCGCCAAACAGGTCTTCGGCCTCTGGGCGCAGGGTCAGGATCAGCACTTTCTTTTTCGGAAAATAGTCGAGTTTGGCCAGCTCATCGGGGGCTTCAAACGCGAACATCGCGCCAAAACGCATGGCTTTGCCCAAGACCTCGGCATCACGGATGTCTTTGTCTGGCAGCATTGCAATCAGATCGGCAAAGGGCGTGCCATCGCGCGAATTCTTGTAGCGATGCAACAAGGCCAACCCAAGGAATATCCGTTCATTGTGGGTCAGCCCACCAAGGTTGGCACGGGTCGCATTGTCAAAACACACCTCAGCCCGGTAGTCGGGATGCGCGCGCCATGTCACGTCATGCAACAGGCAAGCGGCGCGCACGATGCGCATTTTTTCATATTGGCGGGCGCGGAACATCGGTTCGATGAAGCGGTGCAAGCGCTTGCCAAATCCGGGCGTGCGCGCGTCTTTCATTTCGGAAAAACGACAGGCCTCGATCAACGGGTCACGGGCGCGGATTTGGTCAGGCATTTGCTCATACAAAAGCCCCTCGCGGATACCGTAGGACGAGATGCAAATCTCTTTTGGATGAAAGGCATGGACCAATTGGCGCAGCACTTCCGAGGCGATCGGAACAAGGCTCATCCGCGCCGATGAGGTGCCAGTTTTGGCGCGCAATTCATCCATATTGCTTTTGCGAATAAATTTGATCGTGTCTGTGACCGCCCGGCTCGACATCCGGTATTCGTGCAACACATGTAGCGGATAATTGCGCCGTTCCATGTCGATCCGCGCAATCGCCCGCCATGAGCCGCCGACCAGATAAATCCGTTTGTGATCCTTGCCCATTTTGGCAACGAGATCGGCCATGATCGGGGTGATATGGTCCTTAAGACCGGTGCGCCCGCCTTTGAGCCCCTGAAGTTTCAGCGGCCCAAGCGGCGAGGTCAAACGTTTGCCAACGGTGCCGCCTGTGACGACCGCAAGCTCCATTGAAGAGCCGCCAATGTCACAGACCAACCCATCCGCCTCGGGCCAGCCCAGCAAGACGCCCTGTGCCGACAGCCGCGCCTCTTCTTCGCCGTCAATCACCCAAAGGCTGAGGCCGGTCTCCCGCTCAATCTCCTCCCGAAAAGCAGGACCGTCCTCAGCCTCCCGCACAGCAGCCGTCGCAACGGCTGTGAGCGGGGGGATTCCCATGCCTTGGGCCAATTTTTGAAACCGCCGGATGGCGACCATGGCCCGCAATTTGCCTTCGGGGTTCAATCGACCGGTTTCCCGCAATCCCGCGCCCAATCCACACATGATTTTCTCATTGTAGAAATAGGCCGGACTGCGCGCCGCACCGTCAAAGACGACAAGGCGCACGGAGTTTGATCCGACATCAACCACGCCCACACGAGACAAGGCCCGCGCCTCTTCGTCGAGAAACAGAGGGCGGCCAAAGACGCCCCAATCCTGTTGCTCCGCGCCAGACTGGGCGGCATCCGTCGATGTGGTCAAAGTGTATCCCCTAGCTTCGCTCAAGACAGTGCCAAATGCGATGGGGTCCTGTCAATTGCTTGAAATCTGTGCAGAAAAGAAAACGGGTTTGGAATTAGGCCTCGGGGTCCAAAATCCGCGCCGCAAGGGCGCGCGAAATCGGCTTTCCGGCACGCAGGGCCTCGCGGTCCAGAGCCTCAACAATGTCGCGCACCGCAGCGGCCGACCGTTCCATGCGTTTGACCAGCCATGTGATCAGAGCCTCGGGCACGATAAGTTGGCGGTCCTCAAATTGCTTGACCAAAAGCACGGTCAGCAACATGTCATCGGGCGGCTCGATTTGCGCCACGGGGGTGCCTTGCATCCGGGAGGCCAGATCGGGCAGGGTCAGGGTCCAACGGTTTGGAGCCGTGCGCGCGGTGAGCAAAAGTCGCCCGCCCTCGGCCAAAGTCAGATTGTGCAGGTGAAACAACGCCTCTTCGGTCGCGCGGGCATTGGGCAGATCGGACAGTCGATCGACATCCTCGACCACAACACATCTGCGCGCAGCGAGGGCGGGGATGTCGGCCTCTGCCAACGTCGATGGGGCGAGAACCACGGCATCGCGGTCCTTCGCCCAGACCTGTGCCATATGGGTTTTGCCCGCGCCTGCCGGGCCGATCAGGACCAGTTTGCCCGAGGGCCATGTGTCCACCGCATCCAATGTGGCCAGCGCCAGCATATTGGAAGGGGCAACGAAAAACGCATCCCGCCCCAGCGCTTCGCGGGCTGGCAAGTCCAAGGTGAGCTGTTCGGCCATGGCTTAGCTTTCGCCGCTGCGAGCGTCGTATTCTGATTGGTCCTCGGGCATTGGAGCGGCCTCATCAGAGAGACCTTTGTAGAGGCGGCCCTCACGGTATTGATCCGTGGCAAACCGGGCGATCACACCGAGCGCTGCGGCAAGCGGTACGGCCACCAACATGCCGACAAAGCCAAACACCGTGCCAAAGGCAGACAGCGCAAAGATCAGCCACACCGGGTGCAAGCCGACGGAAGAGCCGACCAAATTGGGGGTTAGGATATTGCCCTCAACGAATTGCCCAAAGACAAAAATGCCAACCACGGCGGCGATCCAATACCATTCACCCCAAAACTGAAACAGCGCCAAACCGATAGCCAAAACGCCACCCACGGCGACGCCGACATAGGGGATAAAGGTCAAAATCCCGGCAATCGCGCCCGCGACAAGGCCGAATTTCAACCCCACCAGCATCAGGCTCGTGGCATAAAACGTCCCCAAAATGAGGCAGACTGTGCCTTGGCCGCGAATGAACGAGGCCAGTGTGCGATCAATATCAGAGGCGAGATTGCGGATCACCGGTGCGTAATCGCGTGGCAACAGCTTGTCGACTTCGGCGACCATGCGGTCCCAGTCGAGCAACAGATAAAAGGTGATCACCGGCACCAAGACGAGCAGCACTGCGACGTTAAACACGCTCATCGCCGAGGATAAAACAGAGGACAAAAGCTCTCCGCCCTTTGATCTGATCGCTTCACCGATCTGCAACAGCGTTTGGTGCAATTGCGAGTTTTCATCCAGTAAAACCGGGAACTTCGCGGTTAAAAAGCTCTGGAGATTGTCAAAAAGCTCTGGCGCTGTATCGACCAAATCGGTTGATTGCCGCACCAGAGTCGGCAACACCACCAAGGCGGCCAGCACGAATAAAATGACGGCGCTTAGGGTGATCGTCAATGTCGCGGCAACACGGCTCAGCCCCCATGACTCAAGCCGATCCGCCACCGGATCAAGCATATAGGCCACGGCCATACCGAGAACGAAGGGCAAAATCACATCGCCGAGCAACCACAGCACGGCAAAGAACCCTGCTGCTGCAAAGCCCCAGTATTTCATCTGATCACGGACTGGTAACGCCATAGTATCCCTTTGGTGTCGCTTTGCTTTCTTTCCATATCGCCCGAGACGGGGCGGGTTTCAAGGGGAAGAGACGGGGTCAAAACGGCCTTTCCCCTGCCCCGTAGGGGGCAAAGAGGGGCCAGAACTGCGGAAGAACAGGCATTTGCCTGCCGCTTTGGCTTGTGTGGTCCAAGGTGATCGCTTAGACCGAAGCAAACCTGATCATCACTTGAGGGCATCTCCGCATGCGTCTGTCGCGCTATTTTCTCCCGGTACTGAAAGAAACGCCGTCTGAGGCTCAAATCGTCTCGCACCGTCTGATGTTGCGCGCGGGCATGATCCGCCAACAGGCGGCTGGGATCTATTCTTGGTTGCCTCTGGGCTACAAGGTCCTGAAAAAAGTGGAGCAAATCGTCCACGAAGAGCAACAGCGCGCGGGTCACATCCCACTGTTGATGCCGACGTTGCAACCGGCTGATTTGTGGCGCGAAAGCGGCCGCTATGATGACTACGGCGAAGAGATGTTGCGCATCACCGACCGTCATGGTCGCGATATGCTTTACGGGCCGACCAACGAGGAGGTGATCACTGACATCTTCCGCTCTTATGTGCGCAGTTACAAAGACTTGCCGCTCACACTTTACCACATTCAGTGGAAATTCCGCGACGAAGTTCGCCCGCGCTTTGGCGTGATGCGGGGCCGCGAATTTCTGATGAAAGACGGGTATAATTTCGATCTGACTGTTGAAGATGCGATGCATGCCTATAACCGCCATTTGGTCAGCTACATCCGCACCTATGAACGTATGGGGCTACAGGCGATTCCGATGCGTGCCGACTCCGGTCCGATCGGCGGTGATGACACGCATGAGTTCCTCGTCTTGGCCGACACCGGCGAATCCGAGGTGTTTTATGATGTCGCCGTCACCGACATCAAACTCGGCAAACGCGAGATTGATTACGACAGCCACGAAGCCTGTCACGCGGTGATGGAAGAGTTCACCTCGCTTTACGCCCGTACTGATGAAACCCATGACGCCGCCCTGTTTGAACAGGTTCCCGAAGAGCGCCGTCGCGTGGCGCGGGGCATCGAAGTCGGTCAGATTTTCTTCTTTGGCACCAAATATTCCGAAGCCATGGGCGCGACCGTCCAAGGCCCGGATGGCAAACCGACCCCGGTCCAGATGGGGTCGCACGGCATTGGCGTGTCCCGTCTTTTGGGCGCGTTGATTGAGGCCAATCACGACGACAAGGGCATCATCTGGCCCGAAGGCGTGACCCCGTTCCATGTTGGTATCGTCAACCTGAAACAGGGCGATGCGGAGGCGGATGGCGCCTGTGAGGCGCTCTATAAATCCTTTGAGGCGCTTGGGCTTGAGCCTTTGTATGATGACCGCGACGAACGCGCGGGCGGCAAATTTGCCACCATGGACATCATCGGCCTGCCGTGGCGGATCACCGTTGGCCCGCGTGGTTTGAAAAACGGTGTCGTCGAAGTCACCTCGCGCCGCACAGGCGAGAGCGAAGAGATGACACCGGAATTGGCCATCGCGAAAATTGCTAAAATTTACGCGGATTTGTAAGGCGAAAATTGCTAAAATTTACGCGGATCTGTAAGGCGAAAATTGCTAAAATGGACACGGATCTGTAAGCGCTGATCCTTGGCGCAATAGGCAAGAAGTCGCGGTTTTGATCAACGGGGGCGGGGACATGTTTGTCTTACGCCCCCGAATCCTTTTACCCTTCGCTATGACCCTCACGTCAGATGGGGGCGAGGCAGAGGAGCGCGACATGATCGTCAAAACACTCACACTTGTGGGTGGCCTGTTCGGGGCTGCCATTGTTTCCCAGTTTCCTGAGTTTTCCCAACAATATACCCAAAGGCTCGGCGGTCAGGTGGATGCCTTGGCCGTTGTGATCACGGATTTTGACGCCTCGGCGCAAAAGGCCGATATGACGCGTGAGGATGCACTGGCCTCGATGGGCGGGTCGGTGTTTTTGGAAAACCGTCGCCGCGATATGCGCACCACATTCGCCCGCTATGATCGCTTGTCAGAAGACCTGACCATGCTGCGCGATGCCTCGCCTCTGGAACGTCTGACTATGCCGCAGCGTATCGCCGACGTCGAATTGGCGCGCACCACCTGGGACAATTTTGTGCCCGCCATGCCGCTGTCCGTGGCGGGTGGCCTGTCCGCGCTGATCGGATATGTTGCAGGATGGGGCGGTGTGTTTGCCGTGTTGTGGCTGTTGGCCTGGCCCTTTAAGCGCCGCAAATCCAAAGATGGGCTGACATTTTAATCCGCGTTTATATCGCACTGTTCACGCAGCTGTTTGGTCCAAAATCCGTGCGGGCGCTTGACCTTTGCCCTGTCAAAGGGAATGGTCTGGCAACTTTGAACGGAGCCCTATCGGACCATGACACAGGCCAAATCAACCAAGCCCTTCTCGCGTTTTGAGTGGAAAATCGCATGGGCCTATTTGCGGGCCCGGCGAGAAGAGGGCGGCGTCTCGGTGATGACGTGGATCTCTTTGATCGGCATCACTTTGGCGGTGGCGGCGCTGATCATCACGCTGGCCGTGCGCACCGGGTTTCGCGATGAATTCGTCGCCACGATCCTCGGCTCCAACGCCCATGTGACGGTCTATTCCTCGATCTATGTCGATGAGGCGGGCCAAACCGCGCGCACCATTCCGGACTATGCGCAATGGGCGACATCGCTTGCGGCCGTGCCCGGCGTCACCCGCGCAGCACCTTTGGTGAAGGGACAGGTTTTGGCCTCGTTCAACGGCAACAACGCCGGGGTTGAGATTTACGGCATCGCCCCAGCGGACCTGATGACCATCCCCCGCGTGGCGATCACTCCGGACGAACAGTGGGGCGATGTCACCCGCTTCAGTGAGGGCGTTGCCATAGGCTCCGGTGTGGCGCGCGAATTGGGCGTGACGGTTGGCGATAAGATCAAATTGATTTCGCCCGACGGGGCCAAAACCGCCTTTGGCACAAGCCCGCGCGTGTCCTCTTTCGATGTCGTCTATGTCTTTTCCGCGGGCCGCTATGACATTGATAAAACACGGGTTTACCTGCCATTCGGGCAGGCGCAAACTTATTTCAACCGGGGCGACACTGCCGATGAGATCGAGGTCATGGTGACCCACCCCGAAGCGGTCGATGAGATGACCCTTCCATTGCTGCAAGCGGTAGGGGAGCGCGGGCTGGTGTGGACGTGGCGCGATGCCTCGGGATCGTTCCTGCGCGCGCTTGATATTGAGGACAATGTGATGTTCGTCATCCTTTCAGTCCTTGTGTTGATTGCGGCGATGAATATCGTGTCCGGCCTGATCATGCTGGTCAAAAACAAAGGCCGCGACATCGGCATTTTGCGCACGATTGGTCTCACTGAGGCCTCCGTTTTGCGGATCTTTTTCATCTGCGGTTCGCTGACGGGGGTGGTCGGTACGCTGTTTGGTGTGCTTATTGGCGCGCTGTTTGCCATCTACATTGATCAAATCATGTCTTTTGTGAATTGGATGAATGGCGGCGGCGCGTGGGACCCGTCGATCCGGGGCATCTATGCGCTGCCGGCCGAACTACGCGCGGCGGATGTTCTCAAAGCCGTGTCGCTCTCGCTTGGCCTGTCTTTTGTGGTCACGATTTTCCCGGCGCGCCGTGCCGCGCGAATGAACCCGGTGGAGGCGCTGCGGTATGAATAATATGTTGGAGATCAAAGGCATCACCAAGACCTATAACGCTGGCAAGCCAAACCAGATCGAGGTTCTGCGCGGCATTGATTTGACCATTGCGCGCGGTGAGGTCGTGGCCCTGACCGCGCCGTCGGGGGCGGGGAAATCGACGCTTTTGCACATTGCCGGGCTGTTGGATGTGCCGGATGCAGGCACGGTGACGATTGCCGGGCAGGACATGACGGGGTTGGGGGATCGTCGTCGCACCGCGATGCGGCGCGCGGGCGTTGGGTTCATCTACCAATTTCATCACCTGCTGCCGGAATTCACCGCGCTTGAAAACGTGGTCCTGCCGCAACTTGCCAATGCCGTGCCTGTGGCCGAGGCCGAGGCCCGCGCTTTGAAATTGCTCGACAAGGTCGGCATCAGTCGCCGCGCCCAACACCGCCCGGCGGAACTGTCCGGCGGCGAACAACAACGCGTGGCCTTTTGCCGGGCGCTGGCCAATGGGCCGGGGCTTTTGCTGGCCGATGAACCGACCGGGAACCTTGATCCGACGACCTCGGATTTGGTGTTTGACGTGCTGATGGAACTGGTGCGCGACGAGGGCCTGTCGGCGCTCATCGCCACGCACAATCATGAGCTGGCGGATAAAATGGACCGGGTGGTGAAGTTGGATATGGGGCGGGTTGTTTAGGGGGAGATTGAACGCGCTTGCACTCGTCAGTCGCTTGGGTTGACAAAATTAATAGGCTGCATTCTCCTCGCCTTGGAATTTCAGGAGATTGACATGGCTAATTTTGAGGTTGGTGGGGCTGCCTTGGGGCGGGTCCATCGCAAGGCAAATGATAAAAAGTTTTTCTGCTATTTTACCGGATTTATACAGGGCATTGTTGCGAGTGGCGGAATTGAGCCTGAGGAGGTCAAGCCACTCTTGGATCAATGTTTTGAGTTTGCGAGAAATGTTGGCGATGAGGATGCATTTGAAATAATAGAGGATTTCAATGCGGAACTTTTGGAAGCTGACAGCCTGTTTGACGCGGCTGAATATCGGATGCGAGACATTGATCCGGATTGCGAGCGGAGCGCACTAAATAGATTTTTGGGATTCTGTGCGGGGATTGCCTGCGATGACAGAATTACGCTGGCTGAGACGGAGAAGGTTATCGCCTTTGCTCAAGAGCAGCCATCAGTGTTGGAAGATGTTGGTGCGCGTGCCGTGATATCTTGCTGTGTTGATGCTGTTGAAGATGGAGAAATTTCATCGGAAGAGTCTACGGAAATTTGCTATTCGATCTCACGGATTGTTGGTGACTGTTATGCGGATACAGGCATGTCGGCACTCGGTTCCGTTCCCGTATTTGAAGAAGCAAAAATTGACGAAATACTTGAAGGTACGAGTTTCGTTTTGACCGGTGCTTTCACGGTTTCCCCACGCCGAATTTTAGAGGATGCCATATTGGAACGTGGAGGCCTTGTCGCAAAATCCCCAAGTGGAAAAACAGACTATTTGGTTGTTGCATCTGAGGCCTCACGGGACTGGGTCCAGACCCACAAAGGAACCAAGATCATAAAAGCCATTCAGTTGCGTGAAAAATCAGGGCAGCCCCATTTTTTGTCTGAGATGAGATTGCTCAAAATACTAGACTTGTAAAATATTTCTCGTGAGCCGTGCTCACGAGAAATAATCACACATCCAATTCCTCAACAAACTGCGCGTTCTCTTGAATATACTGATACCGCAGTTCCGGTTTTTTCCCCATCAAGCGCTCGACCAAATCCGCCGTTTCACCGGGGAAATCCTCTTGGATGGTCACCCGGATCAGCTTGCGGGATTTGGGGTCCATTGTGGTCTCTTTCAAATCCTTCGCGTCCATTTCGCCAAGGCCTTTGAACCGCTGCACGTCAATCTTGCCCTTGCCGCCAAGACCCTTGTCCATCCACTCATTTTTCTCCGCGTCATCAGAGACATAGAGCCTGCGCGCGCCTTGGGTCAGGCGATAGAGCGGCGGGCAGGCCAGATAGAGGTGGCCTTGGTCAATCAGCGGGCGCATTTGGGTGTAGAAAAACGTCATCAATAGCGCCGCAATATGGGCGCCATCGACGTCCGCATCGGTCATGATGATGATTTTCTCATAGCGCAGGTCTTCGACGTTAAAGCGCGTGCCCATGCCGACGCCCAAGGCCTCGCAGAGGTCAGAAATTTCCTGGTTGGTGTTGAGCTTGCCGGAGGCCGCGCCCAAGACGTTTAGGATTTTACCCTTGAGCGGCAACAGCGCCTGCGTTTCACGTTTGCGCGCGCCTTTGGCGGACCCGCCCGCAGAGTCGCCCTCGACGATGAACAATTCTGTGCCGACGCGGTCTTTCGAGGAGCAATCGGTGAGCTTGCCGGGAAGGCGCAGTTTCTTGGTCGCGGTCTTGCGCTGGGTCTCTTTTTCCTGACGACGGCGCAGGCGTTCCTCGGCGCGCAGCACGAGGAAATCAAGGATGGAACCGGCGGATTTCGTATCGGCGGCGAGCCAGTTGTCAAAGTGGTCGCGCACGGAGTTTTCGACCATGCGCTGCGCCTCAGTGGTGGCCAGACGGTCCTTGGTTTGGCCGACAAATTCCGGCTCGCGGATAAAACAGGACACCAAAGCGCCCGCGCCTGTGGTCAGGTCTTCGCGGGTGATGTTTTGGGCCTTTTTATTGCCGACCAACTCACCATAAGCCTTGATGCCTTTGAGGATCGCCGCCCAAAATCCGGCCTCATGGGTGCCGCCTTCGGGGGTGGGCACGGTGTTGCAATAGGACTGGATAAAGCCATCGCGCGCAGGCGTCCAATTGATCGCCCATTCGACCTTGCCGGGGGCTTTGAATTTTTCAAAAGAGACGGTGCCCGCAAAGGGTTTCTCTGCATAGGTGGTGGCGCTGCCCATAGTCTCAGAGAGGTAATCGGCAAGCCCGCCGGGGAAATGGAATTTCGCCTCAAGCGGCGTGTCGCCGTCCTTGATCGCGGTTTTCCAACGGATTTCAACGCCCGAAAACAGATAGGCTTTGGACCGGGCCATGGCAAAAAGACGGGCGGGTTTCAGTTTGAGCGCGCCGAAAATTTCGGGGTCGGGGTGGAATGTCACCGCGGTGCCACGCCGGTTCGGAGCCGCACCAATTTTGGCCAGCTTGCCCTGTGGCACGCCACGGGAAAACTCCATGGCATAGAGCTCTTTGTTCTGTGCCACTTCGACGCGCAAATGATCAGAGAGCGCGTTGACCACAGAGGAGCCAACGCCGTGCAAACCGCCCGAGGTTTCATAGCTGTCGCCAGAGAACTTGCCTCCGGCGTTCAGTGTGCAAAAGATGATTTCAAGCGCGGATTTCGACGGGTCTTTCGGGTGCGCACCAATCGGAATACCACGGCCGTTGTCGCGCACGGAGACATGGCCGTTTTCATGCAGCTCGACCTCAATCCAAGAGGCGTGTCCGGCGACGGCTTCGTCCATCGAGTTGTCGATGATCTCGGCGACCATGTGATGCAAAGCGCGCTCATCCTTGCCGCCGATATACATGCCGGGGCGCAGCCGGACGTGCTCCATATCTTCGAGGACTTGAATGGAGGAGGCATCATAGGTGGAGGCTTTGGCTTTGACATTGGGATCGGGTTGGCCGGAAAGGAGATCGTCGGACATGGGTGTGGCGCTCGATTCTTAGAGTTTGCTCGTTGGGCTAGGATTAGACCATTGGGCGGCGTGTGACGCAAGCTGTTGAGACATGTGGACAGGTGGCACATCAAAAACCTTGCCTCAGATCAAGGAAAGAGAAAGGGATTTCGTGTAACAGGGGTGTCACAGATTTATGAATGGAGAACCGCCCGCATGACGACGACTGTAAAAGCTGTGCCTGCCGCTGTGAAAAATGAACCTGTGGCGGGGCAGGAGGGTATGACCGCCGAGACCATGCCAGCGGCGGCGAATGAGACGGCGCATGAGACGACGGCGGAGCCGACCACACGCGGCGGGCCGAAAACATTTCCAACCGTGACGCCGGACAAAATCCGGGCGGCCTTTGAGACCGGGACATACCCCTACCGCAAAAAGATGACGCGGGTGGAATACGAGACCACGAAAGTCGCACTTCAGGCCGAGCTTTTGAAGGCGCAGATTTGGGCGCAAGAGAATGGCGAAAAATTCGTGTTGTTGTTTGAAGGCCGCGATGCTGCGGGCAAGGGCGGCACGATCAAACGGTTCATGGAGCACATGAACCCGCGCCACGCCCGTGTGGTGGCGCTCAACAAACCGACCGACGAAGAGCGCGGTCAATGGTTTTTCCAACGCTATGTTGAACATCTGCCGACCTCGGGCGAATTCGTGCTCTATGACCGCTCTTGGTACAACCGGGCGGGCGTGGAACGGGTGATGGGATTTTGCACGCCGAATGATTACCTCGAATTCATGCGCCAGACGCCGGAATTTGAACGGATGCTGACGCGCTCAGGCATCCGGCTTTATAAATACTGGTTTTCGGTGACCCAAGCCGAACAACAACGCCGCTTTGCCGCGCGCGAAAACGACCCGCTGAAGCAATGGAAACTCTCGCCGATCGACAAAGCATCCTTGGACAAATGGGATGATTACACCGAGGCGAAAGAGGCGATGTTTTTCTACACCGACACGGCAGATGCGCCATGGACGATTGTGAAATCCAACGACAAAAAACGCGCGCGGGTGGAATGTATGAAACATTTTCTGTCCACCATCGACTACCCGGACAAGGATATGGAATTGATCGGCCAACCGGACCCGTTGATTGTCGGCAATGCGGGGCATGTTGTGCACCGCGCGGATCATATTTTAGGGACGGCGTTGCATCCGGACGCACGGCGCGGGCGCAACGGCAAAGTCTAAGGCTCAGCTAAGAGTATTTGAACTGCGATGAAGGCAAAGGCCCTGTCCGAAAGGAGAGAGCCTTTGTGTGTCAGCCGTTGGCGGCGGCAAATTTAGCCATCAGATAGGGGCCGGAACTGACGGTTTCCGCATTTGCGCCGGACAAAGGGGTGATCTCGGCGTGCCAATTGGGTTGGTGAAAAAACGCCAAGGACATGCGCCGTTTGGTGGCCCAATCGGGCGGGGTGACAACACGGTGCAGGGTCGAGGTCCAGCGCCCAGCCGTCCAAAGCGTCATGAGATCGCCGATGTTGATCACAAACGCGCCCTCAATGGGCGGCACACCGCGCCAATCGCCTTCAGGTGTGAGGATTTCAAGACCGCGCGAGCCGGGTTCGGGCAACAGGATGGTGAGCGAACCGTAATCGGTATGCGCCCCGGCGCGCAGTTGGTTTTCTTTCGGCGCGCTGTCTTGGGCTGGGTAATTGAGCGCGCGCAACGCCGAGATTGGCGTGTCGATAAAGGGCGCGAAATGGTCCTGCGGCAGATTGAGGGCGAGAGCAAAGACCTCCATGATCCGGGCGGCGAGCGCCTCCATTTCAGCATAATAGGCGCGCCACGCCGCGCGGAAATCGGGCATGTCTGGCCAAGGTGTGGGGGCATAGCAAAAGGCCAAAGCGTCTGGATCGGTCTCGCCGGGAGGGATGCTCAAAGGTCCGCCATTGAAGCTTTCCTTCAGGTCGGGCGGCGTGTCTTCGCCGCGTGATTTGGCCAAGGCTTCGGTGCCTGGCCCAAGGTAGCCATAGGGCGCGCCGGGTGCAGGGGCGACCGCGTGTTTGGTCTCGGGCGCGAGATCGAAAAAGCCGCGCGCCTTGTCCCAGATCGCGTCGATCACCGGCTGCGGTACGCCATGACCGGTGACGGCGAGAAACCCGGTTTCGATACAGATGCGATCCACCTCGGCGGCGATCTTGGCCTTGTTGGCAGCATCGGCTGCGGCAAAAGCGGCGAGGTCGAGCAGAGGGAAATCGGTTTGGGTCGTGTTGGTTTGGGGCGTGTCGGTTTGCATGGTGGTCTCTTCGCGGGGGACGTCGGTTGGCACACCGTTTCGCGACCACGTGCCTCTGTCAACCGGAGCGAAGCCGCGGCGGCGTGCACAGGGGGTGCGCAAGAACAGGCTCGCCAGAGCGCGGGGCCAAAGATAAGTTGGCGAGGATTGCAACAGAAACGACAGGACGCGCATGGCTGAGATGATTTTACGCCCCGCCACACGCGCGGACACAGAGGCGGTAACGGGTTTGGTGGCACAGGCCTTTTCGATCTACACGCCAAAGATCGGCAAACCCCCGGCACCTGTGTTTTATGACTACGGATCGCTGATTGAGACGGGGTTGGTGAGCGTCGCCTGTGACGGCGCAGCGCTGATGGGCATAGTCTATCTTTACGACCAAGACGACGGCACGGCGATGTTGGATGTTTTGGCGGTGGCCGAGGCAGCGCAGGGACGTGGCGTTGCGCGGCAATTGATTGCGCGGGCCGAAGATCAGGCGCGTGAGATGGGCGCGCGGGCGTTGATGGTCTATACCAATGCGGTGATGGACGGTCCGCTTGTCATCTATCCCAAACTGGGATTTGCCGAGACCCATCGCGGGGAAAGCGACGGGTATCAGCGGGTGCATTTTCGCAAAGAGCTATAAGCGCGGCTCGCTTAGGCTTTGTCGTCGCCAAAGCCATTCATGCGCTTGGCCCATTGAAAGGCCACGATCGCGCCTTTGAAGCGGGGCAAGAGGTACAGAGACAGGGCGACGGTGCCCGTGGCGAAAATGGCGATCAACACCAAAGGATCGGGGCGGAATTCGATAAAGGCAAAGCCCAAAAGCGGCGCCATCAGGTGACCGACGATCAAGATGGTCAGATAGGCGGGACCATCATCGGCCCGGTGATGATACAATTCTTCGCCACAGACCGGACATTCGTCGCGGACTTTCAAATAGCCCTTCATCATTGGCCCGCCGCCACAGGAGGGGCAACGCCGTTTCCAGCCTCGCAAAAGGGCCGGGCGCATTTCGCGTTCGCCTGCGCGCGCCGAGACGGCGTCAGAAAGAATGTTTGAGGTGGCGGCGCTGAGGGCCTGAGTGGTGTCGGTCATGTGCGGTTCGCCTCTTTGCTGATATGGGCGTGAGTTTAAGCGACAAAGTCTTACGCAGATCCGCGCGTTTTGTCCTTGCGTCCCGATGTCGCGTTTGGGCAGGAGCGCGTGTCTTTCATATTTTTGAGCCGCAGTGCGACGGAAGTGCGAGGGTGGCCCGTTTCATAAGTATCAAAGCGCGCCGCATGTTGGTCTCGAACGGGGTTTGAGCGGCACGTCAGAGTAACCCTGTGAAAAGGAAATGAACATGAAACGCAATACATTTGTCTCCGCCCTCGCTTTTGTTGCCGTGCTGGGTGGGTCCGTCGCGGCCTTTGCCGCTGGTGGTCCGAACACTCCCGATCAAATGGGCGGGATGCGCGGCGGTATGAAAACGGAACGCGGACAGGGCTTTATGCCGTTTGGGCCGGAGTTTGATTTTGCCACGGTAGATACCGATGGCGACGGCAAACTGTCCATGGCCGAGATGGATGCGTTCAAAGCGGCACGGTTTGCCGAGGTGGATGCGGATGGCAACGGCACAGTGGATGCCGCCGAATTGATGGCGCATCACGAGGCACAGCGCATGGCCCGTATGCAAGCCCGTGTTGAGACCATGATCAAAAACCGCGACACCAATGGTGATGGCGTGTTGAGCGCCGAAGAAATGAGCAACGCCCCCCGCGTGAGTCTGTTTGATCGGTTGGACCAAGACGACGATGGTATGATCAGCCAAGAAGAACTGGCGCTGATGCAACAGCGGATGCAGGGGCATATGAAAGACGACGGACGTCCCGGTATGAAAACGCCGGGTCAAGGCCGGAACTAAGCCGTGAGGGTGGGGGAGAGAGATGTCTCTCCTCCACGGTCCCACGGTGGACGCCTCCAACGGTTTGAGATAGCTATAGCCGGTGATGGATATGCCCTTTGACGCCCTAAACGATGTCTCTGATGAGGCGTTGCTGATTGCCTTTGGCAATGGCGATGCGGCTTCGTCGCGCGCGTTGACGATGCGTCTGACCCCAAAGGTTTTGGGCTATGCCGCGCGCCTGTTGCGTGATCGGGCCGAGGCCGAAGATGTGGCCCAGGAGGCGATGCTCCGACTGTGGAAAATCGCGCCCGACTGGCGTCAGGGCGAGGCCAAGGTCACCACATGGCTCTACCGGGTGGTGACCAATCTGTGCACGGACCGGCTGCGCAAAAAGCGTGGCAGTGCCTTGGATGAGATTGCCGAGCCTGAAGATGATCGCCCCTCACAAGAGGCGGTGATGATCCAGAGGGAGCGGATTGATGCGTTAAACGCCGCGCTGGCAACTTTGCCGGATCGACAACGCGAAGCGGTGGTGCTGCGCCACATTGAAGGCTTGGGCAATCCTGAGATTGCCGAAGTGTTGGACATTAGCGTCGAGGCGGTCGAAAGTTTGACCGCCCGAGGCAAACGCGCCCTGACGCAGGCTTTGGCCGCGCAGCGCGACAGACTGGGGTTCGAAGATGACGCATCGTGATGATAAAATGACAGGTGGTCTTTCAGATCAATCGCTTGAGGCGCTGTTTGCCGAGGCACGTGACGAGGCGGTGAGACCTTCCGCCGCGCTTTTGGCCGCCGTCATGGCAGATGCCGACACCCAAATGGCCACACGTGCCCGTCAGGACGCGGCACGTCGCGAGGCCCTGCGCCCGAAACAGCGGCATCCAATGCTGGCGGCCATGGTTGCGGCGCTGGGCGGATGGCGGGCGGTGGCTGGCTTGGCCACGGCGGCGGTCACAGGTCTGGCCATTGGGCTGGGCGCGCCCTCAACGGTGACCAATTTGGCGACAGGTGACTATAGCGAGAGCGCCACGGTTGAGATGACAGCGGCAAGCGATGCGCTTGATGCTTTGGTCCCAAGTTTCTACGATCTCGCTTCGGAAGGATAAGCCATGACGGATGACAGCCAAATGACGCCCGAACCTGTGGCCACCGAGGACACGCCGAAAAAGCCGTTCCGCTGGAGCCGTGTGGTTTTGGTGATGTCGCTGGCGCTGAACCTTGCGGTGATCGGCACGGTGGCAGGCGCTTTGTTGCGCTGGGATGCGGGCATGGACCGGGCGCGGGCGATGCAAGTGCGCGATTTTGGCTTTGGCCCCTTCATTGGTGCATTGGACCCCACGGATCGTCGGGATGTCGGGCGCAGCTTTGTGCGCTCTGTCGGCAATCCGCGCGAGGCGCGGGCCGAGGTGAAAACCATGTTTGCCCAGATGGTTGCAACGTTGAAGGCGGAACCGTTTGATCGGCAGACCTTTGAAACGCTTTTGCTGCAACAGCAACAGAATTTTTCCAGCCGCCAAGAGATCGGCGCGCAGATTGTTGTGGATCAAATCGCTCGGATGAGCGCCCCGGACCGTGCCGCTTATGCGATGCGACTTGAGGACATGCTCAAAAAGCCGCCGCGGCCACCGCATGCGGGCGATGGATCACGCGAAGATAAAAAGCAGAACTAAGATGTGACCCCAGATCGGGAGAGATCCATATAAAAGGCGCCTTCGGGCGCCTTTTATATGTGTGAACGGCGGGCAGGTTTGCTGATTTAGGCCGCGTAGGAGCCCAGAGTGACTTGATTGCGTCCCTCGGCTTTGGCCCCATAAAGCGCCTGGTCCGCGATGGCGATCAGATCGGAGACGTTCGGGGCGTGCGCGTTCATTTCGCCGCCCATGCCACCGCCCATGCCACCGCCCATGGCGAGGCCGATTGAGGCAGAAACGGTGACCGGAGCACCGTCGGAGGACATCGCGACCGGGCGGGCACAGATCGCCGCGCGCAACCGTTCGGCGGCGGCGCGCGCCTCCATCAAAGTGGTCATCGGCATACAGACCAAAAATTCTTCGCCGCCAAAGCGCGCCACCAAATCCATGCCGCGCAAATTGTCGCGCATCCGATGTGCCACCTCGATCAAAACCTCGTCTCCGACCGCATGGCCATAGGTGTCATTGACCAATTTGAACCGATCAATGTCGACCAACATCAGAGCAAAATGTTGCCCGCCCTCATGGGCCTCTTTGGCAATTTTCTCAAGATGGGGCAGGGCATAGCGGCGATTGTACAGCCCGGTGAGGCTGTCGATCGACGCCAGACGCAAGCCTTCGTCGAGGGTTTGTTTGAGTTGATCGGATTCCTTTTTTCGGCGCATTTGGGTGCGCAGGCGCAGCGCCATTTCTTCGGGATCAGCGCCGCGGGTGATCAGGTCATTGGCCCCCAGATCCAGCGCCATCAAAGCCTCGCTCCGGTCCTGTTGCCCATGCACAACCACGATGCCGGATGTGCGGGTGGCATCGCGGGCGCGCAAATCAGAGATCAGTCTAAGCCCCTCCGCCCCACCGCCAAATTGCGCAGAAATCACATAGAGATCAGAGACATTCCCATTGTAGATCGCTTCTAAAACGTGATCCCCTCGTTCGATCACAATCTCGTCTGACGTCATGCCGCGCAGACCGGCGCGCCAGGTCATCGCCTCTTCGGTTGTGGCCCCGATGAGGGTGATTTTGCCGGGGGTTTCAAAATGGCTCGCGGGTTCGGAAAAGCCCAGAGTGTGAGCGGTTTCGTTGCGCCGACGCAATTCCTCTGAGGTGGCCGAGGCGCGCATCAAGGCGCGCACACGGGCGGTCAGCGTCAACTCATCAAGCGGCTTGGTGAGGAATTCGTCCGCACCGGCCTTGAGCGCGGCAATCCGCGCGGTCGTGTCATGAGCCGGGGTGATGATGGCGACGGGGATATGGGCGGTGAGCGGGTCTTTTTTGAGGGCTGCACAGGCATCATATCCGGTCATATCGCCGAGGTTGCCATCCAGAATGATCAGATTTGGCCGCAACTCACGCGCGAGTCCAAGGGCATCGGACCCGGTGGAGGCCTGAGACACATCATAAAAGGCGGACGCAAGTTTCACCTTTAGGATGATGCGATTTGTCGGCACGTTGTCCGCGATCAAAATCCTGCCCGCCATTAGGACCTCTCATAGCGCCGCGTTGTTTTTCGGCTTTGTTTTTATTGTGTTGAATGCTGTTGCATTTGTTAGGGAATTTGGTTGAGAAAGGTTAAGAAATCGTTTCCAACGCCCGGAGTTATCCACAGATGAAGCAGGAATCCGCCGAAGTGATTGCCCTTAAAGTTTTGGCATGGCTGGTCGGAGATGAGGAGATTTTACCTATTTTTCTTGGCTCTAGCGGCATGAGTCCCGATGAATTGCGTTTGCGGGCCACAGAGGCGGAGGTGCTCTCGGCCGTTCTCGATTTCGTGACCATGAACGATGAATGGGTTAACGCTTGCGCCACAGCGACCGGACTTGATCCGCATGATCCGATGCGCGCGCGTCAGGCGCTTCCGGGCGGTGCAGATATCCATTGGACCTGAAAGACCATCATGTCCCCCCTTCCAAAAACGACGCAAAACACGTCTGCCGCGATCACTGCGATTCTGTTTGATAAAGATGGCACGTTGATGGATTTTCAGGCCAGCTGGGGACCATGGGCGCAGGGCGTGATCCTTGAGATCTGCGGCGGACCAGGGGAAAAGGCCGAGGCGGTGGCGCAGGCGATGGGATTTGATCTGGCACAGGCACGGTTTCACCCCGACAGCGCGATCATCGCAGGCACGCCAGAGGATGTTTTGAATCTGTTGCAGCCGCATTTTCCACATCTTGCCCCAGACCAACTTTTGGCCTGTCTTGATGCCGATCCCGCGCGGTTTTCCCCCAAGCCCGTCGCGGGGCTTGGCGACATGTGCATGGCTTTGACACAGGCGGGCTATGCCTTGGCAGTTGTGACCAATGATTTCGAGGCCTCCGCCCATGATCACCTGCGGCAAATGGATGTTTCAACATATTTCTCTGCGGTGATCGGCTATGACAGTGGCTATGGTGGCAAACCTGCGCCGGGACCCTGTTTGGGTGCTGCGCAGCGGCTTGGCGTGGCCCCTTCGGCCTGTGTGATGGTGGGCGACAGTCTACACGATCTGGCGGCAGGACGCGCGGCGGGGATGTGTACCGTTGCCGTTTTAACCGGGGTCGCGGTGGCGGCTGAGCTTACTCCCCATGCAGATGTGGTTTTGAACAGTGTGGCCGACCTTCCTGACTGGCTTCGCCACAGGCAGATCTAAGGTTTTAGGCGGTTTACATTGAATGTGCTGCCAAAAAAGTCTCGGGCCATTGGTAATTTCTTAAGAGTGCGCGCGTAAGTCTTTCGCATGTGTAAGTGAGAGGCGTGCCGGTCATGCACGGGATGATAAATCGAGCGATCCAATGTTTTCTGCGTGATACCTACGGGACGCAGACATGGTTGGATATTGCCGAAAATGCGGATCTTGGCTTTGAAAATTTCGAAGCCATGCTGAGCTATCCGGACCAGATCACGTTGGACGTGCTGGGCCGGGCGGCGCGGCATTTGCACAAACCTGTCGAAACCTTTCTTGAGGATCTCGGAACCTATCTTGTGTCGCATCCAAATGTGGAAGCGATCCGACGATTGTTGCGATTTGGCGGTGAAAATTTTACGGAATTTCTGTATTCTCTCAATGACTTGGAAGGGCGCGCCAAATTGGCTTTGCCCGACCTTGAGGTGCCAATGCTCTCGGTTGAGTGCTGTGGCGACGGAACATTCCGGCTGAGTTGTTCCAGTGCGATGCCGGGGTTTGGCTATGCGATGGTTGGCGTGATGCGGGCGATGGCGGATGACTATGGGGCCTTGGTCTTTTTGGAACATTCCGGCTGGATGGATTCCGGCGAAGAAGTGATCACCATCAATCTATTGGAAGTCGCCTATGCCGAGGGCCGGGCGTTCGATCTATCTGGGCGGATGGGAGATGGCGTATGAAACACGCGACATTTGATCCCACGTCCATTTGCGCTTTGATGCCTATGGGTCTGATTTATGACGACGATGGGATCATTCAGTTTGTTGGCCCGACGCTTGGCAAATTGCGCAAAGCTGAAACTTTGATAGGAAAATCCATTGGTGAGGTGTTTTCCGTCCGTGACAATGGGCGTGGGACAGGGGATGGGCCGCTTCCGCTGTCAACGAAACTCTATCTGAACTTCCATTCTGGTATTTCGACTCCTCTGAAAGGGATGGCCATTTCTATCGCCGGGGCCAATCTCAACATTTTAAACCTGTCTTTTGGCATTTCGATCCTTGATGCGGTGGCGGATTATCGACTGACCTCGGGAGATTTTGCACATACCGACCTTGCCATCGAAATGCTCTATCTGGTTGAGGCGAAATCGGCGGTTTTGGAAGAAACCAAACAGCTGAACGCACGGCTACAAGGCGCAAAAGTCGCTGCCGAAGAACAGGCCTATACCGACACGCTCACCGGGCTGAAAAATCGCCGTGCGATGGACTATGTTCTGGACCGGATGTTGCGCGGCGGGGTTCATTTTGCCCTGATGCATCTTGATCTGGATTATTTCAAATCGGTGAATGACACGTTGGGCCATGCCGCCGGTGATACGGTGTTGCAACGGGTGGCAAAAATCCTATTGGAGGAAACCCGCGGTGACGACATGGTGGCGCGGGTGGGAGGCGATGAATTCGTTTTGGTTTTCAATAAATTCATTGATCATGATCGGCTGATGCGCACGGCGTCCCGGATCATTGCCCGGCTTGAAGAACCAATTCCCTATCAGGATACGTTCTGTCGCATTTCAGGCTCTATCGGGATCACGACCACGGAATTTTACGACAGCCCGAGCGCTGAAAAGATGATTCACGATGCGGATTTGGCGCTCTACGGATCGAAACACGAAGGCCGCGCCCAAGCGACGATATATAATCCAGACATTCATGATGCCGGGATGCCAGAGACGCAAATTGCGCCACTCCAGCGTTGACCCGTCATTTGCGACATTTCAGTGCGGCCAACGCTGGGGATGAGGACTGTCTCAGGCGGATTGAAAACAGGAGCCGCGACGCCTTTATGACAGGCGACGGCGCACCGTGGCACCGCGTCCGGGCAGCGACAGGGTTGCATCCCCTCGCGGCGAGCGGGCGATGACTTTGCCTTTGGCGATCACCGCCAACCGCGCGGGCCGCAACCGCAGCGCCTCACTCGGGGAGGCGGCGTCCAGAACCACCAAAGAGGCCAGCGCACCTTTGCGTAGGCCATACTCCGAAAGCCCCATAATCGCGGCATTGTCCTCGGTGACCATGGTGAAACAGCGCGCGATGTCATCGGGATGGGTCATCTGCGCCACATGCAGCCCCATAAACGCGACATCCAACATATCGGCGGTGCCCAGTGAATACCATGGGTCCATGACGCAATCCTGCCCCCAACCAACGCGAATGCCCATGGCCAGCATTTCCTTGACCCGGGTCAAACCGCGCCGTTTCGGGAAGGTGTCATGGCGACCTTGCAGTACGATGTTGATCAACGGGTTTGGGATGGCGGAAATCTCCGCCTCCGCAATCAAAGGCAAAAGCTTCGACACATAATAATTGTCCATCGAATGCATCGAAGTCAGGTGACTGCCCGCCACCCGGCCTTGCAGCCCAAGCCGCGTGGTCTCATAGGCCAGCGTTTCAATATGGTGGCTCATCGGATCGTCGGTCTCATCGCAATGGATGTCGACGGGCAAGCCGCGTTTGGCGGCGATCTCGCACAGATCGGTCACAGAGGCCGCACCATCGGCCATCGTGCGTTCAAAATGGGGGATGCCCCCGACCACATCGACGCCCATATCCAGAGCCCGGATCACATTGTCGCGCCCGGTTTTGGACCGATAAAGCCCGTCTTGCGGAAAGGCCACGAGTTGCAAGTCAATGTAGTCTTTGACCTTTTCGCGTACCTCCAACATCGCCGTAACGGTGTTGAGGTGATCAGGTGTGGTGTCGACATGCGAACGGATCGCCAAAAGCCCCATCGAGGCGGCCCAGTCGCAATAGCTCAGTGCACGGGTGACCATGTCCTCCACCGACGTCATATCGCGCAGCTCGCCCCAAAGGCCGATCCCCTCCAACAGAGTGCCTGAGGCATTCACCCGTGGCGTGCCAAAGGACAGGGTGGCATCCAGATGAAAATGCGGATCGACAAAGGGTGGCGAGACCAAATCCCCCGTGGCGTCGATGACTTTGCGGGCCTCAAATTCGATATTGGGCGCAATCTCGACAATTCGGTCGCCGCGTATCGCCACATCCGCCACCCGCCCGTCCGGCAATGTGCCGCCCTTCACAATCAGATCAAACATTGTCTTTCTCCCATGTTGAACGGCGCGATCAGGGCGGTGCGACCCTTGTATCGGCGTGACACACCGACAGGCGTAAGGATAGAGCGAAAACACGCAGAGCACAGCAGGTCTTGCGTCTGTATGACGGTGCCGGAATATCTTAGCAAAAATACATAGATGTGTTTAAACTGGCACAATTCGGGCGTGATCCAATCCCCACTTAAGAGCGTCATCGCAGCTTGGGGCGCAAAGGCACAACATAGACCTTTGGGCAATTTGTAATGCGCTAACTGTTTGCTAATCTCGGTTCAGACCCAAACTGAAAGCGGTTTCCCATGATCGAAAAGACTCCCATCCGCGTCGAAGGTGCTTTTCAAACAGCGTTGATTGTTGATGACCACCCGCTGTTTTGTGACGCTTTGTCGATGACCTTGCGGGCAGGGGTCGGAATTGCAACCGTGGCCACCGCTGGCGCATTGGAAGAAGCTTTGGAACGGCTGTCCGCCGGCGATGCGCCGGATGTGATTTTGCTCGACCTGAACTTGCCGGATGTCAACGGATTGGACGGTTTGGTGCGGTTGACCAAAATGTGCCCGCAAACACCGATCGTAATCGTGTCGTCTATGGCCGAACCACGGGTGGTGCGGTCTGCCATTCGGGTGGGGGCGGCAGGGTTTGTGCCCAAACATTCCACCCGTGACACGTTCCGCAAAGCCTTTGAACATATCGCGGGCGGCGAAATTTACGCCCCCGAAGGGGCCTTCTCAGAGGGCGACGCCAATATGCCGCTGAGTGCACGCGAAGATGCGTTGATCCGGTTGTCGCATCTGACCCGGCAACAGGCGCGCATTTTGCAATTGATTTGCGAAGGCCAAATGAACAAACAAATCGCCTATGAGCTGACCATCGCGGAAACCACGGTCAAAGCCCATGTGACCGCGATCATGCGCAAACTTGGAGTGCAAAGCCGGACCCAGGCGGTGTTGATCGCGCAGGAAGCGAATTTCAACAGTCTCTTGTCTGGAAGCTGACTTTCCGCCACCCTTGGGGAGGGATGGAGGTTCCAATGCACACATATGGCAAAACGCCACAGATGACCGACCTGTCGGCCGCCCCGCTGGTGCGCCGCGCAGAGGTGGAGGCCGACGATCCAGAGGCCGTGCGCAAAATCATCAACGGGCTTGGACCGGGGCCGTTTTCGATCGTCTTGATGTTTTTCTCGCCTGAAACCGACCGGGTGGCTCTGGCGCGCAACCTTAAGGCCGAGATTCCTTGGGGCCGGGTGATGGGCTGTTCGACGGCGGGGGAATTGACCTCGATGGGCTATGACGAGGGCAAAATCGTGGCTCTGGCCTTTCCGGTGGAACATTTTGGGGTGGAGACGCTTTTGGTGTCGGACCTCAAAACCTGTACGCCGCATGACCTGATGGGCGGGTTGATCCGCGCCCGACAATTGTTGTCGCGCCGCTACCCGCATTTCACCCATGAATTTGCCATGCTTTTGGTGGATGGCCTCTCTGAGCGCGAGGATCAATTGACCGCAGCCCTGGCCTCGGGGCTTGGCTCGGTGCCTCTGTTTGGTGGCTCGGCGGGGGATGGCGCGCGGTTTGAAGAAACCTTTATCATCAATGGCCGAGACATCATTGAAAACGCAGCGATTTTGACGTTTTTCCGCACCGATTGCCCGGTCAAAGTGTTTTCCTACGACCATTTGCGCGCGACCGAGAAACGCATGGTGGTGACGGCGGCGGAACCGAATGCGCGGATCGTCAAGGAGATCAACGCCGAACCCGCAGGGGCGGAATATGCCCGATTGATCGGCAGCGATCCGGCACGGTTGAATGACAATGTCTTTGCCGCAAATCCGGTGGTTGTGCGTGTCGGCGGCAAGCAACATGTGCGGGCGATCAAATCGGTCGCGGCCAATGGCGACATGTCGTTTTTTGCCGCGATTGACGAAGGCTTGGTTTTGACGCTAGCCGAACCGATGGACATGGCGGCCCATCTCAAAAACGCCTTGGAGGGGTTGTCGCAAGGGGCCGCGCCGGAGATGATTTTGGCTTGTGATTGTATTTTCCGCCGGATCGAAGCCCGCAATAGCCAGAAAAGCGCCGAAATTTCCGCACTTTTGGTCAAACACAACGTGCGCGGGTTTTCGACCTATGGCGAACAAATCGGGTCGATCCACGTCAATCAAACCTTCACGGGCGTGGCGATTTACCCGCCCGGTAGCACCCCAACGGCACGCAAACCCGACGCGGATGACAGCGGAGAGACACCATGACACAGCTCTCTGAGAGCCTGTTGAACCCAGAGGACAGTTCCGAGCGCACCCGCGAGAAGCTGTTGAAAATCGTCGATGTGTTGATGCGCCAAGTTGAACAGCGCTCAAATGAACACGGTGCCGCCTACGCGCAGTTTCAACGCGCCGCGATGTTGGAGGATCAGGTCCGTCAACGCACGGCGGATTTGGAATATGCGCTGGATTTGCTCAACGTCTCCAATGCGCGATTGGCCGAGGCCAACCGCAAAATGGAAGTGGCACAACGCAACCTCGCCAATGCCATCGAAACCGTGCGCGAAGGCTTTGCGCTGTTTGATCAAGACGATGTGTTGGTGCTCTACAATTCGCGCTTTGCGATGTTCTTGCCTGATATTGTGCCGCGTTTGAAACAGGGCATTAGCTTTTCGGATTACGCCGAAATGGTCAGCACTTCGGAATACCTCGACCTGACGGGCACCGACAATGCCTATTCTTGGGCCTCGCGCCGGGTCGAGCGGCACCGGGATCGGCATGTGGTGTTTAACGTCCATGTGGTCGGGGATCGCTGGATCCAGATTTCCGAACATCGCACCCCTGACGATGGCACGGTGATCCTTCAGACCGATGTGACCGATCTGGTGTTGACTGAACGCGAAACACGCGGGCGGATGCTGGACGATCAGGCGCAAATGATCCGCGCCACCTTGGAACATGTGTCCCTTGGGGTGTGTATCTTTGACAAAAATTGCCAGTTGGCCGGGTTCAACCAGAGGCTTGGCTATTTGTTGGGCCTGCCGATGACGCAGCTGCAACTCGGCGCGGGCTTTGAGGCCATGTATCAACGTGTCAGTGACGAATTGGCCGTGGGCGGGCAATTGACGCCTGATGAGCTTTTGGCCTGGGTTTACGGCACGGCACCGCGTGTGCCGATCACTTTTGAAATGCATCATTTGGATCGGCGGATTCTTGTGGTGTCGGCGGAAGACCTGCCAGATGGTGGGTTTGTGATGTCGGTGACAGATGTGACCTCGGAACGGCGTGCCATGGCCGAACTGACCCGCACCAATGAGACGCTTGAGGCGCGGGTGATGTCGCGCACGCTTGATCTTGAGGACGCGTTGGCGCGTGCCGAACGCGCCAACGCGGCACGTTCGCGCTTTGTCGCGGCGGCCAGTCACGATCTGTTGCAACCCCTCTCCGCCGCCAAGCTCTTTGTCGCCTCCGCCGAAGATGGTGTGACCGATGACGACACGCGCGAGGTTCTGGGCAAGGCACAAAACGCGCTTGAGAGCGTCGAAAATATCCTGTCGGCGCTGCTGGACATTTCCAAACTGGAGGCCGGGCGCTCGGCTTTGGACATCATGCCCGTGCCGCTGGCACCGATGTTGGCGCAGTTGCGCGATGAATTCATGTTGGCGGCGCAGGCCAAGGGCATTGATTTACGGGTGGTGCAGACCAATCAGATCGTTGAAAGCGACCCAACCTATCTGCGCCGGATCGTGCAAAACCTGATGTCGAATGCGATCCGGTACACGGAAACCGGGCGGGTCTTGGTCGGGGTAAGGCGCAGGGGCGCGGGCCGGGCGCGGCTTCAGGTCTGGGACACCGGTCCGGGCATCCCCGAGATCGAACACCAAGCGGTGTTTCAGGAGTTTCATCGTCTCGGCGTGTCCGCCTCGGCCTCGGTCGGGATGGGGCTTGGGCTGGCGATTGTGGACCGTGCCTGTGCCCAGCTTGGCCATCCGATCCATCTGGACAGTGTCGTGGGCAAAGGCACGGTGTTTGGCATCGACCTGCCGCCCGCACGGCAATGGGTGGCGAAAAAAGTCGGGACTTACCTGCCGGAGCAGGCCAGTCATGAACATCCGAGTGGGTTGATGGTGCTTTTGGTCGAAAATGACGCCGATGTGCGCCGCGCCGTCACGCTTTTGCTGGAGAAATGGGGCGTGGCTGTCGTCGGTGTCGAAACCGGAGAAGAGGGGCTGTCGCTGATGGAGGAATTGGATGTGACGCCAGACTTGATGTTGGTGGATTATCAACTGGGGGAGGGGATGGACGGGATCGCCTTTATCGAGACGTTTTGGGCGAAATACGGTCGGATGCCCACGCGTCTTGTGACCGCCAATCGGTCGCGCGAGGTGCGCCAAGCCTGTCAGGCGGCGCAGATCAAAATCCTCTATAAACCGATTGCCCCGAAGGATCTTGAAGCCTTTGTGCTGACACCGCCCAGGGCGCCTTAGGGCGTCTTAGGGCGTCTTCGGGGGGGGGCTTAGGCCGACCGCCACCGCGCCGCCGCCCGTTCCCAGCGTTGGATCACCACGACCTCGATGAGCAACATCACGGCCACAAAGCTGAGCGCATAGGCCAAGACATAAGCAGTCTGAAAGTTTTGAAAATGCAGGTGAATTTTAAAACCTATCCCGCTTGAACGGCCCAAAAATTCGACCACAAGAACGATTTTCCAGATCATCGCAAGCCCGTTGCGCCCGGCGATGGCGAAATAGGGCGCGAGTTGCGGCAGCAAAACATGGCGCAGACGTGCTCCGAGTGGCATGGTGTATAGTCGCGCCATTTCATCCAATTTCGGATCGCGCGCGCGTGTCCCATCCCGCAAAGTCACCGTCACTTGTGCCAATTTGTTCAATGTGACGGCGGTGATGGCGGCGGTTTCGTTGAGGCCGATCCAGAGATAGCACAACACGATGATCACCAGCGCCGGAAGGTTCAAAAACACCGTGATCCATGGCGCAAACGCGCGTTCTAATCGCGGCAATACCCCAAGTGCGATGCCCAATAGCGTTCCCAATGCCATGGCCAAGCCAAAGGACAAGGCAACGCGGATCATCGTGGCCTGCATCTGTGGCCAGAGCGTGCCGGAGGTGATCAAATCGACCAAAACGCGCAGCACCGCCATCGGGGACGGCAAAATATCCGGGTCCGCCTTATGCCACGCGGCCACAGACCAAAGCCCGATGAGCGCGGCCAGTGACAGCACTGTGCTCGCCCCTTTTGACGCGGCCTGTCCGATGATGATCCGTTCCTGTCGCATTCAATCCTCCCGATCCTGATCCTAACCCCGCACGGGTCCTAGAGCGCTCTGGACCTTGGTCGTATTCAACGCCAGCGCGCGCGCCGTTAGCGTCATCATATGATGACACGGTACGCCCTTATTCTGGCCCTGCTTTGCGCCATTGTCGTTGCCCCGAGGCCTGTTTCGGCGGCGGCCCCCGATCCTTTGCCCCGCGCAGACGTCGAGGCGATGATCATCCCGCCCTATGCCTTGGGCGAGAGCCTCGCCGACAATGGCGTCTATCAATTGTTGAATTCGGGCGGCGCGGAGATCGGTTATGTGTTCGAAACCGGCCCGCTCGCGCCCTTGCCGGGGTTTTCCGGTGCGCCGATCGACATGCTGGTGTTGATGGACACAAGCGGTGTGTTTTTGGATGTGCGGTTGGTGTCGCAACGCGAGCCAGTGTTCGTGTCTGGTCTTGGAGAAGCCCCGTTTCGAGAGTTTATTGAACAATATAAAGGTCTTGCGATCACCCAAAGTCTTGTTGTCGGTGTGCCTTACGGGGCCAGCGGTGGCGGCGGATCGGACCTTGTGTATTTGGACGGCGTGACCAAAGCGACGGCCAGTGTGCGCATCGCCCATGAAAGCCTATTGGCGGCGGCGCTTTCAGTGGCGCGTGACAAAATGCAAGGTCTGGCCCAGACGCCGCCAGCGCGTCCCAAACCCGACGATGGCGAGATGTTGAGCTGGCAAGACTTGGTGGATCAAGGCATTGCCAAGCCGTTGCGGGTCAGCAATGCCGAGGTGGACGCCGCCTTTGCCGGGACGATTTGGGCCGATGATGACCCGGAGGCAAAGGCCGATCCGGAAGGGATGTATCTCGATTTGTGGTTGGTGGATTTGGGCCCGCCTGCGGTTGCACGCGCCGTGTTGTCCGACGACTCACTGAGTGACTTACAGCATTTTCTAGCGGTCTCCCCCGAGGCGGAACCTTTGCTGATGTTGGAGGCGGGGCGGCATGGGTTGGTCTCCGAGGATTTCGTGCGCAACACCGCACCAGATCGGCTTTCGGCGGAACAGGGGGGCTTGCCCGTGGCGCTGCGCGATGCGGATTTGCTGGTCGAATTGGCTCCTGATGTGCCACAGGCCGGGGCCGCGATGATCCTACGGGCTGACCGGCGTTTGGGCTTTGATCCGATCTCAGACTGGGAGTTGCGGGTGCAAGCCGTGCGCGCCCATGGCAGTTTTCAGCCGCGTTTGGGCGACACTCATTTCGCCCTGACCTACGCCGCGCCTGATCGGTTCTTCGAGGTCTCAAAACCGCATAAGCCGCTGCCCGCCTGGGCCGAAGCAGCGCTCAATCGACGGGCAGATTTGATCGTTTTGGCCGTGGTTCTGACCGGGCTGTTGCTCCTTGTCGGGCCCGGCATGACGCGGCTTGCGGCTCGGCCAAATTTCACCGCCATCCGCCTGACAATATTGGCCTTTGTCATCGTCTTCATCGGCTGGTGGGGGCAGGGGCAGTTGTCAATTGTCACCGTCTTGGCCAGCCTGCGCGCCGCTGTTGGACAAGGTTCCTTTTTGGTGCTGCTTTATGACCCGTTCTCTCTGATGATCTGGGCGGTGGCGATCCTTGGGTTCGTGCTTTGGGGGCGGGGGCTGTTTTGCGGCTGGCTTTGTCCGTTTGGTGCGATGCAGGAGGTGCTCCACCATGTCGGAAAGCGCCTGAATATCCGTCAGATCAAAGTCTCGGATGACTGGGACAACCGTTTGAAAAAAGTCAAATATCTGGCGCTCTTTGGCGTCATCGCGGTGACATTCGCCGCCCCCAATTATGCCGAAAAAGCCGCCGAAATTGAGCCGTTTAAAACCGCCGTCACCGTCTATTTTATCCGCGATTGGTATTACGTTGCTTATGCCGTGTTTTGGTTGGGGCTTAGCCTTGTCTTTTTCAAAGGGTTTTGCCGGTATGTTTGCCCCTTGGGCGCAGTCATGGTGATTGGAGGCCTGTTGCGCGGGCGCGATTGGATTGCACGGCGTGAAGCGTGCGGCAGTCCGTGCCAATTGTGCCGGGTCAAATGCCGCTATGGTGCGATCAAAAAGACCGGTGAAATCCAATATGATGAATGCTTTCAATGTCTTGATTGTGTCAAAATTCATGATGATCCGAACCAATGCGTGCCGCTGATCTTGGCCGCCAAGCGACAGGAGCGTGCCACATGCCCGCCAAATCTCACCTGACCCGCCGCCGGTTTTTAACGCTCTGCGCCTCGGCCCCTGCGATGGGGCTGGCCAGTGCCGCACGCGCCTCAACCCAAATCTGGCGGGGGCAGGCTTTCGGTGCGGAGGTCTCGCTGGAACTGTCGAGTGATGTGCGTCAGCTGCAACAGGATTTGGACGCGGTGGTGCAGGAACTGCGCCAGATCGAGTCGCGGTTTTCGATCTATTTACCCAGTTCAGAACTGTCGCAATTGAACGCGCGCGGACGCATCGCGGTGAGCGAGGAGATGCACGAGGTCTTGCGGCTGGTGCGTCGGGTACATTTGGTCAGTGAGGGCCTGTTTGATCCGACGATTCAACCACTTTGGCAGGCTCTTGTCGAGGGTCGCGACACAGCGGAGGCACGCGCTTTGATCGGCTTTGAGCGGGTCGAGATCGGCAGTAGCCATGTGCGTCTGGCACCCGGTCAAAAGCTCAGTCTGAACGGCATTGCACAAGGCTATGCCACCGACCGGATCACAGCGCTGTTGCGGCGGCGTGGTTATGATCACGCGCTGGTCAATATGGGAGAGTTTCGTGCCATGGGGGGGCCCTATCATTTGGGCATGTCTGACCCCGAGGCGGGACAACTTGGCCGCCTGAGCCTGACGGATGGCGCGGTGGCAAGCTCCAGCCCCGGTGCGATGCGTGTGGGCGATGAGACCCATATTCTGCACCCGAAAGGCGGTGTGCCGCTGTGGTCAACGGTTACGGTGCAGGCCAGCTCGGCTGCGCTTGCGGATGCTGTGTCGACCGCGTTTTGCCTGATGCCGCGCAATCAGATCGCACGGGTTTGCGACCGGCTTGATCTCGGGCCTGTGGTGATGGTTGACTTTGAAGGGAACCTTGAAACGCTGTGAGCGTGGTCAAGGTTCCGATCTATGATCTTAACGCTCGGGGGGCAGGAAACTCAGCCCATGAGCGGCGAAAATCGCCGGGATACGCCCATCATCGAGCGCTTTTTCAATCGCATAATCCACGGCATAGCCAAGATCGCGGTGCTGTTGGTTGACGGCAGCGCCGATGGTCCATGTCGAGCGCACCAGCCCCGGAAGCGGCGGGGTGTGGACCGCAAATCCAGAGGTCTCATCCACAGCAAGCCCGGCCTCAATCACCGCCAAAGGTGCCATGACGGCCATGGTGTCTCCGGCCACCATGGCGGAAACGGCGAGGTCTGAGCTGGGATAGCGGTGGATCGTATCGGAGACCACGCCGCGCCCGATGGAGGCGAGGTAGAGATCCGAAATGCTGTCGTTTTCCACGGCGACCGTGTCATAGCGGAAATAGGCCGGTGTCGGGATGTCATCCGGGTCGGGATAGTCGGTCAGGCTATAGCCGATGGCGAGGGTTTCCGCCGCATATTGCCCCGTAAAAACAGCCTGTTCGACGCGGCAGGCGAATTCACTGTCATAAGGCACATGCAACATCACATCGGAGACACGCCCGCCCACGGCAGCCCCTTTCCAAACGTAATTGCGCAGATCGCCCTCAAGGGTTTCATCGGCCTGAACCAGACGAAACCGCGGCGCGACGCCGAGGTCTTCGGCGATGAGCGTGCCGATTTCTACGTCGATACCTGCGGGTTTTCCGTCCTTGAGAAAGGACCAGGGCGCGAAGTTTTCGTAGAGCGCAAATTCGATCCAACCCTCATCAATGATCGTGTCGAAATCACGGCCAATGTCTTGGGCAAAGGTGTTTTGCGGCCGCAGTTGCGGCACGACATCCTCACATCGGGCAAAAGCCGGCCCCGCAGAAGCGAGACCGGCCAAAAAGGTGAGAGCCAAGAGGGAATGTTTCATGGAAACAAACCCTTAATGCGCGGCAGACAGGCCAACGGTCAACAGGTCCGCTGCGTGTTTCCAGGTCTCTGGATCATCAGACATGGTGCGCGAGGCCTCAAAGGCGATGCTGTCGGCGACGGGCGCACCTGATCCGGTTTCAACCCCGGCGGCGATGCTGGCCAGCTCTTCTTTGAGGGCCATAGGATCGTCAACATCGCCTGCCAAAAGGTGATCGCGGATTTCGATCAAACGGGTCATGTGGCTGTCCAACGCACCATCATCGGGGCGGGTTTCGATATAGGTGCGGATCGCCCAAGCGGCTTTTTGACCCAGGATTTCGCCAAAGGCGGGCATTTTGGTGACGCCGTTTTGGGTCATCCCCAATTGAAACCGCTCCACGAACCATTCATCGCCATATTCTGCGGCTTCAAGATAGCGCAGATCGGGGGCAAGGCCGCCGGAGACCGCACCAAGACCATGACAGCGGGCGCAGTTTTGGTTGAACCCGGAGGAGCCGATTTCAATGGCTTTAAGCCAAACCTCTTCACCGGCAGCTTCGGCACGATAAGGGTTTTCGATCAGCCAATCGTCCCCCTCCACGCCAACATCGGGTAGCATATCGGTGTTGACCGCCTGTGGGGTGACATCGCCATGGGCGAAGGCGGAAGTGGCGAGTGTGGCGGCGGTGAGCGCGGCAAGCAAAGCAGTGCGTTTCATGTGATCCTCCCAAGTTTCCCAATCAATATCGCTGCAGCTGCAACAGGCGCTATTCGACCTTGGTGCAACTGTCGAAACCGTCATGCGACCTTGGTCCCATTTCGGTCGAGCCGGAGCCGAATTTAAGGTGAGAGCACGGGAGGACGACAATGACACATATGCGGCGCGCGATCCGTGTGGCGGCGTTTGGCATGCTCTGTGCGCTTTGTGCGCAGGCGGGTGTCCAGGCGGCTGAGTTGGATCTGACGGTTGGTTATTTGCGGCTGGAAGAGCCTGCGCATCCGGTGCTGTCGGGCTTGGATCCGGTGCCCGCGCGGCGTGGTATTGAGGGCGCTGAACTTGCCATTTCCGACAATCAAACAACGGGCGGGTTTTTAGGGCATTCCTATGCGTTGGATGTGGTCAGCCTTGCCCCGGAGGCCGATGTGTTGGCGGCGGCGCAGGACATGTTGGCCCATACCCGCGTTGTGGTGTTGGACATGACGGCTGAGGCGGCTTTGGCTGTGGCGGATTTGGCCGAGGCCAAGGGCGCGATTCTGATCAATGCGGCCAGTGGTGAGGCGGCATTGCGCGGGGCGTCGTGCCGCGCGAATCTGCTGCATACGGCGTTGGAAGACGGTATGGCGGCGGACGCGTTGATGCAGGTTTTGCTTAGCAAACGCTGGACCAAACTGGCGATGATTGTGGGACCGACCGACGAGGATAGGGTGCGGGCGCAAACGTACCGTCAGGCGGCGCAGAAATTTGGGCTCAAGATCGTCTCAGAGGCGACATGGACCTTTGACAGCGATCTGAGGCGCGCCGCGAGCCGCGAAGTGCCGTTGCTGACCCAAGGGTTCAAATCCCACGATGTGGTGTTGATCGCCGACGCCCATGACGATTTCGCCCGTTACATCGAACACAACACATGGGAGCCGCGTCCGGTGGCGGGCGGCGGCGGTTTGACCGCTGTGGCTTGGGCGCCGGTGATCGAACAATGGGGCGCGGCACAGCTTCAGGCGCGATTCACCGATCTGACGGGGCGCGTGATGACGTCGCGCGATTACGCGGCCTGGGCGGCGGTGCGCGCCGTGGGCGAGGCGGTGACGCGGACCGGGAGCACGGAGGCGGCGGTGCTGCACGATTATCTTTTGTCTGATGGGTTTGAATTGGCCGGGTTTCAGGGCCGCCCTTTGAGTTTTCGCAATTGGAACGGCCAGATGCGCCAACCCGTGCCCGTGGTCAACGCCCACGCACAGGTGGCGGCAGCGCCATTGGACGGGTTTGAACACCCGCGCAACCCTTTGGATACGCTGGGAACAGATCAGGCGGAAAGTGAGTGTCATGCGTTTGGAGAGTAAGATGAAAGTGATATATGCGGGGCTATTGGCCGCCTGTTTGGCACAGCCGCTTGCCGCTGCCGAGATTTGGGTGAGCAATGAAAAGGACGACACCCTGTCGGTGATCGACATTGACACTTTGGAGGTGATCCGCACGCTCAAAACCGGTGAACGCCCACGTGGAATCACGTTTAATGCAGATTTCACAAGGCTTTACATCTGTGCCTCTGACAGCAACGCGGTGCAGGTGATGGACCCGGAAACGGGTGAGATCTTGTTTGATCTGCCTTCGGGGAGGACCCGGAACAATTCGTGCTGCACCCGGACAATCGCCACCTTTGGATCGCCAATGAGAATGATGCCGTGACCACAGTGGTCGATGTCGAGACGCATAAAGTGGTCACGCAAATCAACGTTGGGATTGAGCCCGAAGGCATGGCGGTCTCACCCGATGGCAAGACGGTGATCACCACCTCCGAGACCACCAACATGGCGCATTGGATCGACACCGAGAGCCACGAAATTTACGCCAACACGCTTGTCGATGCCCGTCCACGCCATGCCGAATTTGTCAAAGACGGAACCGAGCTTTGGGTCAGTTCGGAGATCGGCGGGACAGTTTCGGTGTTTGACGCGGCGGATCAGTCAGAGATCGGAAAAATCCATTTTGAGATCAAAGGCGTGCACCCCGATTTGATCCAGCCGGTGGGGTTTGAACTGACCCCGGATCAAAAGACCGCTTTTGTCGCGCTTGGCCCGGCCAATCACATCGCCGTGGTCAACACCGAGACGCTTGAAGTCGAGGACTATATCCTGACCGGGCGGCGGGTCTGGCACATGGCCTTTAGCCCGGATCATCGACTTTTGTTCACCACAAACGGGGTGAGTGGCGATGTGACGGTGATTGATGTGGCCAAACGGGAGGCGATCAAATCCATCAAGGTTGGGCGGTTTCCCTGGGGCGCGGTCATGCGTCCGTGATCGGACAAGTGAGGTGTTGAGAGACGGCAAAAATACAAACAGGAGTTTTAAAATGCGTTTTCAAATTTTAGCGGCAGCATTGATCGCAGCCACCCCGGCCTTGTCCGATGACGATGGTGATAAACCCAGTTTCGGCATGGCGGGTATTTTGTCGGCCAGCAATTCCGAAACCCTGCCGCCGATCCTTTTGTCTGCGGGCCAACCCTTGGCCGACGCCCCGTTGCACCTCAAATCCGGCACCTCCTACGAGATTGAAATCGAAGCTGACGGATCGCAAGAGCTTGGCCTTGTGGGGGCGGGATTTTTCCACGCCATTTGGATTGATGAGATCGTCATCGAAGGCATTGAAATTCGCCCCTTGGGGGTCGATAGCGTTGAATTTGACGAGGCGGGGGTGATGGAAATCAGCTTTGTCGCGATCAAGCCCGGGACCTATGATCTCCATGTGCCGAACGCACGTGGCGATTTGCAACGCCTTGAAATTACAATCGAATAGGAAACCCTATGGCCGGGCTTGTCGTTGATCACATCACCCATCGCTACGCAGGGCGGGCAGATCATCCGCCCGCTTTGGATCAGGTGAGTTTCTCGGTGGAGCCGGGCCAATTTTGCGCGCTTTTGGGGCCAAATGGCGCAGGAAAATCAACGCTTTTTGGCATCCTCACCCGGCTTTTCGCGCCCAAATCGGGCCGGGTCGAGGTCGCGGGATATGACATGAGCCACACGCCGCTCAAGGCCCTGGCGCGCATGGGCGTGGTGTTTCAACAGCCGACGCTCGACCTGGATCTGACGGTCTGGCGCAACATGTTGTATTTCGCGGGTCTGCACGGGATCACCGGACGCGCCGCCAAACTGGCCGCCTCTGAGGCGCTGGAGCGGCTGGCGATGGTCGAACGCGGTTCGGAACGGGTGCGCGATCTCAACGGCGGGCATCGGCGGCGGCTGGAAATTGCCCGCGCTCTGATGCACCGGCCCGAGGTCTTGTTGCTGGATGAGCCGACGGTGGGATTGGATGCGCAAACGCGGGCGGATTTGGTCGCCCATGTGCATCAATTGACGCAAGAGAGCGGGCTGGCCGTGCTATGGGCGACGCATTTGACCGATGAAGTTTGTGCGCAGGATGGGTTGGTGGTGCTGCATCGGGGCCGGGTGATTGAGCGCGGCGTGGCCGAGCAGGTCGGGCCGGAGCTGACCGAACATTTCCTCGCGCTCACGGGCGGGTTGAGCGGCGAAAGACAGCCCGCATGAGCCATTATGTCAGCGCCCTCATTGCCATTTGCCACCGCGAAGCGCTGCGGTTTTTCGGCCAACGCGCCCGGATGATCGCGGCTTTGGTGCGGCCTTTGATGTGGCTTTTTGTTTTTGCGGCGGGGTTTCGCGCGGCTTTGGGCCTGTCGATCACGCCGCCCTATGAGACCTATATCAGCTATGAAACCTACATCGTGCCGGGGCTTTGCGCGATGATTTTGCTGTTCAACGGCATGCAATCTTCGCTGTCTTTGGTGATGGATCGCGAGATGGGCACGATGCGGCTTTTGCTGACCGCGCCCTTGCCGCGCTGGTGGTTGTTGAGTTGCAAACTGGTGGCGGGGGCGGTGATTTCGGTGCTGCAAGCCGTTGTCTTTTTGGCAATTTGTGCCCTCTACGGCATCCGGTTTTCGCCTATGGGCTATGTCGCGGTCTTGCCTGCGATGTTCCTCTGCGCGCTGATGGTGGGGGCTTTGGGGATCGCGCTGTCCTCGACCATCCGCAGCTTGGAAAACTTTGCGGGGGTGATGAATTTCGTGATTTTCCCGATGTTTTTCCTCTCCACAGCGCTGTACCCGCTTTGGAAAATGGCCGAAGCCTCTGAGCTTTTGTGGTGGATTTGCGCGATCAATCCGTTTTCGCACGGGGTCGAAACGATCCGGTTTGCACTTTACCTCAAGGCCGACCCTTTGGATTGGGCCATCACTTTGGCGGCTGTGATGGTGTTTATGGCGCTGGCGCTGTGGGGCTATGATCCGGGCAAGCGGACGATGGGACGCAAGGGTTAAACGCGCCCTGGTCGTAGAAAATCCGCCACTTTGGTCGGATGTGATATGATCGCGTGCTCTGGCAGCATGGGCGTGGGAGGATGCAACATGAGATCTGCAATTTTAGCGATGGCGCTTGTCGCAGCGACACCCGTTTGGGCCGAAGATTTGGCTGAAGATTTCGCCATGGAACTTGGCCCTGACACCGAGGTGACAGAGCAAGGCACACTCAATCCGCATGAGATGTCGATGGCGCAGGTGATGGAAAGCATTCGCAACGGCGACACCGGGATGGTGATCTGTTCTCAGGGCTATTTGGTGACCAAATCGGGCCGTCACGAGATGGCGCGCGAGCTGTTTGAGCAGTGTGCCGAGAGCGGCTGGACCGGGGCGATGACATGGATGAGCCAACTCGATGATCGCGGTTTGGGCGGGCCACAGGATTTGGAGGCCGCAGCAGAGTGGAACCGCAAGGCAGCAGAGGCGGGTGATCCGGTTGGCAAATTCAACCATGGGCTGGATTTGATGCGTGGCTGGGGTGTGGCGCGCGACGAGGCGGCAGGGCGCGCAATGGTCGATGAGGCGGCGCGGGACGGTTTGGATGTGGCGCAGCGGCTGCAAAGTGCGGAGTATGATTTGGATGAGGTGACGCCGGATGCGGATGAATGGCGCTATTTGAACCTGTTCTAAGGCGCACTCTACGACCAAGGTCGTAGCCGGGGTGCGACCAATGTCGGGGGGCTTTGTTGATGTGCATCAACATCTTGGGCGGCAGAACGGGCGATCTTAGTGGCGAACATGCCATAGGAGACCGCCATGAAAGCCATTCGATTTTCCCCCAGATTTGCCATTGCTCTGATCCCCGCAGTCTTTGCCACAACGCTGGGCGCATCTGCCGTTGCAGGCGAATATGACGCGATCAAAACCGCCGCTGGGGCAGAGTTTTTTGACAAGGAATGTCACCGCTGTCACTCGGTCGATGCAGACCGCGCCAGCTACGGTCCGTTGTTGACCGGGGTGATTGGTCGCAAAGCCGGTAGCTTTGAGGGCTACCCCTATTCTGAGGCCCTGAAAAGCGCCAATTTCACTTGGACCGCAGGTGCGATCCGGGCATGGATGGAAGACAATGACGGTTTGGTGCCGGGCACGAAAATGCGCCATGTCGGCGTCGATGATGCCACAGTTCAGGATTTTATCGTCACCTATCTGGCGTCGATTTCCGAATAATTCGCGTTGTTTAATCGTGCTTTGATTTAAGAGGGGTCGGCGGTCTGCACCTGTGCGGGCCGCCCAAAAAGGGTCAACACCCGATCACACAGTCGTGCCGCCTCTTTCGGGTCGTGGGTGACCACAATTGTGGTGGTGACATGATGTGCGCGCAGGGTCTCAAACAGGCGCATCATCTCATCGGCGAGCCTCGGGTCCAGCGACACAAAAGCCTCATCCATAAGCAACAAATCGGGCGCCGCGGCAAAGGCGCGGGCCAAGGCCAAGCGACGCTGTTGGCCCAAGGAGAGCTGACCGGGAAACAGATCGGCATGATCTGAAAGCCCCACCTGCGCCAACCATTGCCGCGCTTTTGGCGCGTCGATGCGGGTGGTCAGGGTGAGGTTGTCCAAGGCGCTGCGCCATGGCAACAGGGTCGGCTCCTGGAACACGGTGCTGATGCGCTCTGGGCGCTCGCAACTGCCGTCATAGTCGGAATGCAGCCCGCAAATCACCCGCAGCAGCGTCGATTTGCCGACGCCGGAGGGGCCAACGAGGGCAAGGGAGGCACCGGGCGCGATCGAAAACGAAATCGGCCCGAGAATCTGTTGACCCCCGGCATGGGCCGAGCGCAGATCCACATGGACCCCTCCATGCACACCCCCGCTCGGGCTTGCCTGTGGGCGCGCGGGAGCGGGAGCATTGGGTCGGATGATCGGCATAAGCTTCATGTGCCGGGATGGTAGAATGTGCCTTCTGGCAGCGTCGTGGCTTGGCCCACCAAATCCGTGCCGCCAAGTTGCGCCATCAGATCGAGCATCTTGGCCGCATCTGCGTCAGACACCGGACCCTTTGGTGGAATGCCGTCGATCCATCCGGCTTTGAGGGCCGAAAATTGCGCATCGGTTTTGACATTCATTCTTGGGCGCAGGCGATCCCAGGCGGCGTCATCCGTGGCCAAAAGCTCTTTGGCCTGACGTGAGGCGGCGGCCAGTCCGGCGACCAATTCGGGGTGGTTTTTCAACACTTCACCGCGCACAACATAGCCCAAAAGCGGTGTGTCAGGATTTAGACCAAGCGCCACGGCGGCCTCGGAGGTGGAGGCCAAGAGCCGCATCCCGGCGGCGTCCATTTTGGCACCGAAATGCCAAAAATTAATCGCGCCGTCCAACTCGCCGGATAGGGCGGATTTAAAGATCAGCGGCGGTGCGCCGTAGACCTGTTCGGTGTTGGCCGCCAGATCAAGCCCCTCAGTCTGGGCTGCAAAGGCGCGCAGGATCAGCCAACTTTTGTCATTCGGCCCGCCAGCGATGCCAATTTTGCCGCCTTTGAGATCGGCAATGGTTTGGGCCGGGCTGTCTTTGGGCACATAAAGACCACCCACGGCTTTGGAATAGGGGATGAAAACGTAATCCTTGCCTTCGGCGCGTTGGGCCGCAACCCAGAGCCAATCGGCAACGATCATATCCACTTCGCCCGCTGCCAATGCGACACGTGAGGCGGGGGAGCCGGCGACATCAAGCGCCTCAAGGGCAAAGCCCTGAGCGGTATCGAAGCCGTTATGTTGGATGGTGTCCACCTCCCAAGCGACGGTGCCGGACATTTGCAGCGCGGCTTTGAGTTTTGGCAGGTCTTCGGCTTTGGAAGCGCCCGAAAAAGCGGCGGTTAAAGCCGCAGCGGTGGCAAGGGCTGCGAGGCCTTTGGTGAATTTGGTCATGGTTGATCCTCCCTCATGGCAGAGTAGGAGCGGGCAGGCGTGGCACAAATACGACCAAAGGATGGGAAATGGCCCCTAGGTCGCATGGCCCCTACGACCAATGGCCAATTTCGGAGGGGGCCTCGCTTTGGCGATCATTGGTCAGGCTTTATCTGCGCGGGTCCAAGAGGGAGCGCGCGTCTGGTCATCCATGGGAGGAAAACACATGAACAGGTTTCTATCTGCTGCATCTGCGGCTGTTCTGGCGTTCGGTCTTGCGGGGGGCGCCTTGGCGGGCGTCACCGAAGAGGACCTGCTGAACGACGCAAACACACCGGGCGATATTTTGACCAACGGCATGGGGCGCGATCTGCAACGCTATTCGCCGCTTGAAACGCTCAACAAAGAGAACGTGAAAAACCTTGTTCCGGCATGGGCCTTTAGCCTTGGTGGCGAAAAGCAGCGCGGGCAAGAGACCCAGCCTTTGGTGCATGACGGCATCATGTATGTGACGGGGTCCTATTCGCGCCTTTATGCGATCGACATGACCAACGGCAAAGAGATCTGGCAATATGACGCCCGTCTGCCCGAAGGCATTTTGCCCTGCTGTGACGTGATCAACCGTGGCGGCGCGATCTATGGCGACAACATCTATTTCGGCACGTTGGACGCACGCATCGTGGCGTTGGATTTGAAAACCGGCGATGTGAAATGGAACAAAAAGATCGCCAACTACAAAGAAGGCTATTCCTACACAGCCGCGCCTTTGATCGTGAACGGTCTGGTCATCACTGGTAACTCCGGCGGTGAATTTGGCATCGTCGGCGAAGTGCAGGCACGCGACGCGGAAACCGGTGAAATGGTTTGGACACGTCCGGTGATCGAAGGTCACATGGGCACGCTCAATGGCGAAGACTCGACCATGACCGGGACACTGAACGCAACCTGGCCGGGCGATATGTGGAAAACCGGCGGCGGGGCAACTTGGCTCGGTGGCTCCTATGACGCCGACACCAACACGTTGGTCTTTGGGACGGGCAACCCGGCACCGTGGAACTCGCATCTGCGCAACGCGGGCACACCTGTTGAGGGCAACACGGGCGATAACCTTTACGCCGCATCGCGTTTGGGCATTGATCCGGCCACCGGCGAAATCAAATGGCACTTTCAAACCACGCCGCGCGAAGGCTGGGACTTTGACGGGGTGAACGAGGTTGTGGCCTTTGTCGACAAAGACGGCAACAAACGCTTCGCCACCGCCGACCGCAACGGTTTCTTCTACGTGTTGAACCGCGAAGACGGCGCTTTTGTGAACGCAACCCCGTTTGTCTCTGACATCACCTGGGCCAAAGGGATTGATGAAACCGGTCGTCCGATCTACGTCGAAGAGGCCCGTCCGGGCAACCCGCTTGAGGCGGAAAAAGGCGAGATGGTGTTCTCGGTTCCGTCCTTCTTGGGGGGCAAAAACTGGATGCCGATGGCACACAGCCAAAAGACCGGCATGTTCTATGTGCCGTCGAACGAGTGGGGCATGGACATCTGGAACGAGCCGATTTCCTACAAAAAAGGCGCGGCTTACCTTGGCGCGGGTTTCACCATCAAACCGATCTTTGAAAGCCACATCGGGTCTTTGAAAGCGATTCAGCCGGAAACCGGCGAGATCAAATGGGACTTCCAAAACGAAGCGCCGCTTTGGGGTGGTGTGATGACGACGGCTGGCGGCCTCGTGTTCTTCGGCACGCCTGAAGGGGAATTCATCGCGCTTGACGATGAGACCGGTGAGAAACTCTGGTCGTTCCAAACCGGCTCCGGCATCGTTGGTCAGCCTGTGACCTTTGAAATGGACGGCGAACAGTATGTCACCGTTGTGTCCGGCTGGGGTGGTGCGGTTCCGCTCTGGGGTGGTGAAGTGGCCAAAAAGGTCAACTATCTGAACCAAGGTGGCACGGTCTGGACCTTTAAATTGCCGAAACAACTGGCCATGGCGAACTGATCTCAGTCTCTTAAATCGGTGCTGAGGCACCTCTGGCCCCGCTGCGGTTCTGTGCCGTGGCGGGGTTTTCTTTTGCGCTTATGTGCGGCGCTTATCAGAGGTCTCGCGGCAAGGTTTTGATCCGCGGCTGATGGGCCAAAATGTCGGTTGAGGCAAGAGCGTATGTCCGCATGTTTGACGTGCCAGAGGTTGCGCGAAAGGCGTCATAGCCAAGGCCGAGCGCGACAGGTTTGGACCCTGCGGGGACACCAGATCGCGCCACGAAGAGACGCGAGGTGCAGCATGATACATCTGAGGGGATAAGTGGCAGTCCATAGGGGAATCGAACCCCTCTTTCCAGGTTGAAAACCTGGCGTCCTAACCGATAGACGAATGGACCGCGCTTTTGGTAGGCGGCTAATTAGACGGCATGACGCCGAAGCGCAAGAGGGTTTCGAGACAATTTTGCGATTTTCTTTTGCGGAGGACGACCGGCCAGACAGAACGGCAGTCACAGGCGATTTGGGGCGCTGTCTGGCGGACTTTGGCTGAGTGGAATGGGGGTTGACTGAAATCAGTGTTCTGAGGCGTGGAACAGGTCAGAATGATCTCAAGCTGCGGGCAATGCCGCCTTGAGTGAGTGGAGGATGTGATGGCACACCAGATCAAAACGACGCCCCCCAAAGTCAATGCCCCTCGGAAACCTGCGGCCAAAATGGCTTTGGTGAAACCGGGTGAGGCGCGTGACAAGGGGGCTGCGACCCCAAGGTCTTTGGGGACGCCCGAGCGCGACACGGATCAGGATTTCAACGTCTATAACGTGATGGACAAGGCGGCCAATGCCGCGTTGGCGCGGGTGACTATGGGCATTGCCCCCTCGGCTCTGGCTGCGGCTTGGGCGGATTGGCTGACCCATCTGGCAACCGCCCCCGGCAAACAATTGGAACTGATCGAGAAGGCCGGGAAAAAGGCCTCTCGCCAGATGCAATATGCCGGGCGATGCCTGTCGGGGGCTGACGTGCAGCCCTGTATCGAAAGCCTGCCACAGGACCACCGGTTTCGCGATCCGTCTTGGCAAGAATGGCCGTATAATATGATGTATCAGTCGTTTTTATTGCAACAACAATGGTGGCACAACGCGATGACCGATGTGCCGGGCATGACGAAACAGCATGAAAATGTGATGGCGTTTTTGGCGCGTCAGGTGCTTGATATGATGTCGCCATCAAACCTGCCGCTGACCAACCCCGAGGTTTTGCAGGCGACGCTGGCGCAGGGGGGCATGAACCTTGTGCGTGGGGCGCAAAATTTTGGCGAAGACATCAAGCGCTATGTGACGAAAGAAAAATCACCCGAGGCCGAGGCGTTTCAACTTGGCCGCGATTTGGCGACCAGCCCGGGTCAGGTGGTCTATCGCAACCGCTTGATCGAGCTGATTCAATATGCGCCGACAACGGATCAGGTTCATCCCGAACCGATCCTGATCGTGCCCGCATGGATCATGAAATATTACATTCTCGATCTGTCGCCCGAAAATTCGATGGTCAAATTTCTGACCGGGCAGGGGTTTAGCGTGTTCATGATTTCTTGGCTCAACCCGGAGGCCGAAGACCGTGATCTGAGCATGGAGGATTACCGTGCGATGGGCATCATGGAGGCCTTGGACGCGGTTCAGGCGATCACCGGTTCGGATCATGTGCATGGGTTGGGCTATTGTCTTGGCGGTACTTTGCTGGCGATTGCGGCGGCGGCGATGGCGCGCGATGGCGACACGCGGTTTGACACGCTGACGTTTTTGGCCGCGCAAACCGATTTCACCGAAGCGGGCGAATTGACCCTGTTTATCAACGACAGTCAGGTCAATTTTCTCGAAGATATGATGTGGGATCAGGGTTATTTGTCGACCGAACAGATGGGCGGTGCCTTCCGCCTGTTGCGCTCTGCCGATCTGATCTGGTCGCGCAATGTCCATGATTATCTGATGGGTGAGCGGATGAAGATGTTTGATCTTCTGGCGTGGAATGCCGATGGCACGCGGTTGCCCTATACAATGCATGCGCAATACCTGCGCCAGTTGTTTTTGAACAATGATCTGGCCGAAGGGCGCTATGAGGTCGCGGGCAAACCGATTGCGATCTCCGACATTCGTGCGCCGATTTTTGCGGTCGGCACCGAGGATGACCATGTGGCCCCGTGGAAATCGGTTTATAAATTCCACCGCTTTGCCGACACAGATGTCACCTTTGTTCTGACCAATGGCGGGCACAACGCCGGAATCGTCACCGAACCCGGCCATCGGGGCCGTCATTTCCGCATGGCGACCACAGCGTTTGATGCGCCGTTCCGCGATGCGGATGAGTGGCAAGAGGCGGTGGCCCCGCAGGAGGGATCATGGTGGACAGCGCACGCGCTGTGGTTGAAAGAACGCTCCGGCCCGCTGGGGGATCTGCCAGCTATGGGGCGTGCAGAGGCGGGCTATGCGCCGCTCTGTGCGGCACCGGGGACCTATGTGCTTCGGGCGTGAGGGGCCTGTGGTTCAAGTGTGATCCAGCACGCCCCCAACAAACAGCATCGCCGGGACAAAACCCCGGCGATGACAGTTTGAGTGCCTTAAATGGCGCGTCTGATCGCCCGAACCGGACGTGCGCTTAGTTCGGCAAAGATTTCATCGCATTCGCGGCCACAATCATCGGGCGAAAGGTGAACACGTCGCGGGTGGTTGCGTCGACATCGACCTTGACCCAATGCACGTTCGGGGAGCCAAATGTCTGAACACGGGTGAAATTGGCCAACATGTGGGATGCGTTCGGCAGCGGCTTGTCCATTTTAAAGTAATGGGTGTCGCCATGGACCAAAACGACTTGGCCGTCGAAGGCTTCGGTCTGAGCCATCAGCGCGTCGAGGAAGGCGGCATAGCCTTCTTTGCCCGACAGGCGGCTTTCGTCGTCATCCTCGGTCTCAGGAATGTCAAAGCCCATGTCAGCCTGAAGCACGATCATGATGCCCATGTCACCGGCGTCTTTGGCCATGGCAAAGGACTCGGTCAGCCAGGCGATGTTTGCGGCATCGCGCTCTTTGTACTCCGCGTTGTCAGCGGCACATTGCTCTGCGGTGCGTTCGCTTTTTTTGGTACAGGCCGCGTCATCGACGACCATGTTGTTGTTGGACCCCGGCACGTTGAGGCCCACAAACATGGCCCCATCACGGCTGTAGCGGGTGTTCTCGGCATAGGCTTCGCCCGGTGTGCCTTGGTGCTCAACCGGCATCTTGGTTGCGCCAAAGGTGTCGAGGGTGTTGAACATCGTCTGGCGGATATGGCTCAGGCGCTCAAGGTTGTCCCAGCCACCGTTGTTGGTGCGATGACAATCGGTCCATTCGTTGTCGCCGGGCACATAGATGACCGGGGCGCTGAGGCTGTCAAACATGGTGATCGCATCGGTATAGATCGCATCGGTGCACTCAGAAGACCCGTCTTTGATATCACCATCATACATGGAAAAGGCGATGTCTGAGGCGTTGATATCCGCGATCAGCGCGGGAATAAACGGGGCGTCATCGGCCTTGGCATAGGGCATGTCGCCCCAAAGGCCCATGGAAAACGGGTCGGCAGAGGCTGCGCCAGCCATCATCATGCCGCAGACACTGACGGTCGCGAGCAACCGGGAAACGGTCATCATTTTGAGATCTCCTTTGAACGCAGCAAAGCACCGCGCAGAGGCTCTCTAATACGAGGCTGTGAACCTGTCGTGACAGAGGGGCGGACAACCGAAACGTCAACACGACAGCCAAACGGCGCAGCGCAGCGATGGGAGATAAGATCGGGATATGGGGAAAGTGGCAGTCCATAGGGGAATCGAACCCCTCTTTCCAGGTTGAAAACCTGGCGTCCTAACCGATAGACGAATGGACCGCGCTTGGTGTGAGCGGGTGTTTAGACGGGCAGCCGCGTAGGCGCAAGAGGAATTTTGCGCATTGGCGGCAGAATCTTACAACTTGGTGACAGCGAGGATGCGTCACGCGGGCCATCATGCCCGAGCCGCGTCCTCAAGGCGCAATTGCACCGATTGCCGCCCGCCCCAAGTGTTGATTTCAAGCCGTCCAGCCAAATGGAATCGCGCACCACCATGGGCCTCAAGCGCCGGACCCAGAGCGCCATCATACGCGCCAAAACAAATCGCCTCCAAACGCGGTCCCAGACCGTCGGAAAAGCTGATTTTCAGGTGGCTTTCGCCAATGCGTCGGGCGAAATGGATGGCACAGGACGGAAAAGCAAACCGCGGGGCAGGGGCGGCGGCCCCAAACGGCCCTGCGGCCTCTAACCGGGTGATCAGATCAATCGTGGCGGCACCGGGCATGAGCATCCCGTCGAGTTTCAAATCCGCAGGCCCGCCGTCGCCCGCGCCCTGTTTGGCGAGCAATTCAGACAGGCGTTCCATCGCGGGTTCCAATTTGTCCCGCATCACGGTCAAACCCGCCGCCATCTTATGGCCGCCGCCTTTGACCAAAAGCCCCTCAGCCGCCAGTTTTTGGATCGACGCGCCCAGATCGACGCCCGAAATAGAGCGGCCAGAGCCTTTGCCCTCATCGCCGTCAAAGCCGATGACAATGGCGGGGCGGTTGGAGGATTCTTTCAGGCGCGAGGCGACGATCCCAACCACGCCGGGATGCCAACCTTCGCCTGCGGCCCAGACCAGCGGACCGTCAAGTCCGCGGGCCTCAGCCTGCGCAAGCGCCGCCTCGCGCACGGCGTTTTCAATTTCGCGCCGCTCGGTGTTGAGCTGGTCCAGCCGTTCGGCCAGCGCCTGTGCCTCATTTGGGTCTTGGGTGGCCAAAAGCCGCGCGCCTAAATCCGCCGCACCGATCCGACCACCGGCGTTGATCCGAGGCCCTAACAGGAAACCCAGCGAATAAGAGGTCGGGGCGGTGTCCATCCGGGCCACATCGGCAAGCGCGCGCAATCCGATGCGATGCCGCCCGGCCATGACCTTTAGCCCCTGACGCACCAGCGCGCGGTTGACACCAATCAGCGGCGCGACATCGGCAACGGTGGCCAGTGCGACAAGATCAAGCGCGGCCATCAGATTGGGGCCTTTTTGGCCTTCGGCGCGCATCAGCCGGTTGACCTCAACCAGCATCAAAAACACCACAGAGGCGGCGCAGAGATGGGCCAGGTCGCCACTCTCATCTTGCCGGTTCGGGTTCACCACGGCAACGCATTCGGGCAGTGTCTCTCCACCCAAATGGTGATCCAAAACGATCACATCCGCGCCTTTCGCCGCCGCAATGGGCGCGTGGCTAAGCGTCCCGCAATCGACGCAAACGATCAGATCGTGGTCCTGTGCCAGCGCCGCCATGGCCGGTTCATTCGGGCCATAGCCCTCATCAATCCGGTCGGGAATATAAAGCGTCGCCTGATGCCCCATGTCACGCAACCACGTCAGCAACAGCGCCGCCGAGGTGCCGCCATCGACGTCATAATCGGCAAACACCGCAATGCGTTGTTGGGCTTTCAGCGCGACCAAAAACCGCTCGGCGGCTTTGCCCATGTCTTTCAATGTCAGTGGGTCGGGCAAAAGGTCCTTGAGCTTCGGGTCCAAAAACCGCTCTGCCTCTCCGGCGGTTACGCCCCGCCGTGCCAAGGTTTGACACAGGGCAACCGGCAGGCCGGTGTGCTGGGCCAAGGCCTCCGCCTGACGGATCAGATCATCGGTGGGACCAACCCAGCGGCGGGCGGTCAAAGAGGTGGTAACATCAAGAAAATCGCTCATGGCTGAGCTTATCGCCCATGCCCAAGCCAGTTGCAAATACTAGCGGTCGGGCACAAGCAAAAGGCGGCCCCAAAGGAGCCGCCTGTCTGAAACATCTGCGAGCAAGGCTCGGGCGTGATCTTAGAGCTGGTGCGCGTTCGAGATCGGGTTGCGGTAGGTCATGTGACGCACCGAGCCGGTTTTGGACCGCATCAGAATGGTTTCTGTGGTCAAATAGCCCGGCTCGCGTTTGATGCCTGACACGATAGAGCCATCAGTCACGCCAGTTGCGGCAAAGATCACATCGCCGGTGACCAGTTCGTCCCGCGAATAGATTTTGTCGAAATCGGTGATGCCGGCTTTGGTGGCGCGGCCGCGTTCGTCGTCGTTGCGGAACAAAAGCTGACCCCACATCTGACCGCCCATGCATTTCAACGCGGAGGCCGCCAAAACGCCCTCTGGGGCGCCGCCAGAGCCCATATACATGTCGATGCCGGTTTTGGCCTCGGCACAGTGGATCACACCGGCGACATCGCCATCGGTGATCAGGCGGATCGACGCGCCCGTGGCACGCAATTCGGCGATGAGGTCTTCGTGGCGGGGACGTTCAAGCACACAGAGGTTGATCTGGTTCGGACGCACGCCTTTGGCCTTGGCCAGCGCTTCAACGCGTTCGGTCGGGGACATGGCAAGGCTGATCACGTCTTTGGCGTAGCCCGGCCCAATTGCCAGTTTGTCCATGTACACATCAGGGGCGTGCAACAAGGTGCCGCGCGGCGCCATCGCGATCACGGTCAATGCGTTGGGCATGTCTTTGGCGGTCAATGTGGTGCCTTCGAGCGGATCAAGGGCGATGTCCACGGCTGGACCTTCGCCGGTGCCAACCTCTTCGCCGATGTAGAGCATCGGGGCTTCGTCGCGCTCGCCCTCACCGATCACAACAACGCCTTTGATGTCGAGAGAGTTGAGCTGTTCGCGCATGGCGTTCACGGCGGCTTGGTCAGCGGCTTTTTCATCTCCGAGGCCGACGAAATCGGCGGAGGCGAGGGCGGCTTGTTCGGCGACACGGGCGAGACCGAGCGACAGCATGCGGTCATAAAAAGCGATGGGTTTCGACATGGGATGGTCCTTTTTCGACGGACGGATTGGATGGTCCCCCCCTCATGACCATATGTTCATCGGCGGGGCAAGGTGAGCGCGCATCTGTGTGCGCTAACAGGCAATTGTTTGCGCTAACTTATTGGTGAGACGTAACAAAATTACGTCAACTTGTCGCAATCCGCCCCGTAGATAGGCAGTCACCGCGTCGATGTGGCGGGTCTGGCGACAGAGCGGGCCAAGAGTAAAAAACCGATCATTGCCGCATTCAGGATATGCCACATGAAATGTGTCCCCATGGGCCACGAGTCGCAAAACGCCATATCAAAGGTCCGAAATGCCAGAGAGGCAAGAAAGGTCGCGGCGGCGGTCAAGACCCAGGGCGTTTGCGGCAAATGCAACCGCCATGATGCTCCGGCAAAGACCAGCAAAGCGATCAGCGCGGGAGCATATTGACCCGTGCCATTGAGCGGATCGGTGGCATTCGCATCGGTGGTTTCGCCGGTGGCCATGAGACCCAATACGGCGAGGGTGGCGGTGGAAATTAACGTGGCCGCAATGATTTTATAGCGCCGGGATTTGCCGCGCTCCGTGGTCAGGGTCGCATAGACATACAACCCGACAAAGCCCCAGATCGGCACGGTGTCGGCCCATTCTGACCAACGATTGGCGAAGGTGTGAAACAAAAACGAGCCGAGCCCAATCAGCGCGCAGAGCCCGATCAACACCGCAGTCATCGCTGAGATCAGCCCACGCGCCCGCATCATCTGCCAGATCAGCAGGGCGACGAGGGGAAAGGCGGCATTGGACAGGGCGTTGAGCGGTTCGGCCCAAAAGGACGGGTCGAGCCGCTCGCAGTAAATGTCGACAGGGGTGTTGAGCGCCTGCCAGATCGACATGGATCACACCGTTTCAATACGGATCGCGACCGGTTCAGAGGCCAAAACGCCGGTTTGCGACATGCCCTCCAATGCCACATCCAAGGATTTGCGCGAGGTGGCGTCGGTGACGATCAACACGGGCGCGACCTCTGGATTGGCCTCTTGGCCATATTGGCGCATCCGGTCGATGGACACACCTGCGTCCCCCAAGGCGGCGGCGATTTTCGCCAAAGCGCCGGGTTTGTCGAGCAAGGACATGCGCAAATAATAGGGCGCAGGGGTTGCGGCGACGGCAGGCGTGGATTTTTCCAGCACATCGGCGGGGACGCCAAAGGTCGGAATGCGTACACCGCGCGCAATGTCGATCACATCGGACATGACGGCGGAGGCGGTGGGGCCCATGCCCGCACCTGCGCCGCGCAGCACGATTTGCCCAACCTCATCGCCCTCAAGCACCACCATATTGGTGGCATTTTCCAACTGACCCAAAGGTGAGGTGGCGGGGACAAGGCAAGGTGTCATGCGCTGTTCAAGGCCGCGCCCGGTCATCTGTGCCACGCCCAAAAGTTTGATGCGAAAGCCCATGTCGGCGGCGTGGTGAATGTCTTCGATGGTGATGCGTTCGATGCCCTCTAGCACCATGTTCTCAAAATCGACCTGCGTGCCAAAGCCGATAGCGGCCAGCAAGGCCAGCTTGTGACCAGCGTCGATGCCACCCACATCCAGCGTCGGGTCGGCTTCGAGATAGCCAAGCGCCTTGGCCGCGGCGAAGACTTCGTCATAGGACAGGCCCTCGTTTTCCATCCGCGTCAGGATGTAATTGCAGGTGCCGTTCATCACGCCGACGATGCGCTCGATGCGGTTACCCGCAAGGCCTTCGGTCAGCGCCTTGATCACTGGAATACCACCGGCGACGGCCGCCTCATAGCGCAACACAGCGCCCTTGGCTTCGGCGCGCAGGGCAAGGTCTTGGCCGTGCAGCGCCAGCATGGCTTTGTTGGCGGTGACCACGTCTTTGCCCGCCGCCAAAGCGGCCTCGGTTGCAGCCTTGGCGGGGCCGTCGGAACCGCCCATCAATTCGACAAACACATCCACATCATCGCGCAGGGCCAAAGCGACCGGATCGTCTTCCCAAGCGTAATGGGACATGTCGATGCCGCGATCCTTGTCGCGCGAACGGGCGCAGACGGCGGTGACAACGATAGGGCGCCCGGTGCGTTGGGCCAAAAGATTGGCTTTGCGTTGGATGATTTTGATCACCCCCACACCAACGGTGCCGAGACCCGCAATCCCGAGGCGTAGGGGGCGGTTTTGGAAGGGGTTTTCGGCATAGGAGGCTCCGCATCACTAAAGAAGAATATGTGCGCTCTGATAGCTGTGAATGAGCTAAGGTGCAACTGTGATGGCGGCGGCGAGGTCACAGGGTTTGCCGCCTGTCAGGATGGGGCCGACGCGTGCCGAGATGTGCGGTTAAGAGGGGGCGTCTGTGCGGGCAAGAGCGGCCAGCAGGCGGGCACGCTCGGCCTGTGTCAGGACTGGGGTTCTGGATAAGGCGCGACCCCGCGCGGCCAGCGCGGCGGCCCTTTGTGCCAGAGCCGTGGCGGCCTCTGCGCCAGCCTCGGTTGCGGGCGGTGTGGCACTGAGCGTCGCTGAACTCAACAGGCTTGGCCAAGCCTGAGTTGCATCAACCGGCGCGACACGCCCCGATAGGTCTGGACGATTGGCACAGCCAGAGAGGCCCAAGAGCGCGGCGGCCAAAGGCAAGGCCACATAAAAAGAGCGAAAGGGGCGATGGCGCAACATGATCGGCAGGGTCCGTTGGCAGGATAAACTATGTTTGCTTACCTTGCACCGTGCTTCGGGACAAGATGGCTTTCCGTTGTGCGGCTTTTGCGTTACAGCCTTTTGCACGTCACCTGAGGTCAAAAGGTCCAGCGTCTCGCACGGGTGTATGTCGTTTGGTGGGTCCATCATGAGAGGGCCTTCTGAAGCCCTGAAAAAAGCCCCAACAGGAGCATCCATATGTCCGATTTCATCCTCCTCCCGTCCCCCGCCCGACGTGCGAGTGCCGCGGCAATGCTGGTCGCATTGGGGGCCTTGCTTGTCTGGATCGCGGCGCAGCCTGAAGCGGTCGGGATGGGGTGGATTGCCTTGCTTTTGGCGATGGCCGTGTTGGCCTTTGCCTTTGCGTGGCTGGTGTGGCGGGCAACCGGGCGCGGTTTGGTTTTGACCGAAGAGGCTCTGATTGAGCAGGGCGGCCGGGTTTTGTGTCGGTTGGACGATATTTCCGCCGTCGAACGCGGCACGTTTGCCTTCAAACCCTCAAACGGCTTTATGATCCGATTGAAAACGGGCCCGGATCAGACAGCATACCCGCGCGCGTGGGTGCCGGGTCTGTGGTGGCGATTGGGGCACCGGATCGGGGTCGGCGGGGTAACCCCCGCAGGCCAAGGCAAAGCGATGGCCGATGTGATCGCAGCACGCATTGCAGGCGCAGGGCGGATCGACTGAGCCATTGAGCTGAGCCGTGATCCGCCTCCAAGCGATCAATAATAATATCTATTATATTTGCGCGTGCCGCTGCCTTGATCCATGTTGGGATCGTCGGTGGTGTCTGTGTTTGACGACCCCGAAGATGTCGTGCCGTCATCAAACAAAACCTGTGTTGCAAAGCGGGGTTTGGTGGTGATTGTGTCGGCAAAAGACAATTGTGCGCCCAAGCCCACATCGAACAGTGGCGCCCAGTTGCGCACGGTTTCGACCAAAAGCACCTCTTCCCCATTCGCCAAAAGCGGTAGGCGGTTTTCGACGCCAGACAGGCTATCCCCGGTCAATGCCGAGAAATTGCCCACGGCGTAGGACCACACGAGGCTGTAGGTCCCGTTGCCATCGCTGTCGACCGAAAACTTGACCTCAGAGACACGCATGTCGATGTTGCCGGAGTTGTTGAGAAAACGATAGAGATCCGCCGTCCCATTGAGAAAGGTCGGGGTGACCGGGTCGGTTTGCCGCGAGAGGTAATCAGAGATCGTATAATTGGCTTTGTTGGCCTCTGATTTGGCCTGAAACGCGGTGAAGAACGTGTAACAAAACACCAATGAGAATAGGATCAACGGGGTCATGATCACGGCTTCGACAGACCATGTGCCTTGGTCGTCGCGTTGGTAGCGACGGGCAAAAGACAGCAGATGAGTGCGCAAGGATGTCATGAGCATTCCGATCATGTGTTGGGTTCGTTGACGAAGCCTGCGGTGGACACCATCGCATAGCCAGAGCCCGGCGTGCCTTCCAAAGCGGCCCCAAGCCAAGTGGTTGGGAAAATCGGATCGACGTTCACACAAGCGCGCACAAGCATCAGTTCATTTTCACCGCCGTCACTAAACGTGGTTGCGGGGGTGATGTTTTGGTTCCTGTCAATGCACTCCGCGATATAGGCGGGGCGCACAAAATTATTTGCATCCACGGGTTCAAGTGCGATGTGCAGGTTGTCTTCACACTTGCGGACATAGCGCGCATAGGTGCAAACCGCCGTCTTGAGCGATGACAGCGTGACATTTGAGGCTGTGCCAAGACGGATATCGCGCACAGCAAGGTCAAGCCCCCGGTCCAGCATGGAGGAGGAGACCGTGTAATACCCGATCTCATAGCTGCCCATCATCAGGAACGCGAACACCGGAAAGACGATGACAAATTCGATTGTCGAGCTGCCAGTTTCGCCGCGACGATAGCGCCGCGACAGGCGTCTTAGGGCGGATAAAGCACTCATTCGACCAACCTCAGTTCCGTTACCTTTGTGGCGATTGCAGCAAAAGCGTCGGCGATTTCCAAACCATCCACATCATAGTAATGCGACGGAGAGGAGGCGCAGGAGATCAGCACATCTTCGGCGTCGCTGGGGGCTTCGAACCCGATGGTAAAGATCAAAACACCGTTGTTTTTGGCCGCAGTACAGATTTTGTCCAGACGCGCGTTCTTGGTGGAGCCGCTCACGCCAACGCGGGTGGCACCGGTCCAGAAGTAATAGTCATTGGCGCTGCCGGACGCATAGTAGCGGGCATAGGCATGGCTTTCGACGGTGAAGCGTTTCCACACTTCGGGCCATGTCAGTAGCGTGGCGTTTGAGCCACCATAGACGGCGCTGTAGTAATTTCGGCTTTGCGGTTCATACCATTGGGTTTCATACCAGCAGGAATAGTAGCTGCATTTCCTTTTGCTGATCGGGAAAGAGACCTTGCCATCGGGGGCAAGATAGATATCCGAATTGCCGGAGCGGTAATTTGAGGGCATGTAATATTGCGTGGTGTTCACACCATCGGTCATCACCACCATCACTTTGAGGGTCGAGCCAGAGTTCGCTGTTGGGCGTCCCGACATGGCGGAGGACACTTCGCCTGTGCTGATGAGCGCGGCGGTCAGAGGGGCGGCGGAGGTATCAAGCAAAGCAGCCCCCCATTTCACGCCGACATCAATGGAGGTGTTGCCGTCGGCTTGAAGGCCGCCGATTTTGCTTTGCACATCAGCAAGCGAATTGGAGAACGGCAGGATGCGGTTGTAGCTGTGGGGGTCACAGACCTCAAGCAGGGTGCCTTTGTTGAAGTCATTGTAATACCACGGGTCAAACGCCACTGTTTGTTGGTAATATTTGGACCCGGCATAGTCTTTGGGTTCGATGTTCGTGGTTTCGAAATCGCTTTCGGTGAAGTTCAGGCAATAGGAATTGTCATGCGTATCCTCGACGTTGAATTCCGACAATATGGTCGGGCCCGCGTTCACCTGAGTGGAGTAGGGAACAACGGACATCGAAACCGTGTCAGGCGCGGAGTTGTCGAAAATGGTCTTGGCAAAATCTTTGCCTGCGAGGGCAAGGTTGCCAATCCGGTTTGAACTGTTCATCGAGTTCGACACATCAAGCACAAGCGAGATTTCGAGATTGGCCAGACCCTGTTCAGCAGTGCCGTGGCTTGCCAATGTCAGGGTGTCGACGGCGGCGAATTTCATGAAATAGGTCGGAATGTCGGCGGACACGGTTGCGGTCACGCGTCGGCCTTGGCCGGACACTTCGGTTTTGACACTGCTCAGATACTGCGACAGGCCGGCCTTGGCGAAATAGTCTTCGACCACCACGTCGGGATCAAAGGTGTTTTCAAGGTTGGCAGCGGCCAGCACGGCGCGATCAAGGGTGTTTTGGAGCTCGGTTCTTAGGGTTTCATGGCGCACGATGTCGACGCCAATCCCAGCCAGAACCATCACAATGACAAAAGTGAACAGGCCGAACACAGCCAGAGAGCCATGTTCCTCACGGGCATAGCGGTCGGGCTGCGGCAAACGCAACCGAGAGAGCATGCGTACAGACTGCCCCAAACGCTGTGGCGCTGAGGTGAGGCTATAAAATATGCCCTTCGCGGCACCATTTTGCGCCGTTCCAAAGGACCGCTGTGTACTCATATTTCCTACAGCGATTTCATCGCTGCGATCAAAACCTTGCATGACACCATCTTTTCATCAAAGCGGTGCCCCCATTTCCCAGTTTGATAGAGAAAGGCCGGAATTTTCCGTGCTTTGTACAATCCCTATCCAGAGCATGTTGATCCTGCATTTTCTTAAAGTAAATAGAGGATTGCTTTGCCCTGATATGGTCACAAAGGTCGCGGATCAAAGCGCTTTTAGAGGGAGTTTGGGGGCGGGAGTGAGGTGGCGGTCACGATTTTGCCACACTGCGCCTTGGGAGCGCCACATTTGGCGCACCATTTTGCCACAAAGTGATTCATCGTCGTTAAGGCAGGGCGAAGTCTTTGCGAACTTTTCGGCGGGGAAAGAGGCTTTTGGCGGCGGGGAAGGGGGGAAGGGGGGAAGAGGGGAAGTCACAGCGCAGGCTCGGACATGCCTCTTTGATGCGCGGCCCCTCTGGACCTTGGCCGCCGGACGGAGGATACTGCCGCCCATGTCATTGCCACCCGGATTCTTGGAAGAGCTGCGCACCCGCCTGTCACTGACCGATGTGGTCGGGCGAAAAGTCATGTGGGATGCGCGCAAATCCAACGCCGGAAAAGGCGATATGTGGGCGCCATGCCCATTCCACACCGAAAAATCCGCCTCCTTTCATGTCGATGACAAACAAGGGTTTTACTATTGCTTCGGGTGCCACGCCAAAGGCGACGCGATCACATTCGTGCGCGAGACGGAAAACGTCTCCTTCATCGAAGCGGTCGAAATTTTGGCGCGCGAGGCCGGGATGCCGATGCCTGAACGCGACCCGAGGGCCCAAGAGCAGACCGACAAGCGCAGCGCCTTGGCCGAGGTCAACGAGGCGGCGAACCGGTTCTTCCGGCTTCAGTTGCAACAATCAGGCGGGGCACAGGCGCGGGCCTATCTCGACAAACGCGGCATGAAACCCGAGACCCGCGATCGCTTTGAGATCGGCTTTGCCCCCAATGGCAACGCGCTTTTGCGTGCGCTCAAAGATCAGGGCATTTCCGCCGAGCTGGCGATTGAGGCCGGGGTCGCCGCCAAGCCTGACGATGGCCGCGAACCATACGATTTCTTTCGCGACCGGATCGTGTTTCCCATCCGCGATGGCCGGGGGCGGCTGATTTCCTTTGGGGGCCGTGCGATGGACCCGAACGCGCGGGCGAAATACCTCAACGGCCCGGAGCGATTGCTGTTTGATAAGGGCGCGGCCCTGTACAACAACGGTCCGGCGCGTGCCGCCTGTGGCAAAGGTCAAACCTTGGTGGTCTCCGAAGGCTATATGGACGTGATCGCACTTTCGGAGGCCGGGTTTGAGGCCACGGTTGCGCCGTTGGGCACGGCCATTACGGATCGGCAATTGCAATTGATGTGGCGGATGTCGCCGGAGCCGGTGATTGCACTTGATGGCGACACCGCCGGGCTGCGCGCCGCTTACCGGGTGATTGATCTGGCGATGCCGCTGCTTCAGGCCGGGCAATCGCTGCGCTTTGCGATCCTGCCGGAGGGCCAAGATCCCGATGATCTGATCAAGGCCAAGGGCGCGAGCGCGATGCAAGAGGTGTTGGACGCGGCGGTGCCAATGGTGACGCTGTTGTGGCGGCGTGAGACCGAGGGCAAAGTGTTCGACAGCCCGGAACGGCGCGCCACGTTGGACAAGGCGCTGCGCGATGCCATCCGACCGATTACAGATGCCTCGATCAAAGGCCACTATGGCGAAATCCTCAAAGATATGCGTTTTCAACTGTTCCGGCCGCAAAGATCGGGCAATGGCGAGGCGCGTGGCGGGGGCAGAAATGGCGCGCCAAAACGCGCTTGGGTGCCGGGACCGGGCGGGCAGGGCCGTTATCAGGTTGCTGCGGTCCCAACCGCGGGGCTGAAGGCCTCGATGATCGTCTCGGGCGATGACAACAACGCTGATTTGATGCGCGAAGCGGTGGTTTTGGCCGTGCTGATCTGCAACCCCGGACTGGCCTTGACGTTTTTGCCGCAACTTGAGGGGCTGCACCCGCGCACCGAGGAACATGGCGCATTGCTTCATGCCATCCTGACCCACGCCGAAGAGGTGGACGCGGCAGCTTTGCGTGAAAATGTGATCGCCATGGTGGGGCAAGAGGCCCTTGATCGGTTGATGTCGCATCCCCATGTTCAAATCGCGCCGCCCGTGCGTCGCCCCGAAGCGGACACGGCGCAGATGTGTTTGACCGAAGAATTGGCCAAGCTCAAAGCCCGGCGCGGCTATGGTGTCGAGTTGGCCGAGGGGGTAGAGGCGCTGTTGGCGGCCGATGATGAGAAATTAACCTGGCGTTTGCGACAGGCCGCCGAGGCGCGCAATCGCGCGACCAAGGCGGAGGCGGAGGACCGCACCGAGTTTGATGTGGCTGACAACGGATTGGCCTTGTCGCGCAGTGAGCGCGAGGCGTTTCATGCGCTTTTGTCCAAGATCAATCCGCAAAAGTGAGCCTGTCCTGCGCTCAAATATGCGGCGCGCGGATGACATGCGGCACCTGTGCTCTATCTGTTGCAGAAGAAGGGGCAGCGTTCGCTGGCCTCTGGTGCAGGAATGGTTAAGGAAATATGGGTATTCGGGTAGCGAATCGGCGAATCGCATGACATGATTCGTTTCATCCGAAGATCAGCCCTTGGGACAGGGGTGATTCGCGGGCCAACCACAGGGGGCGTCGGGCCTATCCGATGCGCTTGATGGGGCCCAACAGTGACGTGAAGGGGAGTGCCGTATGGCCGCTAAGGACAACGACGACGCCAAGACTGAAGATCAAGATCAGGATGGTATGCTGGATGTAAGCCAGACCTCGGTCAAAAAGATGATCTCTGAGGCTCGTGAAAAGGGCTACATCACCTACGACCAGCTCAACAAAGTGTTGCCGCCGGAACAGGTGAGTTCTGAGCAGATCGAAGATGTGATGTCGATGCTCTCTGAGATGGGCATCAATATTATTGAAGATGAAGAGGTCGAGGACGAGGACGCAGGCGACGCCAAGGGCGGCGCTTTGGTTCAGGCCACGGGATCGCGCGATGTCGCAATGGCGGCGTCTGAGACCGAAAAACTGGATCGCACCGACGACCCCGTGCGGATGTATCTGCGCGAAATGGGCTCTGTTGAATTGCTGTCGCGCGAAGGCGAGATCGCGATTGCCAAGCGCATTGAGGCCGGTCGCAACACGATGATCTTGGGGCTTTGCGAGAGCCCGCTGACCTTTCAGGCGATCACCATCTGGCACGACGAACTTTTGTCCGAAGACATTCTTTTGCGCGATGTGATCGACCTTGAGGCCACGTTTGGCACCGGCGTTGATGGCGATGACGAAGAGAGCGTTGTCGGCGGTCTGGCGACGAGCAGCAGCAGCTCCTCCGACGATGAGACCAAAGAGAAGGCACAAGAATACGACGCCGACGGCAATCCGATCTCCACGGATGACGATGACGACGAGGATGACGACGAACAGGCCAACATGTCTTTGGCGGCGATGGAAGCGGCATTGAAGCCGCAGGTTCTTGAAACCCTTGCGCGCATTTCCGAAGACTTCGCCAACCTGTCCGAGATGCAGGATCAGCGGATGTCGGCCACATTGAACGAGGACAATAGTTTCTCCGACAATGAAGAGGCGACCTACCAAAAGCTGCGCTCCGAAATCGTCGTTTTGGTGAACTCGCTTCACCTGCACAACAACCGGATCGAAGCGTTGATTGACCAGCTTTACGGCATCAACAAACGCGTTATGTCGATCGACTCCAACATGGTGAAACTCGCCGATCAGGCTCGGATCAATCGCAAAGAGTTCATTGATGAATATCGCGGCTACGAATTGGACCCGTCTTGGTTGGATCGTATGGCGGAAAAGGCCGGGCGCGGCTGGCAGATGTTTGTCGAACGCCACACACCGAAAGTCGAAGAGCTGCGCTCTGAAATGGCCATGGTTGGTCAGTATGTTGGTGTGGATATTTCCGAATTCCGCCGCATCGTGCAACAGGTGCAAAAGGGCGAAAAAGAGGCGCGTCAGGCCAAGAAAGAAATGGTCGAGGCCAACCTGCGTCTGGTGATTTCGATTGCGAAAAAATACACCAACCGCGGTTTGCAATTCCTCGATCTCATTCAGGAAGGCAACATTGGCCTGATGAAAGCCGTCGATAAGTTTGAATATCGTCGCGGCTATAAATTCTCCACCTATGCGACCTGGTGGATTCGTCAGGCGATCACCCGCTCGATCGCCGATCAGGCCCGCACCATCCGTATCCCTGTGCACATGATCGAAACGATCAACAAACTCGTGCGCACCGGGCGTCAGATGCTCCACGAAATCGGCCGCGAACCGACACCTGAGGAATTGGCAGAAAAGCTGCAAATGCCTTTGGAAAAAGTCCGCAAAGTGATGAAAATCGCCAAAGAGCCGATCTCTTTGGAAACTCCGATTGGCGACGAGGAAGATTCACAACTCGGCGATTTCATCGAGGACAAAAACGCCATCCTGCCACTGGATGCGGCGATTCAGGAAAACCTGAAAGAGACCACCACCCGCGTTCTGGCCTCGCTCACCCCGCGTGAAGAACGCGTCTTGCGGATGCGGTTTGGCATCGGCATGAACACGGACCACACGCTCGAAGAAGTCGGCCAACAGTTCTCGGTCACCCGCGAACGCATCCGTCAGATCGAAGCGAAAGCCCTGCGGAAGTTGAAACACCCAAGCCGGTCGCGCAAACTGCGGTCGTTCTTGGATCAGTAAAGTGAGAGGCGCCTCCCGAAAGGGGGGCGTTTTTGTTTTATGCTTCAAGACTTTTTAGAGTGGGATTTAGAAGTCCTTTTTTGTGGAACTGCGGCGGGTCGTAGGTCTGCAGAAATTGGCTCCTATTATGCAGGACGCGGAAACCGGTTCTGGTCAGTTTTGTCTGAGGTTGGTCTGGTTTCTCAAGCCTTGTCGATTGGCGAAGAAGACAAACTGCTTTCACATAAAATAGGTTTGACTGACCTGGTCAAAAATAAATCGGGCATGGACCGAAAACTTTCAAAACAGGATTTTGCGGTGCATCGGTTGGTGGGTGTTGTGCATGAATTTCAACCTCGAAAGATTGCCTTTAATGGTAAAAAGGCGGGTCAAGTTGTTTTCGGTAAAAAATGCATAGAGAGATATGGCAAGTATCACTTTTCAGGGTTTCCAGAAATTTGGATTTTACCATCTACCTCTGGTGCGGCACGCGCCTACTGGGACATTGAACCGTGGCGCGCACTGGCGGTTGAGATTCGTTAGTGACATTCACTATAATTGAATATCTCTAAAGGGGTTTGCATATCGTCGATTTGGTTTGGTGTTTATCCTTTGACAGCCCCCGGTCAGGCGATGCGCACCACCTTGCACTCCCGACTCCACCACGCCAAACTGCCCCCAAACAGGAGGCCCCCATGTCCCTTTTCGGAAAACTCTTCGGCGGCAAATCGCAACCCGACACCGCGCCACACCACAGCACAAAGCCCGAGCTTTACGGCAATGACTACCGCATCTTTCCCGAGCCGATGAAGGCCGAGAGCGGCTATCGCATCGCGGCCAAGATCGAAAAGGATTTTGGCGGCGAGACCCGCGCCCATAGGATGATCCGGGCCGATACGATGAGCGACATCGACGATGCGCGTCGGGAAAGCCTGCGCAAGGCGCAAATTTTTATCGACCAGATGGGCGACGCGATTTTTGCCGATCCCCGGATGTGACCCCGACCGCGTGCGGTCAGGGCCTTGAGGCGCAGGATCAGAGCGCGGCTTTGATCGTCTGAGCAATCGGTTCGGTCGGGCGGCCAATCAGCTTTGAGAGCGTCTTGCTACCGTCAAACAAAGCGCCCTGAGCCGCTTTTGCGTCCGAATCCGCTAAGATTGTGGCAAAGCCTTTTGGCAGGCCTGCGCTCAGGAGCGCCTCGGCAAAGGCGGCCTCTGGCATGTCGGTATAGGCGACCGCTTTGCCTGACAGATCAGAGACAAGCGCGGCATACTCCGCCAGCGTGTAGCCCTCATCGCCCGCAAGTTCCAACACCGCGCCATCATGACCACCAGCCAAAACAACAGCCGTCGCGTCGGCATAATCCTGACGCGTGGCGGTGGCGAGTTTTCCCGTACCCGCAGCCCCGAAATGTTGCCCCAATTCAAGATCTTGGCTCAGTGTCATGGTGATGTTTTCGGAATACCACCCATTGCGCAAGAGCGTGTAGGGGATGCCCGAGGCCGCCAACATGTCCTCGGTCGCTTTGTGTTCCTCGGCCAGCGCCATGGTGCTGTCTTGGGCGTTCAGGATCGACGTATAGGCGATAAAGGACACGCCCGCCGCCTTGGCCGCAGCGATGACATTGCCATGCTGTGCGGCGCGTTGGCCAACGTCGGAAGAGGATATCAAAAGTAGGCGATCCACCCCGGCAAAGGCCGCCTCAAGCGCAGCTGCGTCGGTGTAGTCGCCAAAGCGGGTGGCGATGCCTTTGGCGGCATAGTCTTCTGCGGCTTTGTCAGAGCGCACCAATGCGATGATGTCGCTTTTGGCAACGCGGGTGGCGAGGGTGTCGATGACGCGTTGGCCCAATTGGCCGGAGGCGCCGGTGACGAGATAGGTGGTCATGTGTCTTCCCTTTCAGTGCGGAAACGAGTATAGGTCTCATTTAGAGACTTATTTCGGACCTGAAAAGGAGGCACTTTTTCGGTCCTAGGGCACACAGAGGGAACCACGTCAGATGCGAGACAGCGCCCAAAGCCGGATAGAGCAATGGAAAGCCGATGGGTTTGACCCGAAAAATTGCCCGGTGCGGCAGGTGTTGGATCACCTGGCGGCCAAATGGACGACGCTGATTTTGCTGGAGCTGGAGAATGGGGCGCAGCGGTTCAATGCGCTTGGGCGGGCCTTGCCGGATATTTCCAAACGGATGCTGACGCAAAGCCTGCGCGATCTCGAACGTGACGGGCTGGTGCGTCGTGAGGTGTTTGACACCAAACCGCCCAGCGTGGCCTATAGTCTGACCGATCTTGGCCGCTCTTTTTTGACGCCGCTGCATGCGATGATGGATTGGGCGGGGCAAAACATGCCTGATATTATGGCGGCGCGGGATCGTTTTTCGGCGTCTGGGGGATAAAATTTTGTTATCCACAGAAAGCTGTGGCGGCTTTTAATCCGAATTAACCTTTGACGCGTTTCCTCTGTGTATAGCCACAGGAGACCTGCCATGTCCTGGATCACCAAAGCCTTGATAGCCATGACCGTGACCGTTGCCGGGGCTGCGTTTGCCCTGCCGCATGCGCCCGCGCAAACGCAGCCCCTCTCTGCGGCTGAGCCGATTGTCATCACCGTGCTGCCCGAAGACCTCAGTCGCTGTGTCGCAACGCTCGAAGCGGTGTTTTTCGCCCCCGTCCATGACGCAACGGTCGTCAGCGCCTCGCTCTCATCAGATGCTGCGGGGCCAACAGTGACCTGCGTGGCGCAATAGCGCGAGAGCAGCCATTTGCATTCGTGACCTGCTCGGTTAGATTTGCCTCGAACAGGTGTGTGAGGAGCTGAGATGGTGCAGTTTTCTATTGGGGTCGGTGTTTTGGTCTTGAGCGCGATGCCCTTAGGCGCTGCCGCACAGGCGGAGACGCTCCTGCAATGTTCCTTTGCCAATGGCAAAACGGTGGTGCTTGAAACCGATGAAACTGGAGTGGCTTACCGGTTTGGCCGTCCCGGTCAGACGCCGGAACTGACTCTGCATCGCCCTTACGATCAAGTCGACGTCACGCCATGGCCCGGTATTGGCCGTTCGATTTGGGAGGATCTCAGCCTGCACAATGGCGAGGTGACCTATCGGTTGTGGGGCGCGCTGGACCGGATGAGCGAGGATCATGAGCTGTCCGCCGGGCTGATCGTTGAACAGGGCGAGGAGGAACTCGCCCGATTTGAATGCCTTCCGAACAGTGTCAATTACGCGGTGTTCAGTTTTTCGGATGCTTATGAAGCCGCGGGCTATTGCTGGACCCATGAGGATTTCACCTGGCAGGAGGCCTGTGAATGAGCCACCATCTGTTCGAAATTCCGACCCATGGTCCGGGGCTATATGAGATTACCGCAGATGTGGCGCGTTGGGTCGCGGGGGAGGGGCCGATGGAGGCGGCGCTGACCCTGATGGTCCAACATACCTCCGCCTCGCTCGTGATCCAGGAAAACGCCGACCCCGAAGTCCAAACCGACCTCGCTGCATTTTTTCACCGTCTTGTCCCGCCCACGACGGAGCCCGCCATGGCCTATTTGACCCATACCTATGAGGGGCCAGACGATATGCCGGCCCATATCAAATCTGCCTTACTGCCGACAACGATCACAATTCCGGTCATTTCGGGGCGAATGACCCTTGGAACATGGCAAGGACTTTACCTTTTCGAACATCGTGCCCGCCCGCACCTGCGAAAGCTTTCGGCTCTTCTGCGTTAAATGAATGCCGCTACCACATGTCGTGGTTAAAATTTTATCTACCCAAGTTATGGGCTTCCCCCTATAGTACCTGTGGATAAATGGGGCACAGACCCCATGGCAACGAGGCAGTGAACAGAAGAGGGGACGCGACATGCGTTGTCCATTTTGCGGAAATGTAGATACCCAAGTGAAAGACAGCCGTCCGGCTGAGGATCATGTGGCCATTCGACGGCGGCGGTTTTGTTCGGCCTGTGGTGGTCGGTTTACCACCTATGAGCGCGTGCAGCTGCGCGATCTGGTCGTGGTGAAAACCAATGGTCGCCGCGAGGATTTTGATCGCGATAAACTCGAACGCTCCATCCGGATCGCCGCGCAAAAACGCCCGATCGAACCGGAGCGTCTGGATCAGATGATCTCTGGCATCGTGCGGCGCCTTGAGAGCTTGGGAGAGACGGATATCCCATCGAAAACCATCGGTGAGATCGTGATGGAAAGCCTCGCGCGGATTGATACCGTGGCTTACGTGCGCTTTGCGTCGGTTTATAAAAACTTCCAGGCCGCAGACGATTTTGACAAATTTGTCAGTGAGTTGCGCCCGGAAGGTAAGCACGACGAGTAAGTCGCTATGCCTGATGTCGGTCCCATGCAGCACGCGCTTTCATTGGCGGCGCGCGGGCTTGGTCGGACGTGGCCAAACCCGGCTGTTGGGTGTGTGATTATACGTAAAGGACGCGTCGTTGGGCGGGGATGGACCCAGCCCGGCGGTCGTCCCCATGCCGAAACCATGGCCTTGGCACAAGCGGGCGTTGCGGCGCGGGGGGCCACGGCCTATGTGACGTTGGAGCCCTGTTCTCATCATGGTAAAACGCCGCCCTGCGCCGAGGCACTGATCGCGGCGGGAATTGCCCGTGTGGTCGTGGCCTTAGGCGATCCCGACCCACGGGTGAATGGACGGGGTTTTGCGCTTTTGCAAAATGCGGGGATAAAACTAACCACGGGTGTCTGCGAAGAAGAGGCCCGAGCGGCGCAAGAAGGTTTCCTATCCAAGGTGATTTTGGGCCGTCCAATGGTGACGCTGAAACTTGCTTTGTCTTGGGATGGCCGGATTGCGACCGCGACGGGCGAAAGCCAATGGATCACTGGCCCGATGGCGCGGCGGCGTGTTCATGCGATGCGCGCCAATCACGATGCGGTTTTGGTCGGGGCGGGCACAGCGCGCGCCGATGATCCAAGCCTGACCGTGCGTGGTCTTGGCGTGTCGCATCAACCCGTGCGCGTGGTGATGTCGCGTCGTCTTGACCTGCCTTTGAGCGGACAATTGGCGCGCACCGCGCAGGAGGTGCCGGTCTGGATCGTTCATGGTCCTGATGTTTCTTCCGATCTCAAATCCGTCTGGACCGGCCTCGGCGCGGAGCTGATCGAAGCCCCTGTGGTCTATGGTCAGCTCGATCCCAAAGCGAGCCTAGAAGCCCTTGGAACGCGCGGTTTGACGCGGGTATTTTGCGAAGGCGGTGGGGCCTTGGCAGCCTCTTTGATGGGGGCGCATTTGCCGGATCATGTGGCACTGTTCACTGCCGGGCTTGCAATAGGCGCGGAGGGGATGCCGGGGCTCGGTGCGCTTGGGATTGATCGGTTGCGACAGGCCCCCCGCTATGCGTTGCAGCGTATTGAACAGGTCGGCCCAGATGCCCTAAGTCATTGGAGACGAACGCAGATTAGCGATTAAGGCCAAGGGTGGCGGCGCGCAATTGGCGCAGTCTGGCCAGCATGGTCTGCGCCAAACGACTGCGGCCTTGGGGCGCATGGGCCAAAAGATCCAAAGCCTCTTCTGGTGCAATCGCAGTCCCCGTTTGGGGATCAAAATAGCGTGGATAGTCGATCAAAACCGCATGGGCGAGGGCTTTGAGCGACGGGCGTGCGGCACGCCGTGCGGGCGTGTTGCCAAGGTCCTGCGTCAGACCCCATCCGGCATAAAACGGCGCGCCGGTGCAGGTCACGGGAGTGCCGCGCAACAGCGCCTCAAACCCAATCAGAGACGTCATGGTCCAGACCTCATCACAGGCCTCAATCAACGCCAATGGATCGGCGGACTGCGCCACCACATCGGCGATCGCGTCTGCATCCGCCACCTTGCCGCGTCGCAGGCCCGCCTCGACATCGGGGTGCGGTTTGTAGACGATCACAGCGCTCGGATGCGCTGCACGCGCCGCCATGAGCAGGGCGCGGTTGGTGCTTATCTCGCCTGCGCCTTGTCCCGTTCCAAGGCGGACCGAGGCGTCATCTTCGACCTGACCAGCGACGAGAATACGGTGGCCACCTGGGAGCGTGGGGGCCCCCGCGCCAACATTATATTTGCTGAGATTGAGCGTTTTGAGACGGGTGAGAAACCCGTCAATTCGATGCGCCGCAGCGGTGGAGAGATCGGTGCGTGCGGAAATCAGAGCCTCAAGGCGCGAAGGGCGAGTGGGGTCAAAATACAGACCCTGATCATCCAAAATCAGCGACACGGGCCGCACCAGCGCCGCACCAAGGCCGCGCGAACGCAGAAAACCGTCCTCAAGCCGCAGCGCCGCTTTGGCATCAGAGCCCCAAATCATCTGCCTGCGGCCCTGCGCGACGTGAGCGGCGATTTGGTGGGGCGCATCGGTAAATTCAATGCCATTTGAGCCGAAATATTGCCGTAGAAACGGACGTTTCCAACGTAAGATATGGCTGGCGACATAGCCGTTTGCGTCTTCGCGGCGGGCGCGCTCTGTGGCTTCGAGATGTGCGAGGATGTCCTCAAAGAGGCATGGTGCGCCGTGGCGATTTTTCCAGTTTGGATAAAGCAGCATCGCGGCGGCAAAGGCCTGTGCGCGGGTGAGGCGGCGGTTGCGATGCGGATCGGGGGCTTCATCTTGGGTGAGGTCGAGGCCGCCATACCACGGCTGCCCAAAGACGCGCGGGCGGTGACCGGCGAAAATCGCATCAAAGCCAAGGCCGGAACTGTGCGTGTAAACGGCCATAGCGGAGGCGAAAAGCGTCCAAGGGTTGCTTTTGGGGTCTGCAAGGGTGATCCGGTCGCTTGCCATATCGGCCTGCGCCACGCCGTTTTCACAGGGGAGGATCACAACTTTGCTGTTCAGGTGCTCGGTCTGGGCAAAGACCAACATTTCTTGAAAATCAGCCACAGTGATGGCTGGGTCAGCCTGATCTATAACCAGCACATATGGCGCATTTGCATATGATATTTTCTCTTGATCTGCGGGGAAGTTGCACAATTCAAGCTTTGCCCACCAATCCATAGCATTGCGCGCCCGGCTCAACAGCGCGCCATCATCCAGCGGTGCGTCGCGTAGGATTGTGGCGAGATCGACGTCGGAGCGCGCCTCCGGGAGGGGCAATCCGGCATCCTGCAACAGGTCCATGAGCAGGGGCGGGGCAGAAAAAAGCCGCCCCTGCGTGTGTACAGGGGCGGCCGTCATGTCAGGGTCGTGAGCGACCATCGGGTTATTGGCCGACGGCGGAACTCAGCGTGTTGGCCGAGGCAGCCGTGCCGGTGATCGCCGAAATTGATTTCTGCCACTGCACGAACGGGGCTTCGGTCACATAGACGGTGTCCTCGTCGCGGATCAGGAAGTCGCGGGCCAAGAACAAGCCGTTCGGTTGGGTCAGATCCAGCACATAAATCAAACGCTGAGGGCCAACGATATCGTCGCGGCCAAGCACAAGCTTAGAGATTTCTTCGGGCTCGTTGCGATAGACGAAAACGCCGGTCGGGTCCGCCGCGTTGGTTTGCAAACCGCCAACTTGAGCAATGGCTTCAAGTGCGGACAGATTGCGTGCTTCAAACGGCACAACGCGTTGCGCGCCTGTCGCGCCAAGGGCGGTGAAGGAGCGGGGGTCGGCCTCAACCAAGATGCGGTCGCCATCCCGCAGCGGGATGTCAAATTTCGGGTTTTGATAGAGGTCTTGGAACCAAATCTTGCCAACGCGCGAGCCGCGGATGACTTTGATCTGAGCCACTTCTGGCTCAACGCCCACACCACCAGCCCGCGCCAACATGGCGGTCAGGCGACGGGTTGGGCGCTCAATCGGGTAGACGCCTTGGCCGTTGATTTTGCCAGTGATGGTGACGGTTGCACCGTCGCCTGCGGCACGCGTGACCATGACCTGCGGATCGGGCGTCTGGGCGTCGAGTTTTTCGGTGATGATGCGGCGAATGGCTTCGGGGCTGTTGCCCGCCGCTTTGATCCGACCCGCATAGGGCACAAAGATAAAGCCGCCGCCATCGACCTGAACCTCGGAGAGCACAGTGGCATTGGCACCTGCGCCAGCCAAAAGACCGTCGTCAACGTTTTCCCAAATGGTCAGCGATAGCACATCGCCGGGGGCGATTGTGTCGGACCCGATTTCGCCCGCATTCAAAAAGGCGGAAGAAAAGCCAAGCTCATTGTTGATGGACGTCGCGGCAGTGACGCGGTCATTGACGGTGATGACAAAGGCATCGCCTTCTTTGAGAACCGAGCCTGCAAACACTTCACGCTTGTTTGGGCCGGACCTAGGCAGGCCACAGGCCGAAAGGCTTGCGACCAAAGCCACGAGCGCAACCACACGGGTGGTCCGCGATGTCAGAAATGCCACTGATCGATCTCCTCTGCCCCGATTTTTTTTGGGTTTAATCAGAACATTAACGAATAGCGAGTCAAAAATCCAGCGCCGCAGCGGTCCGGCTTTCCGGCATTGGAAGGGTGTTGCAGGGAGGCCTCGGCTATAACAGGGGATGTGTCTGAATAAAGCTTTGCCCCATGATATAGGGGGTTGGGCGGTGTTTTTGATGTGGTCTTTGCAGAAAAATCTGTGCCATGGCGAAAGATAGCCCGTCTCAGGTCACAATACGCAGCGGTTGGCGTGGGTGGGCTGTGCCCTGCAACAGCGCCTCGTCGGGGGCCTCTTTCGCCAACATCAGATCAACCACGAGGCGCAAAAGCTGTCGACGTCCACGAGAGGAATAAAAGCCCCCCGGAATTTGCGAGGTTTCCAAAAGGAATTGGCGGTAGTCGCGATAGGCGCGGGTATCGGGCCGTTCGGGGCGGATGAAAAACGCCTTTAGAGTTTGGTGGGACACGAATTCCGGTTTGTCATAGACCGCGCGCCCAAAGACTTTGAGCGGCAAACCGAGAGAAAGAACCTGTTGCCCAGCCGTGGAATTGACGGTGACGGCGGAGCGCGCGGTGTGCAACAGCCGTTGAAGTTTGCCGCCACGGACATAATGAACGCGCTCGGCAACGCCGTATTCGGCGGCGATGCGACGGACCTCATGGGTGAGGTTGCGGCGATCGTTTTCCAACGGATGGGCCTTGAACACCAAATGATGGTGTTGCGGCGCACCGGCGGCAAACCCCGCGATCACATCGGCGATGAATTCGGGCATGGTCGAATAGGGCGAATGGACTTGAAAGCTGGTGTCATGTTCGAGTTGCAGCAGCGCGATGTGAAACGGAAACCCGCCTGCGAGCAGACGCCGGGTGTGCCATGCGCGCGAAATGTAGTGTTGCGGCATCATGATCAAGCGTTTGAAGTAGAGTAGAAACTCTCGCGTGACGGGCAACTCGCGATGGCCGCGATAATGCCGGAAGGCGGAGTTCCGAAACATCACAAACCAATGATAAAGCGCGCCATAAAAGATATGTTGGCGCATGTCGCCCCAATGCGCAGGCGGTTCGATATTGTCATGATCAATCGTATCGAGCGCGGTGCGCATATCGGCGACAGAGAGGGTCATCAGCGAGGAGTTGCCATTGGAGCCGCCGCGTTCATAGGTGACCCAATAGGGCCGGATATAGCCCTCTTCAAACACATGGATGGTCAGACCCAAAGCGCGGGCGCGTTCAATCGCCAAGGCATGCACGGGACGGGTGTCGCCGTAGAGCACAATGTCGGTGACGTTTTTATCCGCAACGATTTGAGCGAAGTGATCGGGCCAATCCTCAGCAGCGCCAGAATAGGGCAGGAAGGTTTTGGTCGAAAACCAAAAGGCGCGGTCACCGGCATTAAAGCCCACGCGCCACACGGTCGCTCCAGCCGCGCGCAACATCCGTCCAAGCGACCAGAAAAATGGCCCATGCGGCCCCTGAAGCATCAGGAACACCCGTTTGGGGGAGGCTTTGCTGTTTGGTGTGATCCGCATCTTGCTTTCTTGGGGCATGTTTTGGCCGATGTCTTTGTTATTTTGACGATTAGATTAAGAATTGGGCGGATTTGTGGCCTGAAGGGCGCAGCGCGTGGCCTGATCGCGGGTTAGGACGCGCAAGGGTCAGTTTTGCGCAAAAAGATGAACAAACCCTCAGTGCCCCTCATGCGGGTGCTTGCAGGGGCGCAAACGGGGCGTTACCCCTAACGCAACCCAACGATCAACGCGTGGAGGCGGCATGTTTACAGGGATCATCACCGACGTCGGAACAGTGCTTGAATTGGAGCAGCGTGGCGATTTGCGGGCGCGGATCGGTTGTCGCTATGACGTAGATGGGATCGAGATCGGTGCGTCCATCGCCTGTGATGGGGTGTGCTTGACGGTGGTGGCGCTTGGCGTATCGCCACAAAACTGGTTCGACGTGCAGATCAGCGCGGAGTCGGTGTCAAAAACCAACATCGGCGCTTGGACAGTGGGCAAACCGGTCAATCTTGAGCGCGCCTTGAAGCTGGGCGACGAATTGGGCGGACATATTGTGTCGGGCCATGTCGATGGCGTGGCGGTGATCACGGCGATGGTGGACGAGGGGGAGAGCACGCGGATCAGCTTTGAGGCCCCCGAAGCCTTGGCCAAATTCATCGCGCCCAAAGGCTCCGTGGCGCTCAATGGCACGTCTTTGACGGTCAATGAGGTGGCGGGCTGTAGCTTTGGCATCAACGTGATCCCGCACACCCAAGAGGTGACCACATGGGGGGCGGCCAAGGTCGGTGACCGGATCAATCTGGAGATCGACACATTGGCGCGCTATGTTGCGCGGCTTCAGGAGTGGCAGGCATGAGCGGTATCAGCCCAAGCATCGGGCACAACAACGGCCCCGCCTTTGATCGCGGCGTGAGGTTTCGCACCGTGGCATGGAGCAAGGCGCGCAAAGGCTTGTTGGGAGAGACATTGCCAATCGAAGTGATCCGAATGCGGGTGCGCCGGGCCACGGAGTTGGGCTTGCCCTATCGGTCTTACGCCTCGATCCGGGCCAGCACCGGGCGCGATGTTTTGGGGTTTCTGTTCTCGTCGAACGCGCTGCGGCTGATCCGGGCGGGGGACGCTTTGCCCGCGCCTTACGCGGACAGGCTGGCACAGATCAAAGCCACGCGGATTGCGGCGGTTCACCGACCTTTGGATCCTGAAACGATTGCCGCGCTGGCGGGGATTGATCGCGCAGGACGCGCGCCCGCCCCCCTTGCCGGGTGGGGCAGACAAAGCGCGGCGTTGGATGCCCTGTTTGAGGACACAAAACTGCCGCGCGATTCTGTTGTGTTGATCCATGATGCGCCGTTTGAGGTGGAATGGGTTGCGGCTGGAAAATTGGCGGGATTTATCCCGGCGCCTGCGTTTTTTAGCGCCTAACGCCAGAGATCGCTGACACTTGCGAAAATGCAGCGCAATTGTGCATGGGTTTGCGCCCCTGCGCTGCGCGTTTGACTGGCATTTGCGATCATGACGCTGTACGGAGAAGCACCCTAAGGATCAAGAGGCCGCCCGATACCATGTCCGACATCACAGACACAGACAGCTACGACACCGCGATTTCCCCGATTGAGGAAATCATCGAGGATGCCCGCAACGGGCGGATGTTTATCTTGGTGGACCACGAGGATCGCGAGAACGAAGGCGATCTGGTGATCCCATCGCAAATGGCCACGCCTGAGGCGATCAATTTCATGGCCACCTACGGGCGTGGTCTGATCTGTGTGACGCTGACCGGCGAACGGATTGACGCGCTGGGCTTGCCGATGATGGCGTCGCACAATTCCTCACGCCACGAAACCGCATTCACCATTTCCATTGAGGCGAAAGAGGGCGTGTCCACCGGGATTTCGGCCCATGACCGCGCCCGCACCGTGGCCGTGGCGATTGACCCGTCGAAAACTGCGACGGATATTGCCACGCCGGGCCATATTTTCCCGCTGCGCGCGCGCGATGGCGGCGTCTTGGTCCGCGCCGGTCACACCGAAGCCGGTGTCGATGTGGCACGTCTGGCGGGGCTGCAACCGAGTTCTGTGATCTGTGAGATCATGAACGAAGATGGCACCATGTCGCGCCTGCCGGACCTTGTGTCCTTCGCGCAAAAACACGGGCTGAAAATCGGCACCATCTCCGATCTGATCGCCTATCGTCGCCGTCACGACAACCTTGTGACCAAAACCGCCCACCGCGAAGTGGTGTCGGAATTTGGCGGCACTTGGGACATGACGATTTACTCCGACGTGCTGCAAGGCGCGGAACATATCGTGTTGTCTAAGGGCGACATTTCCACGCCCGCGCCGGTCCTGACCCGGATGCACGCGCTCAACCCGCTCGAAGACGTGTTGGGCATTGGCAAAACCTCGCGTGAAATCGAAGGTGCCATGGAAGTGATCGCGACCGAGGGCCGGGGCGTTGTCGTGTTGCTGCGCGATCTGACGATGCAGGTGCTCGAAGATGAAGCCTCGCCGCACACCTTGCGCCAATATGGCATCGGGGCACAGATTTTGGCCGCCCTTGGCCTGCACAATCTGATCCTTGTCACCGACAATCCACAACCGAAAGTGCCCGGTCTTGAGGCCTTTGGCCTGACCATCACCGGCACCCGCAAGATTTCTCAGGAGGGCTAAGACATGGCCGCGAATGAACAGCACCACATCCTCGATTTGCCGACATTCGACAAGCCGGTCAAACTTTTGATCGTGGTCGCGCCCTATTACAAAGACATCGCCGATGAATTGGTTGCAGGCGCTAAAGCCGTGACCGAAGAGGTGGGCGGCACCTGGGAGTTGGTTGAGGTGCCCGGCGCTTTGGAAGTGCCCACCGCGATTTCAATCGCCGATAAAATGTCGAACTTTGATGGCTATGTCGCGCTGGGCTGTGTGATCCGCGGCGAGACCACCCATTATGAGACGGTCTGCAACGACAGCTCGCGGGCGCTGCAACTGATGGGCCTGCAAGGGCTGTGCATCGGCAATGGCATCCTGACGGTTGAAAACCGCGACCAAGCGGTGGCGCGCGCCGAGGCCAAAGGTCAAAATAAAGGCGGTGGGGCGGCGGCTGCGGCCTTGCATCTCATCGCACTTTCGCGCAAATGGGCAAATCCGAGCAAGGGCGTGGGCTTTCATTCCGACGCGATCCGCCTGGCCGGAGAAGCGACAGGACCGAAAAACGCATGACCTCTGACAACACCGACCATTTGAAACCGCCCTCAAAGCGCGAAAAGAAATCAGCCGCGCGGCTTTACGCTGTGCAGGCGCTGTTTCAGATGGAAGCCTCTGACATGACGGTCGATAAGGTCCGCCGCCAGTTTTATGATTTCTTCTTTGGTCTGGTGACCGAGGAAGAGGGCGAATTCATCGACGGCGACAGCGACCTGTTCCATGAGATCACCGAAGTGGCGGTCAATGAACAGGCCAAGATCGACCAAATGACCGACCGCGCTTTGGTGGCGAAATGGCCGATCGCGCGGATCGACTCGACGTTGCGGGCGATTTTCCGGGCGGCGGGGGCGGAGCTTTTATCCGGCCTGACGCCGCCGAAAGTGGTGATCGTGGAATTTGTGGACGTGGCCAAAGCGTTTTATCCCGAAGGCCGCGAGTCGAAATTCGTCAACGCGGTATTGGATCATATGGCCCGCGAGGCGCGTCCAGAAGCGTTTTGACGCTTTTGGGCGGTCGACGTTTCAAATGCATGTTTGGTCGCAGGCCGTCGTCACGCGCCGACAAGGTGTCGGCTGTGAGCTGGGAACAACCGACGCAGCAGGGCAATCGCACTCAGGCAGAGCGCAAAGAGCAGCGTGGTCATGACTGCGATGTTGGCCAAAGGCGCGGCGAACAGCGGCTGATACCCGGCCTCCAACAGCAAAGCGATCATTGGGGCGTGCAGGAAGAAAATGCCGAAACTGGCATCGGCTAAGGTCTGAATCCAGGCGATGGGGCGGTCGGCGTAGCGTTCCAGGCCGCCAAGGATCGCGAAGGACAGCGCGATTTTTTGCGGCATCATCAGGTCGAATTCCGTCCAGCGCAGTGAAAACCCAGTGTGATAATTGCCGTAATGCCCTGCCTGTGCCGCCAGCATCGCCAAAGTGATGGCCAGCAGCAACAGCGGCAGGCTCAGACGCTTGAGCGGGGGCAAAAAGCGTTGGCGGTTTTGGCTATAGATCATCCCGGTGAGATAGACAGGCGTAAAATACAGCACGGACTGTGGAATGAACATATCCTCGACCGAGCGCTGCGCAATGTTTGACAAAAGATATAGCATGGCGGTGAGGCTGAGTTGATGCGACAGCGACAGGCGTTGAAATGCCATATGCAGCGGCGACATCAAGAAGATGACCAGAATGGCGGGCACATACCAATAGGCGATCACTGTGTTGCCGGTGAAAAAGAGCGTTGCGCCATGCAGGATCTGTTCTGCGCCGCCAGTGTCGGGATGCGGTCTGTCTCGCAGCGTTGTAAAAACGATGAGTGGCAGGCTCAGGACCAAATAGGGCAGGGCCACATTGCGCAGTTTTGAGCGCATGAAGCGGCGAAAACTGTAGCGCGGTACGAAAACAGTTTGAAACAGGATGCCAGAAATCAATACGAAAAACACCGTCGCGCCGGTGATGAGGTTGATGAACGTGCCCTGCACAAGGCTCGGCGTGTCGTAATGAGCCAACAAAATACAGTGAGACGCCACGACGAAAACGATCGCAAGGGCCCGGAAATGGGTGATGGCATTTAACGTCATGCAAATCTCGCGTGTACTCCGGCTTCGGCCGGGCCTGTTTCAACCAGGCGGGACTTCTGCCCCGCGACCCCGTCAGAGAACAGGTGAAACGTGAAGATTTTGCGGCGGGATTAGGGTGTTTCGGTGCGGCAAGGTGGCGCTACATCCTGTCACCTGTTGTTATATGCGGAATTTGCTATACTTCTTATACAGTGACGGACATTTTCGTTGGAGACTGCCATGCCCAAGCTCATCAAACTCTATATCACTCAGGTGCTGATTGGCTTTGCCATTTCGGCGACCTTTGTCGCAGCGCTGCTTTATTTCAATGTCGCCAATATGTGGCATTTGGTGACCCATTCCGACATCGGTTGGCTTGCAGTGCTGATTCTGTGGCTGGCCAATGGCGTGGTGTTTTCGGGGGTGCAATTCGCGATCACGATCATGCGGATGGCCGGGAAAGACGACGATGACCAAGGCGGCAAACGCGATGACATTCCGCTGCGTGTGTTGGAACCGATCCGGGTTGAAACGACCGACCGCCGGTAAATGCTGGCCTCGTACATCTTTACAAAGCTCAAACAAAACGCGCCCCGATTGAGGGCGCGTTTTGTGTTTGAAAGTGGCGGGGGACCACAGCATCCGTAGCAGTGCGTTGCTCCCGAAGCCTGAATATTCAGGTGGGCGCCAGATAACCAAACCACGGTCTGGACAGAGCCAGCCCCCTTTCGGTTGCTTAAGGCCACCGGAGTCTTGCACCCATATGTACGAAACGAGCAGATCCCGCCACCGCAGCAGATAGTGTGTCACAGGGCCGAAGACAAGGGGCCGCCCCGCGATAGGCTCAACAGGCGCGGCAGGCGGATCATATCGTGGTGCGGTGGCCGGGCTGTGGGGCTGGCCAAGGTCCAGCAGATGGAAAGTGCGCATTTGACCGCTGCCCAATCCAAAAGCCGCGCCCGATCCAGGCCGGTTTCATAGGCATAAACCTCCGCCATTCTCGCAAAGCGTGCAACGGACAGGGTTTCGTTCGCCGCGCCCTTTGGATTGCGAAAGGCATTGGCGGGTTCGTAGTGCGGATCGCCAAAGATCACTTTGGGATCAATCACCGTCCAATGGCCGGGGGTCCCAATCACATTGTCATGGTGCAAATCGCCATGCATCGGCTGAACCCGCTCCGGACTGCTCAGCAAGACCTCAATCAAGGCTTTGGCACGCATCATCTCAAGGTGCTCAGGGGGCGAGAGACGCGAATCGCCGGTGAAATTTCGGAGCGCTCGGGCGTGGTCGGCCAAGGCGGCACAGCCTCGGGTCTGGTTCGGCGCGGCACGCAGAAGAGCGGCAGTCAACCGCGCAAGCTCTGAGGTGGCCAAATCATCTTGCCCGTTGCGAGACAGATCGCCTAAAGGCGCGCCTTCCGCCCAGTCGAACAAAAGCGCGTCACCATGGGCGGCGCGCAACCGAGATATAAGGCCCGAGGACCCAAAGGCGCGGTCCCAATGCTCTGCTGCGCGTTCGCTACCGCCTTTGCCAGATTGAAACAGTTTGAGCGCAGCCGGGCGGCCTTGTGCGTCGCACACGCGCAAACATGGGCGTGACCGTCTGTCTTAAGTGGGGTGGGCGCACTCAAAGACCAGAGCGTGAGAAAGGGGGTCGGATCAAGCATGACGGAACAATAGAGCGTATGCGGCAACGGGAAAGAGTGAATTTTAGCTTGCGATTTGTTTACGTTTTGTTCACATTTGAGCCATGCAAACCGATGATCCCGCCCTCTCTTCTCACCAGCCGATTCACACCCAACCCGGCCAAGTTCTCGCGCGCGGGGTGTGCCGCCATTTGCGCACGCTTGATATCACCTGCCTTGAGGAGATGGTGCCCACGCGTGGGTTGCGCGTGGATGTGATGGGGCTGGGGCCAAAGGGCGCGGTCTGGGTGGTGGAGTGCAAATCAAGCCGCGCTGATTTTATCTCTGATAGCAAATGGCAGGGCTATCTGCCTTGGTGTGATCGCTATTTCTTTGCGGTGGACCCGGCATTCCCAGTGGAGATTTTGCCAGAAGAAACCGGGTTGATCATCGCCGACGGCTACGGGGCAGAAATCATCCGCATGCCTGATGAGGTCAAACTGCCCGCCGCGCGGCGCAAGGCTCTGCATCTGAGTTTCGCCCGTCAGGCCGCTTTGCGGTTGCAAAGCTACCGTGATCCGGGCGTGGCGGCGTTGTTTGGCGGCTGAGGCCTATTTCGCCATCTTGCGCGCTTGGGCGGCGGCGGCGCACAGCTCTTCGGCGATCTCTTCGGCCTCTTCGGGTTCAAAATCCATCGGGATTTCAACGCCCTTGGCCTCGATAAACAGGCGCACCATGCCAAGCGAGGTTGGCCCGATTTGCAGGTTTGCTTCGATATCTTGTTCCGAGTTGATACCCATGCGCTTGGCTCCTTTTCGACCCAAAAGGGAGTACGACTTTGGGCCTTGGATGACAAGAGGCCGCAAGACCGCGCCGCTGTGCGCGCTCTGTCTCGGACTTTTGCTCACACGCCACGTTGATTTGCGCAGATATTTTCGTAAACTGCCCTTGCATTCAAGGAAAGGGCCGGGTAAATCCCCGGCCAGTGCCGCCATAGCTCAGTAGGTTAGAGCGCCTGATTGTGGATCAGGAGGTCCCCCGTTCGAGCCGGGGTGGTGGTACCATTTCAACCCATCCGTTTGTGACGCATCGGTGCTGTCGGGCTGTTCAGGCGTTATTTCAGCATCACCGTCTGGCGCAACGCTCCAGTCTCGGCGTCGTAAATCATGATCGCATCATCGGTGACGATCGCCAGCCAGTCGTCTCCACGGGTAAAGGCGGTGGCGGTTGCGCCCTTGGGCAAAGTGATCGTTTCTGGCAGATCAAAAGAGATCGCAGGCGTGCTTGGCGCATTCATGTCAGGGAAACGGGTGACAAGCAGTCCAATCAGGACTAGAAACCCGCAAATCATCACGACCAAAAGCCCGGTGACCAGCCGACGCAACAGCGTCAATCCCGCCATGTCTTTTGGGTCCAACTCAATCGGATCACTCATGTCTGTCACCACCGTTGCTTTCGTCATTGCGGACAACCCGCCCAAACGTCTTGATAAGGCGATTGCCCGCGATGTGCCAGAAGAAGCCACGCTGTCGCGCTCGCGCTTGGCAAAATTGCTGGCCGAGGGGGCGATCACGGTCAATGGTGTGGTGGCGACGGATCAGACCGGCAAAATCGCGGCTGGGGATCGGGTTGAGATCACTGTTGAACAGGCCGCCGAGGTCGAAATTGTCGCCGAAGACATCCCTTTGGACGTGATCTATGAGGATGACGATCTGATTGTGATCAATAAACCCGTCGGCATGGTGGTACATCCCGCGCCCGGCTCGCCGTCGGGCACCTTGGTCAATGCGTTGATGTATCATTTCGGCGATAACCTGTCGGGTATTGGCGGCGAAAAGCGCCCCGGTATCGTGCACCGGATCGACAAGGACACATCGGGGCTTTTGGTTGTTGCCAAATCGGACAAGGCGCATCAAGGCCTGGCCAAACAGTTTGAAAAACACACGGTTGAGCGCAAATATTACGCGTTGGTCTATGGCATGCCGGACATCATGGACCCGCGCCTGCGTGGGGTCAAAGGCGTGAGTTTTGAAGGCTCGAATGTGATGCGCATCACCACCATGCTGGGCCGTCACAAAGCCGATCGGCAAAAACAAGCGGTGTCTTTTAGTGAGGGCCGTCACGCCATCACCCGCGCGCGGGTGGTTGAGACCTATGGCGCGCCTGTGCAGCTTTGCCTTGTCGAATGCTGGTTGGAAACCGGGCGCACCCATCAGATTCGCGTGCATATGGCCCATGCCGGCCATGGTTTGGTTGGCGATCAAACCTATGGCGGACGGCGCAAACTCAATCACAAAGCCCTCTCAGAGGTGGCGCGTGATGCCGTCGCGGCCTTCCCGCGTCAGGCGCTTCATGCCGCAGTGCTGGGTTTTGTGCATCCCGTGACGGGAGAGGATATGTTGTTTGAGGCGCCTCTGCCCGAGGATATGCAGGATCTTTTGGATCAGCTCTGAGGCGGCGTTTCAAAGCGCCGAGGCTGTGCGATCAACAACCAGAGGGCGAAGGCACTCTCAGACACCAAGGGAATGGCGTAGCTGGGTGCGAGGATTTCGGCAAAGTTTGAGCCCAAAAGCGCCAGCGTGCTGTTGACGCCATAGATCAGCGCCGAGGTCATGAGCAAAGGGGGCAAAACCCGTTTGGTCATAGGCGACAGGAGCCCGGAATGGCACAAAAGCTGCGCCATCAGCGCGGTGTTGAGCGCAAAGAACAGCAAGCCAAGATCATAGCCATCCGCCTGTGCCGCCATGAGCCAAGCGGCCTGATCCGGCGCATGGATCGCGCAGAGTTGCAGCATCAAAGACCCGGCAATCACCGCCCCCTGCATCAGCCGAAGCACCGTGGCAAACAGCGCCTTTTGCGGATCAACCGCGCGAAACACTGCGTAAAATGTCAGCGCGACATAGATATCCGCGCCGATCATGACACAGTCCAAAAGCGTACTGGCCCGCAAGGCCGAGACAGTCTGTGACATCTCGCCGGACGACAGAGCTGCGGCGCGAAACATCATTTCGGAACTCATCCCGGCGAGGATGATCACCACATAGGCCACCCCGGCACGGCGCAGTTGGGTGTGAAGCAGGGGGGAGGGCGTCAGCATTGGAGGTCTCCTTTGGGAACAACAGTGATGGACCTTCATACCTATGCGTTTATTGTCGATATATTGCCTAAATATGCCATTATGGTATTCATATTTGCATGGATACATCAGACGTCCCAATCATCGACTTTCGCGCCGCCCGCTTTGACTGGACCCATGCGCGTGCGTTCCTCGTCACGGCGGAAACCGGGTCATTCTCTGCCGCGGCGCGCGCGCTCAATATGAGCCAGCCGACCTTGGGCCGACAGGTGGCGGCGTTTGAGGCCGAGCTTGGCGTGACACTGTTTGATCGCATCCCGCGCGGACTGAGCCTGACCCCGGCGGGGCTGGACCTGTTGCCTCATATCCGCGCCATGGGCGTGGCGGCGACACAGGCGGCGCGGGTTGCCTCAGGCCAGGCCACAACGCTTGAGGGCAGTGTGACCTTGTCCGTGTCGGAAATCGTCGCGGCCTATTACCTCGCGCCTGTGCTCAATGCGTTGCGCAGCTCCGCGCCCCGATTGCAAATCGAAGTGCTGGTCTCCAACGAGGCCGCCGACCTGCGTCGTCGCGAGGCGGATGTGGCGATCCGCTCCTTTCGCCCGACCCAACCCGACCTGATCGCGCGCAAACTGCGCTCCGAGGCGGTGTATCTCTATGCCGCCAAAGACTATGCCGCCACGTTGGGGCCGGACCCCGCCCATGCGGATCTCTCACAGGCGGAGTTTATCGGCTATGACAGCGGCCCGCGCCTGCGCGCGGCTCTCTCAGAGATCGGGCTTGAAGTGGCGGAGCGCCAGTTTATGCGCCTGTCAAATTCGCATCTTGTGGTGGCGGATATGGTGCGTTCGGGGTTTGGGGTTGGGATTTTGCCGGAACGGGTGGCCGTTCAGATCGGCGGCCTGGTGCGGGTCGGAACCTATCCCCCAATTCTGTATGATCTCTGGGCGGTGGCGCATAGGGAGCTGCGCACTTCTGCACGTATTCGTGCATTGTTTGACTCCTTGGTGCAATATATAACAGTGTAACAGACGGCACATTGCCGTGAGAGGGGTGAAATACCGTGGTGCCACGACGGTATCTGCGTCACCTTTCGTTTAGATCTTGGGGATAGGAAGCCAATAGCACAGGTCTTGAACCGGGCTTTGAACCTAGGCCTTGAACCGATGAGGACCCGGTCCTAAATCAGGATACGGTGTTTGATGTTAAGTGTTGTAACATGACGCGCCCCATGTTAAAGGTTGTTACATAAGGCGCAGATGACGCGGGAGAATGTGAACGATGAGCAGCTATACCAATTTGCCAGCCCCAAGCCCGGAACAGGGCCTGAACCGCTATTTGCAGGAAATTCGCAAATTTCCGATGCTGGAGCCTGAGCAGGAATATATGTTGGCCAAACGCTGGGTCGATCATGAAGACAGCTCGGCGGCGCATAAACTTGTGACGTCGCACCTGCGCTTGGCGGCCAAAATCGCCATGGGCTATCGTGGCTACGGCTTGCCGCAGGCCGAAGTGATCTCCGAGGCCAATGTCGGTTTGATGCAAGCGGTCAAGCGCTTTGATCCCGAAAAGGGCTTTCGCCTTGCGACCTATGCGATGTGGTGGATTCGCGCCAGCATCCAAGAATACATCCTGCGTTCGTGGTCCTTGGTCAAACTCGGAACCACCTCGGGCCAAAAGAAACTGTTCTTTAACCTGCGCAAAGCCAAAGCCCGTATCGGTGCGCTCGAAGAGGGCGATTTGCGCCCCGAAAACGTCACCCGGATCGCCACCGATTTGGGCGTGACCGAGGCCGAAGTGGTGTCGATGAACCGCCGGATGTCTGGCGGCGACGCCTCGCTCAATGCCACGGTCGGCAGCGATGACGAAGGCTCGGCGCAATGGCAGGACTGGCTTGAAGACGAAAACGCCAACACCGCCGCCGATTATGAGGCACGGGACGAATTGGAAAGCCGCCGCGCCCTTTTGGTTCAGGCGATGGATGTGCTCAATGAGCGTGAAAAAGACATCCTGATGCAACGCCGCCTTGAGGATCAGCCGGTGACGCTTGAGGAATTGTCGGGCCGCTATGACGTGTCGCGCGAACGTATTCGTCAGATCGAAGTGCGCGCTTTTGAAAAGCTGCAAAACCGCATGCGTGAGTTGGCCACAAAAGCGGGTATGGAAACCGGGGTCAGCGAAGACGCCTGATCGTCACGCTCGCGCATACGCAAAAGAGAGGAAAGGGGTGGCCAAGGCTGCCCCTTTTTCTTTGCGACGGTTTGCGTCATGATGGCGCTAACAAGGGCTTGAGAGGGAGAAAGACATGAGCAATCCAATCCGGTTTGGCGTTTTGGGTGGGGCGAAGTTTGCCCTCGACCATATGGCGCGGGCGATTCACGAGGCGGAGGGCGCGGAATTCACCGCGCTCGCAACCTCGTCCCTGGACAAAGCCGCCCCGTTTCAGGCGTTTTGTCCGCGGCTTAAGGTCTTCACCGATTATGACGCCATGCTCGCCTCGGACGAGATCGACGCGGTCTATATCCCTCTGCCCAACCACCTGCATGTGGCGTGGAGCCTCAAGGCGCTCGCAGCGGGCAAACATGTGCTCTGTGAAAAGCCGATTGCGATGAAAGCTGCCGAGATTGACGCGTTGATCGCCAAACGTGATGAAACCGGGTTGCTGGCGGCGGAGGCTTTTATGATCGTGCATCACCCGCAATGGGCGCGGGTGAAAGAGATGTTGGCGGGGGGCGAAATCGGCGATTTGATCCGCGTTGATGTGGCGTTTTCCTTTGACAACCCGGACCTCGACAACATCCGCAACAAACCCGGCACAGGCGGCGGCGCGATGGGCGACATTGGCGTCTACGCGATCGGATCGGTCCGCTATGCCACGGGACAGGACCCCGAGGCGATCACCTCCACCACCATCACCTATGAGAACGGTGTCGATGTGAGCTCGGCCTTCACCGCGCGCTTTGCGGGTTTTGACTATAGCGCCTATGTCTCGATGCGGATGTCGCCGTTCCAAGAGGTGCGGTTTCATGGTCGCACAGGCGTGATCACCGTCAAAACGCCTTTTAATGCCGGGACCTATGGCAGTGCGGAGCTACAGATCCGCGCCACCAATGGCGTCACCCGGATCGAGACCTTCCCGACCGTGCGGCAGTATGTTGTTCAGGTTGAGAACTTTGTGCGTTCTGCGCGCGATGGGGCAGACTACCCGTGGAGTTTGGAAAATGCACGCGGCACACAGGCGATGATTGATGCGGTATTTGACGCGGATCAAGGCTAAGCGAGGCGACTCGGGCTATCCTTAAGATGTTGGAAAGGCAAGGAAAGGAGGGTGACATGAGACTGTCCCGAGGTTCTGGCCAAGACAACACAGACAATCCGCCTGAAAAGGGAGGCGGCCCAAGGGGTCTGGAGGGACGCCGGGCTGCGATCTTCAGGGGATGACCCGCGTGGGATGCCGCCGGTTTAGGCCGCAGTGTCCCGGATGAAAGCGAGATTGAGGGCCGTATGTCCCCCTCGCTGAAAGGACAGACATCCGCGTGGGCCGCCTTTGTGTGAACAGGAGGATGTCGGAGTGTATATGCGACGGGTGCCCAGTCGGGCGCCCGTATTTGTTTGTTTGGTGTTTTCAAAATGGCGCGGGCTTAATGATGCGGGCTTATTGCGGCAAAACCTGCCCCAGCACGCGCATCATATTGCCGCCCATAACCGCCGCGATGTCTGCATCACTCAAGCCCTCGTCCATCAGCGCCTGCGTCACCGCTGCCAATTCGGAGACGTCAAATTGGGTCTCCACCGCACCATCAAAATCCGATCCCAACGCGATGTGATCAACCCCACCGCACCAATCCCGGCCTTGATCGCGCGCGCAATGCCTTGGGGCGTGGCGTCACAGGTCACATCCTCCCAATAGCCAATGCCAATCACCCCGCCGGTGGTCGCAATCGCGCGCATCAGATCATCCTCGAAATTGCGTTTGACCGCGCAATGGGAGTGGATGCCGGAATGCGACACAATCACGGGGATATTTCGATCCGCGACCATTGCCAAAACATCCTGCGCCATCTGCGGCGAGGCATGGGCGAGATCAAGGATCATATGCTTGTCCATCATTTGCGACACCACCTCGCGGCCAAACGGGGTCAGCCCGGCGTTGCCCTCGCCATGCAGCGAGCCCCCCAGCGCGTTGTCAAAGAAATGCGTCAGACCCATCAGGCGAAACCCGGCGTCATAGATCCGATCCAGATTTTCAATCTCGCCCTCAAGCACATGCCCGCCCTCGGAGCCAAGCAGGGTGCCGACCACCTTTGATCCACCGGCATGGGCCTCCAAAACAGCGTCCAAATCCCCTTTGGTCAGGATCATATGAACCTGATCGGGGGCTTTTTCGGCGTAGCTGTTCAGTCGATCGGCCATATAAAGCCCGCGCTCGGTCAGATTAAACCAGCTTTTGATCGGCCACATTTCGGCCATCGCCAACAAGGTGATGTTGTCGCGCGCATCCGTTGAATTGTGGTCATAATTCTGTCCCGCGGGGCTTTTGGTCACCGTGGTGAGCACCTGCACCGCGACATTGCCCTCACGCAGGCGCGGCACATCAACCTGACCGCGATCGCCACGCTTCAATAGATTGCGGTTCCACATCAGACTGTCGGCGTGCAAATCGCCGATGATCAGCCTGTCATGCAGCGCCTGCGCCTCGGGCGAAATCGGATAGGGGGCATGGGCCACCACCGGGTTTTGACCCTTTTCAACGATGCCGGGCAAGATCCCGAAAAACACAATCGCGGCCACGACCAGCAAAAGCCCAATCCCGCGTCCAATCCATTTGATCATTTGAAATCCTCCCATTTGCGCGAGCCTAGGACTGGGCAGGGGCCAAGACCAAGTGAAACCTCGCGTCAGTTTGCGCACCGCTTTTGTGCCTGTTTGTTCGGTCGAGGTGCGAAGCGATTTTTGTCTTCGGTTAAACCCTGTAAACTGTGCAGCGAAACATAAAGGAATCACCCATGGCCGACCCGCATGAATTTGATCACGTCATGCCCAACATGTCCTCGTCAAAGCCCAAGCGGCTCGAAGAGGTCCAAGAAAACATCGGCGCGCGCATTCTGTTTTCGGTGCTGATCTGGATGATGATGAGCTTTGCCTCGACCATCATCGGGTTTTTGGCGGTGCTTCAGGCGATTGTGCTTTTGACCACGGGCAAAAAACCAAACGCGCGCATCGCCGGATTTGGCACCGATGTCGGCATTTGGTTTGCCAAGGCGACGCGCTACATCACGGCGGATTCTGAGGAAAAACCTTGGCCTTGGTCCGAGTTGGATTGACGAAAACATCCTGACATCACACATAAAAGCCCCCGCGCCATCTGGCCGGGGGCTTTATCGTGGAGCGGCGGCGGTTACTCCATCGCTTCCAATTCATCAATGAACCCTGAGATCATCGACAGACCCTTGTCCCAGAATTTTGGGTCAGAGGCGTCAAGCCCGAAGGGTTTCAACAATTCGGAATGGTGCTTCGATCCGCCCGCTTTGAGCATGTCGAAATACTTGTCCTGAAAGCCCTCTGGGGCCTCTTGATAGGCGGCGTAGAGCGCGTTGACCAAACCGTCGCCGAAGGCATAGGCGTAGACGTAGAACGGCGAGTGGACGAAATGCGGCACATAGGCCCAGAAGGTGTCGTACCCGTCCATGAAATCAAACGCCGGGCCCAAGGATTCGCCCTGAACCGACATCCAGAGGTGGCCGATGGCCTCCGGGGTCAATTCACCGCCTTTGCGGGCCTCATGCAGCTTGCATTCGAAATCGTAAAAGGCGATTTGGCGCACGACCGTGTTGATCATATCCTCGACTTTTCCGGCCAAAAGCACTTTGCGCTGTGCCGGGTTGGTGGTGTCGGCCAAGAGTTTTTGGAAGGTCAACATTTCGCCAAAGACCGAGGCGGTTTCCGCCAGAGTCAGCGGGGTATCGGCCAAAAGCTCGCCTTGTTCGGCGGCCAGAACTTGGTGCACGCCGTGACCCAATTCATGCGCCAATGTCATGACATCGCGTTGTTTTCCAAGGTAATTCAGCATCACATAGGGATGCGCATCGGTGACGGTCGGATGGGCAAACGCCCCCGGTGCCTTGCCCGGTTTTACGCCCGCATCAATCCAGCCGCGCTCGAAAAACGGTTGGGCGATTTCGGCCATTTTGGGATCAAACCCGGCATAGGCGTCCATCACCATGGCGCGTGCGCTGTCCCAATCGACGACACGGGTTTCTTCCATTGGCAGCGGCGCGTTGCGGTCCCAGACCTGCAATTTGTCATAGCCCAACCAACCGCGCTTCAACTCGTAATAGCGGTGCGACAGTTTCGGATAGGCGGCGACCACCGCGTCCCGCAGCGCTTGCACGACTTCAGGTTCAACATCATTGGACAGGTGCCGTCCGGTTTGCGGGGTTGGCATTCCGCGCCAGCGGTCCTCGACCTCACCCATTTTAGACAGGGTATTGTGAACGCGAGAGAAAATCTTGATGTTTTGACCCAAAACGCGGGCCATTTCGCGGGCGGCCGCCTCGCGTGTGTCGCGGTTTTGATCCATCATCAGGGTCGATGTGGCCTCAAGCCCAAGCTCTTTGCCGTCGACCGTAAATTTCAGATCGGCGATGGTTTCGTCAAACAGTTTGTTCCACGCAGAGGCTCCGACAATCGACATATCGTGCTCATAGCGCTCCAACTCATCAGAAAGCTGGTGCGGGCGCATTTTGCGCATCCGTTCAAAGATCGGGCGATAGCGCGACAGGCCCTCATGCGCCAACATCGCCTCAATCGTCTCGTCGGGGATGCGGTTCACTTCGAGCGAGAAAAACACCATCGGGGCAGTGTAGGTCGTCAACTTGTCCTGGATGTCGGAAAAGAACGTCGCACGGGTGCTGTCGACGGTGTTTTGGTAATACAAAAGCCCGGCGAACGATCCCAAACGTCCCGCGACCTGCGAAATCCGCTCATTGCGCAGGATGCAATCATACATGCCCGCGCCGTCAAGATCGGCCAATTTGCCCTCGTAGTCGCGCGCAAAGGACAGGCAGGCCTCTTCAATCCAATCGAGATCGCGTTTGACCTCGGGGGCATCGGGGGCAGGGTAGAGATCGGTCAGGTCCCATTCCGGCAGGTCGCCAAACGCCGCGTCACCTCCGGTGGCATTGGCGTCGAAAACCATATTTTGGGCGAATTGGGGCTGCGTGAACCGCATTGCATCTCTCCGTTTTATATCTTTGAGACAGAGATAGGCATTCCTGCGCCCTGATGCAAAGGATCAGGCGCTTTGAGCGGCAAAAACTGCGGCCAGACGGTCATAAAACAGCGCCCGCGCGGCTGGGTTTTCCATCGGGATCTCGTGGCGACCATGCGACACTGGCACCAACGCGCAAGACGGCCAGCGCGCAGCCAGGTCTTTGACCGCTGTGGTGTTGACGATTTTCTCATCCGTGCCCAAGAAACACAGCACCGGCACATCCGGCAAATGTTGCGCGCTTGCCCAATCGTTTTCGGCAATCGCTTCGGTCACCCAATGGGTCGAGGGGCCACCAAGGCCCAGATCGGGCTGGGCGATGATTTGATCGGTCATATAACGGTACATCTCAGCGTCGGAGGTCAAAAGATTGTCCTCAAACGGATGCCAGAGCATGTAGGTTTCGGCCTTTGTGCCCGGTGCCCGGCGGTTTTGCAGGCCAAGCGCGTGCATCACCGGCGAGAGAAAGCGCACCATGGCCTTTTGGATCGGTGTCAGGCCGATCCCCCACATCGGTGCGGAAAATCCTGCGGCCAAAAAGGGCTTTCCCTGCATCAAGGCGCGCAAACCAATGGCGCCGCCCATCGAATGTCCGACGATGAACCACGGTTTCGGCATGTTCTGCGCCTCAGCCAAGGCCATCACCGCATCAAGGTCTTTTTGATAATCCGGGAAAGTGCCAACATGGCCAATGCTACGATCCGCCAAAAGCCGATCAGCAATGCCCTGACCGCGCCAATCAATCGCCAGGGACGCAAAGCCGCGGGCGGCCAAATCCGCCGCACCGCGCCCATATTTTTCAATGCATTCGGTCCGGCCCGGCAGGATGAACACGGTGCCTTTGCACGCACCCTCCCCCTGATAGGGCCAAAGCCCGGCGCGGATGCGCACCCCATCCGATGTGGTCAGCCAATAGGCCGACCCACCCTCAGGCCCTTCGGCCATATCTGCGAAATAGGGGGCGTGTTCCGTCATGGCATTTACGACAGCGCGGAGCCGAGTTGCATTGCCAGACCCATATCGCCATCGACGGACAATTTGCCCTGCATGAACGCAGCGGTCGGGTTGACGTCGCCCTCGATCATACCTTGAAAGGTTTCGAGATTGGCGGTCAGGGTCACGTCGGCCGCATCATCGGACGCGCGCGCGCCCTCGGCGTCAACGACAATCGCGCCTTCGCCTTCGATGACGAATTTCGCCACGCCGGCGTCGAAACCGCCGCCCATTTTTTCGTTCAGAGCATCTACCGCTTTGGTGATGACGTCGCTCATTTGGTCTTCCTCCGAAATATTATGGCGCGTTTTGTTGTGAACGCGGATTTGTGACTTTGACCACGCGCGCCAGAAAGCTACAATCCCAACTGTTATGAAAGCATTACGACAGTTTCTCAAATGTGCCGTTGCGTCCGGGCTGTTTTTTGCCGGGATCGTTGTTTTTTGCACCAGCTCGGCCGCTTTTGCGGCGGATGCGCTGCGCCTGAATGATTTGTTTGACCAATTGTCACAGGCCGATCCCTATGAGGCCGGGCGGATCGAACAAGACATCGTGCTTGAAATGTCGCGCTCCGGCTCTGATGCGATGGATTTGTTGTTAGAGCGGGGCAGAGCTGCGACGCAGGCGGGCGATTTTTCCGGTGCGATCGGTCATTTGACCGCGCTTGTCGATCACGCGCCCGAATTTACCGAAGCCTACAACGCTCGCGCCACCGCCTATTTCATGGCGGGGCTGTATGGTCCGGCGCTCCAAGACATCGGTACGGTGCTGACCCGCGAGCCGCGCCATTTTGGCGCTCTTTCGGGGCTGGAGGTGATTTTGGAAGAGACTGGAGACGAAGCGGCAGCGTTGGAGGTGCTTTATAAGATCCACGAGATACATCCGCAGATGGAGGGGCTCAATGCACGCATTGCCGCTCTGGAACTGGTGCTTGGCGGAACAGCGCTTTAAACATCCCTGACACAGATGCCCAAATCGGGCCAAACAGAAAGACCAAAGCGATGAGCGGCGCGATGGGGACGGGGGGGCGCATCACTGCGGTGCTCGGGCCGACCAACACAGGCAAAACCCACTATGCGATCGAACGCATGTTGGCCTATCGCACCGGCGTGATAGGTTTGCCGCTGCGGCTTTTGGCGCGGGAAGTCTATGACAAGATCGTTGCACGGCGCGGCCCGTCCGTGGTGGCGCTGGTGACCGGCGAAGAGCGGATTGTGCCAGCGCGGGCGCAATATTGGGTCTGTACGGTTGAGGCGATGCCGACGGGGATGGGCGCGGATTTTCTGGCCATTGATGAAATTCAACTTTGTGCTGATCCCGAGCGCGGCCACGTGTTCACCGACCGGCTTTTGAACGCGCGGGGCCTACATGAAACGCTGTTTATGGGCAGCGATTCGATGCGCTCGGTGATTGCCAATCTGGTGCCCAAGGCGCAGTTCATGCATCGAGACCGATTCTCTCGTCTCACCTATTCAGGCTCGAAAAAGATCAGCCGCATGCCCCCGCGCGCCGCCATCGTCGGGTTTTCGGTTGATGATGTCTATGCCATTGCCGAGCTGTTGCGTCGTCAAAAAGGCGGGGCCGCCGTGGTGATGGGGGCGCTCAGCCCGCGCACTCGCAATGCTCAGGTCGAGATGTATCAAAACGGCGACGTCGATTATCTGGTCGCCACTGATGCGATTGGCATGGGGTTGAATCTGGACGTCACCCATGTGGCATTTTCGTCCACCATTAAATTCGATGGTCGCCGGATGCGCCATCTCGCCCCCAATGAGTTGGCTCAGATCGCGGGCCGGGCCGGGCGCTATCAAACCGATGGCACATTTGGCGTGACGGGCGAGGCGGAGCCGTTTGACGAAGAGGTGATCGAGGCGATCGAAGAGCACCGATTCACTCCGATGAAAAAGCTCAATTGGCGCAATTCCCGGCTTGAATTCGGCTCGGTCGAGGCGCTCATTCAGTCGCTCGAAAAAATGCCGACCGATCCGGCCTTGGTGCGGGCGCGCGATGCCGACGATCTTTTGTCGCTCAAAACGCTGTCCGATCTCAAATCGGTGCGCCCGCGTGTGCGCACAGGGCGTGATGTGCGGCTGTTATGGGACGTGTGCCGAATCCCCGATTTTCGAGGAATCAGCCACGGCGAACACACCACGTTGCTTGAGCGGATTTATGAATTTTTGCACGAATATGGGCGGGTTCCCGACGATTGGCTGGCGTCTCAGATCAAACGCATTGACCACACGCAGGGCAATATCGACACTTTATCCAAAAGACTCGCCTATATTCGGACTTGGACCTATGTTGCTCAACGCGAAAACTGGGTTGATGACGAAAGCCATTGGCGCGGCGAGACTCGCGCTGTAGAAGACCGTTTGTCGGATGCGCTCCATGGCGCACTGACGCAGAGATTTGTGGACCGGCGGACGAGTGTGCTCCTTCGGCGGCTCAAACAGAAGGAGGGCCTTGTGGCCGACGTGAACGACAAGGGTGAAGTGACGGTTGAGGGCGAGTTCATCGGCCGTCTTGAAGGGTTCCAGTTTATTCAGGACAAATCCGCAACGCCGGATGAGGCAAAGACGTTGGCACAAGCCGCGTTGGCCGCATTGGCACCGGAATTTAGCCTGCGTGCCGACCGGTTCTATAATGCGCCGGACACAGAGATGGATTTCACCGACCAAGGTGGCCTGATGTGGGGCGAACATGCCGTGGGCAAACTGGTCCCCGGTGATGACATTTTGAAACCGCGCGCGGTGGCGTTTGTTGCCGAGGGCGCAAGTGCGGATGTGGCTGAAAAGGTCCAACGCCGGTTGCAGCATTTCATCGACCGCAAAATCGCGACCCTGTTTGAACCGCTGTTGAACCTGACCCGTGACGAGACCCTGACCGGGTTGGCACGTGGCTTTGCCTTCCGTTTGGGCGAAAGCTATGGCGTGATCCCGCGTGATCAGGTGGCAACAGAGGTCAAGGATCTGGATCAAGACGCCCGTGGCGCGCTGCGCAAACATGGTGTGCGCTTTGGTCAGTTCACGATCTTCCTGCCTTTGCTGTTGAAACCTGCACCGACCCGGTTGCGGCTTTTGCTTTGGGCGTTGAACGCGAAATTCGATGAATTCCCTGACAGCCCGCCCGCCGGTCTGGTGACCATTCCCGCCGTTGCGGATGCGCCCGAGGGCTATTACGTGACCTCCGGCTACCGGTTGGCCGGGGCGCGTGCGATCCGCATCGACATGTTGGAACGCCTGGCTGATTTGCTGCGTGGACAAGACAGCCGGGGCGGCTTTGAGGCCAACCCCGACATGTTGTCGATCACCGGCATGACATTGGAACAATTCGCCGATCTCATGGTGGGTCTGGGGTATAAGGCCGAAAAAGGCGAACGCCCCAAGGTCAAAGCCGTTGATAAAGTGATCCCGACAGAGGCCACTGGCACAGAGGCGGCAGACACGCCGGTGTTTGACAAAGGCACGCCTGATGCGGTTGCGCCCGGGGCCCACACCGAAGAGGCCGCCGTGGCAACAACGCCCGCAGACACCTCTGCCGAGGCCGCGGCGATCGTGGATGAGGGCCTTGCCCCGATCGACGAAACACCTGCCGAGGGTGCGCCGGTTGACCCGATCGCTGACGTCGCAGAGGCCGAAGTGCCCACAGGTGAGGCCGCCGATGCGGCTTTGGCTGGCGCTGAGATGGAGAGCTTTGTGACCTTCACCTGGGGAGGCAATCGCGGCGCAAACCGTGGCGGCAATCGCGGGCAACGTCAGGGCGGGGATCGTCAGGCTGGCGAACGCCAAGGCGGCGAGCGTCCGCAGGGCAAAAAGTCCGGTGGCAAGCCACATGGAAAACCCGACGGCAAAGGCGGCAAACCCCGCCGCGATGGGGGCCGTGATGGTGGCAAAGGCAAAGACGGCAACAAGCCGCAAAGCTTCTCCGCACGTCCGCCGCGCAAAGAAAAGCCGATTGACATGGATAACCCCTTCGCCGCTGCGCTAATGGGTTTGAAAGACAAAAAGTAAGAGGCCCCCATGCCTATGGTGCGCCTATGACGGAAAAGCGGGACAGCCTTCGCCTCGATAAGTGGCTTTGGTATGCCCGCTTTTTCAAAACCCGCAGCTTGGCCGCCAAGATCGTCACCGGTGGCCATGTGCGGGTCAACGCGAACAAAGTGTCGAAAGCCTCCACGACCGTTGGGGCAGGGGACGTTTTGACCTTTGCGCAGGGAAATCACATCCGCGTCGTCAAATTGATCGCCTGTGGCACCCGCCGCGGACCTGCCCCCGAAGCCCAAGCGCTGTACCAAGACCTCAGCCCGCCAGTGGCCCATGCGCCCGGCGATAAGGATTATGTTCCACCCGCACCGAAATTTGAGGGAAAAGGGCGTCCGACAAAGAAAGATCGTCGCACTGGCCTCCTTTCTCGTCCTGACTGGCTTGAATGATGCGGCCCATCCGGCTAATTGGGTCGGGACTTTAGATTTGGATGTGCCGACATGACCTACGTCGTTATCGAGAACTGTATCGCCTGCAAATACACCGACTGTGTCGAGGTATGCCCCGTGGATTGTTTCTACGAGGGCGAAAACATGTTGGTGATCCACCCGGACGAATGCATTGACTGCGGTGTCTGTGAACCGGAATGCCCCGCCGACGCGATCCGCCCGGACACGGAGCCGGACATGGAAAAATGGGTCGAGTTCAACCGTAAATACTCCGAAGCCTGGCCGGTCATTTTGGCGAAAAAAGATCCGCTTCCGGACTACGAAGCGAAAGACGGTGAGAGCGGCAAAATGGAGAAATATTTCTCCGAGGCACCGGGCGAAGGCTCCTAAGTCACAAGCCATCCTCGCTTTGCGGCCCTTGCGAGGGACCGAAAGTGATTCGCGTTTGAAATGGGTCCGGTTTCGGGCCCATTTGCATCTCTTGCCCCGGCTCACCCCCTTAAAAATAAGGGGGAAGGGCCTGAAAACCGGGGGGATATCCGGCCCGGGCTGCGCGCTACGCTTTCTTTGGCCCTATTTTTGTGCTATATTGATCAAACCACATCAGGGCATATCAACCTCAACCCCCTAAGCTTGCTTTTCAGGGGATTGGGTTTTTCGCGCCAAATTTAGACCCAAAGGCCCCTGATCGGGTCAGGACGGTCCCCGATCTCAGGCTTTTGTGTGTGCCAGATTGGGTGAGGCAAACAAGACCCGCGCCGAGGATGAGCGCCCGATGATGTGCCCAAAAGGTTCCTGCGAGGAAAAAGACTGCAAATGAGCAAGACCAGAAAATTAGACTTCCGCCCCAGTGATTTCGTCGTTTACCCCGCCCATGGCGTCGGTCAGATCGTGTCGATCGAAGAACAGGAAATCGCGGGCATGTCCCTCGAACTTTTCGTCATCTCCTTTGAAAAGGACAAGATGACGCTGCGCGTTCCGACCAACAAAGCGACCGAAGTGGGCATGCGCTCGCTCAGCTCGCCCGATGTGGTCAACGACGCCATGCGCACGCTCAAAGGCAAGGCCAAGGTCAAACGTGCCATGTGGTCCCGCCGGGCGCAGGAGTATGAGCAAAAAATCAACTCTGGCGACCTGATCGCCATCGCCGAAGTGGTTCGCGACCTGCACCGCACCGACGATCAACGCGAACAAAGCTACTCCGAGCGTCAGCTTTATGAGGCCGCTCTTGACCGCCTGACCCGCGAATTCGCCGCTGTGTCTGGCGATCCAGAGGCCGAAGCGCAAAAGAAAATCTCTGACGTGCTCGTCGGCCGCGTTGCCGCCGCCTGATCACCGCTGTGATGTCGATAGGAAGACCGCCGTAAGGGAAACCTTGCGGCGGTTTTTTTTGGGGTGTTGGATGGTGGCGTATTTTGAAAGGCAGGTTCTATGGATTTTGATTTCCAAAGTTTGCAGGCGGACACAGTCGCGGTATTTCAAAAGATTGATCTCGAATACGGCATTCCCGGACGTGCCAAGATTGATTACGCGTTGGTCCCAAATGGCGACGCTGCCGATTGGCAAGCCTGTGAAAACGCGTTGACACAGGCGGGCTACACGGTCGAGAGGTTCGAGAGTGAGGGCTATCTCACGGCGACAACGCAGCCGCTTTCCATGAGCTTGGAAACCGTTTGGTTGCACGAAAAAGAGGTCACGCTTTTGGCGTTGAACTTTGGATTTTCGCCAGATGGATGGGGCTTTATGGGGCTGCCGCCAACAAGTTAGGTCAACAATTTAGGTCAGCGCCGTAAACACCGTCAGCGCCGCGATCTCGGACAAAACTTGGGTTGCACCCAAAACATCGCCGGTTTGCCCACCGATTTTGGACTGTGCGATTTTACCCGCGACAAAGCTGATCAGCATGACGGCCGAGGCTGCGATCACGGTCGGGACAAAGCCGACCAAAATCCAAGACAGAGCCAAAGCCACCACAGCCCCAAGGCTTGTCGCATCGCGCGGCGGACGCCCGGTTTGCACCGAAAGCCCATCCGCACGGGCATGGGGTAAAAGCAGCATCACATAGGGCATAGAGGCGCGTGACAGCACGGCGGAGGCAATGAGCGCTGTGACGATCACATCCTCATGCGCCAAGGCCGAGAGCGCCGAGAACCGCAACAGCAAGGCCAGACCAAGCGCCAAAACGCCGTAGGTGCCGATGCGGCTGTCATGCATGATCTCAAGGCGGCGCAGGCGCTCCCAACCGCCCCAAAACCCATCGGCGCAATCGGCCAGCCCGTCTTCGTGCATTGCGCCGGTGACGGTCACCGCCGCCGCCATAGTGAACCCGGCGGTCAATCCCGCGCCCAGACCAAACCAGCCCGCAATCGTTGCCACGGCACCAGCCACAAGCCCGACAGCAAGCCCTGCCACAGGAAAGGCCCAAGCCGCCTGTGCCGTGCGGCTGAACCCGGCTTTGACCGGAATGCGCGTCAGGATCGCGAGGCTGGTGGCGATGTCCTCCATACGCGGCGTGAACCGTGACGTGTTTTGGGGGGTCATGGACGTCTCCTTTGCGGCAAATCGGTCCTGTCCTTGATCTTGATCCCGGGATAAAACCCCAGCGACACGAATACAATGCCCAGACACAGGCAATGCCCAGACAAACAATGAGGGACCGCGGCACATGGCTTTTTCCGATCTTGCAGAATTTGAACAGATCCTGAAACAGGCCCCCGGCCCAGACACAGAGGCGCAAGCCGCAGCGACCGCGCGCAATGCGCAGTTGACCAAACCCGCCGGAAGCCTGGGTCGGCTGGAAGAGATCGGTATCTGGTATGCGGCGTGGCGCGGCGACGGGCGCCCCCGGATCGCAGCCCCACAAGTTGTGATTTTTGCGGGAAATCATGGTGTTACTGCACGCGGCGTATCGGCTTTTCCGGTCGAGGTAACGGTGCAAATGGTCGCGAATTTCCAACAGGGCGGAGCGGCGATCAATCAATTGGCGCGCAATGCGGGGGCGTCGATGTCGGTGCATGCGCTTGAATTGGACCGCCCAACCGGAGATTTCACCGAGACCGTGGCGATGTCTGATGAGGACTGCGCGCGCGCACTCAAAACCGGCTGGGACGCGGTTGACCCAAATGCCGATCTGTTGGTCGTTGGCGAAATGGGCATCGGCAACACCACCTCGGCGGCGGCGATGGCCCATGCTTTGTTTGGGGGCACTGCGGCCGATTGGGTCGGGCGCGGCACCGGCGTGGATGACGCCGGGTTGAAACTCAAAGAAGAGGTCTGTGCCGCGGGGGTGGCCCTGCATGGCGGCAAAGCCCCACTCGCGATCCTTGCGAGTTTAGGCGGGCGCGAAGTGGCGGCGATGGCGGGCGCGATCGCGCGGGCGCGGGTCTTGCGCATTCCGGTGATTTTGGACGGGTTCATTTGCTGTGTGGCGGCCGCTTGCCTTGAAAAGGCCGTGCCGGGGGCTTTGGACCATTGCATCGCCGGACATCAATCCGCCGAAGCGGCCCATGGCGCCGTCCTCAACGCGATTGGCAAAGAGCCTCTCGTGTCGCTGGGGCTGCGCCTTGGCGAAGGCTCGGGCGCGGGCTTGGTCATTCCTCTGGTCAAAGGTGCCGTCGAATGCCTGTCCGGCATGGCGACCTTTGCCGAGGCGGGCGTGTCAGCGGGCTGATCTATCGCGTCAGCTGGTGTTCCCGGTGTCCTGCTGTTGGGCGCGCTTTTGTTCCAATTGCGCGACCAAGGCGGCCTCAAGATCCTTATCGAGCGCGCGTGAGCGTTCGACATAGGCGGCATTTTCGGACACGGGAACATTCGGGTCCCACAACTCCGCCATTGATCGCAACGCCTCGCGGTCATGTTGGTAATAGGCCATTTCACTGACCGAGGCGTCATATTCGGAAAAGCCCATCTCTTCCAAAACATAGCGCCCGGCGCGTAGCGAACTGTCAAACATTTCGCGCACGATTTTATCCGCGCCCGCTTTGAACAATTCGTAAACATGGATGCGATCACGGGCGCGCACGATGATAAACAGATCGGGCCGTTGGCCTCGGGCATATGTCACCAACCGTGTGGCCGCCTCAGGATTGTCCAGCGCCACCACCAAAATCTTTGCTGTCTCAAGTCCCGCCGCGTGCAAAAGCTCAGGCCGGGTCGGATCGCCAAAGAAGCCCTTAAAGCCAAATTTGCGCATCAGTTGAATGGTTTTCAGATCATGGTCCAACACTGTGGTGTGAAAACCTGAGGCCTGCACCAAGCGATTCACCACCTGACCAAACCGACCGATCCCAGCGATGATGATCGAATGCTGTTCGTCGATTTTATCATCAGGCTGATCCTCGACCCGATCGGCAAATTTTTGACGCAGCGTATCATGCAGCATGAAAAACAGCGGCGTGAACATCAAGGAGAGTGCAATGACCAGCAACACGCGTTCGGCCAAATAGGTCGATAAAACATGTTGTTGCAGCGCGAAGGTGGTCAAGACCATGCCGAATTCCCCGGCCTGTGCCAGCGAGAGGGCAAAGAGCCATTGTGCCCGTTTGCGCAGCGAAAAAATCCGCCCGATGACAAAGAGAATAAGCCCCTTTGACACCATCAACAGCACGGTCAGCCCGATGATCAAAATCGGATCGCGAAACAGCACCGTAAAGTTGATGCCCGCGCCAACGGCGATGAAAAACAACCCCAAAAGCAGGCCTTTAAAGGGCTCGATTGAGCTTTCCAATTCATGGCGAAACTCGGAGTTGGCCAAGACCACACCGGCCAAGAATGTGCCAAGCGCCGGGGAGAGGCCGACAGAGGTCATCAACAGAGCAATGCCGATGACGATCAACAGCGCCACCGCCGTGTAAATCTCACGCATATTGGCGGCATGGATGTAGCGAAACACCGGGCGGGTCAGGAAAACCCCGGCCAAAACGATCGCGGCCACTGCGCCCAACGTCACCAAGGTCACCCCCCATGCGGGCAGGCCTTCGACCAAGGACACGCTATGCTCACTGGCGACTTTCGCCAAATCTGACGGGCGGCTGATTGAGCCATCGGGGTTGATGGTCAGTGTCGATCCCGTGGCCAAAAGCGGCATCAGGGCCAACATCGGGATCACTGCGATGTCTTGGGTCAACAGCACGGAAAACGCCGCGCGCCCACCCCCCGTATGGATCAATTTCTTTTCAGAAAGAGTCTGAAGCACCACGGCGGTAGAAGACAGTGACAAGATCATCCCAAGTGCGAGCCCGGTTTGCCAGTCCAGTCCGGCCCAAACCGATGCCCCGGTGATCGCGGCAGCCGTGGCGACAATTTGCAGCCCGCCCAGCCCAATCAACCGATGACGCATCTCCCAAAGGGCACGTGGGTCAAGCTCAAGCCCAATGAGAAACAGCATCATCACCACGCCAAATTCGGCGAAATGCATCAAATCGGTGCTCTGCGAATGCTGCACAAAGCCAAGCACTGGCCCGATCATCATCCCGGCAATCAGGTAGCCCAACACCGACCCGAGACCAAGCCTGCGTGCCAAGGGCACGGCGACAACGATGGCGGCGAGGTAAATGACGGCTTGGGCCAACATGCCTTGCATTCGGGGGCTCCGATCTGAATTGTGCGTTTGTGTGATCTAAGAGGTATAGAGATGCGCGCGCGCGACAAGAGTGCACGGCCATTTTCCAAGAGATTGTTGCACGGAGGGCAGGTTCAGCCACCAGAGAGACCGCACATGCCCGCAATCGGGCAAACGGGCCGCGCCGGGGCCTTAGCCCGCAACCTCAAGTGTCACAGAGCGGCCGTTTTTCACATAGGTCAGAGAGTCAGAGCCAATGGATTGCACCCGTCCACCGTCGATCTTGTCGCCGATCTTGACCTTGGCAAAGCGACCAGAGGGCAAACGGACAAGCGCGCGGCGATCCGAACTCGATCCATAGACCCCCATCAGGTTCAAGGCGCGTAGATTGATCGCATTTTTCACCGTCGCAGCACGCGCCACCGTGGTGGGGGCATTTGACGGGATCTTGCTGTCAGGGACGCGCGCCGTGACTGTCGCTGCGGCAGAGGTTTTTGTCGTGCCTTCGTCGGTGGCAATGGCGGCGGCGGCAGAGGCGGCGGCTGCCGCGGCGGCGAGTTTGGAGAAATCTTTCGGCCGCTCTTTCGGGATCAGGGAGGCGACAACAACGGGCGCGGTGGGGGGCGGGGCGTCGGCTCCGGCGACAATCGCCTCTTGAGCGGCTTGCTCTTGGGCCGAAGCCGGGCGGAATTTGGGACGGAACCCGCCAAGTTGGGCGCGGGTGATGCCACCCAAGTTGGCCTTTTCATTGGCCTCCTGCAATTCTTCGGGCCGCAGTTTGGGGCGGACTCCGGCAAGCGCCAAACGCACCGGATCATCGGCTGCCGCGGGGGCAGGGTTGAGTGCGGTTTCCACCGCTTCATTCACCGCACTGCCCGGACGCGCGCCGGGAACAATCGCGGGCCGTCCGGCATAAACCACGATGCCGTCGGGTGTCACGGTGCCCTCGGGGGTGGCGCGGATAAATCCAGCGTCGTCAAAGTCATAGCGCGTGCCAAATGGCGCGGGTGTGGTCGTTGCGCGTGGCGGCAGGTCGCCTTGATGGCGGGCCACATCGACCAAAGCCCCCGCATCTTGCGATTGAATGCCGGGGTCGATCGAGGCAACGTAAACGTCATCCGCACTGTCTTCGACAACCGTGCCATCTCCGGCGTCGGGGGCAAGCGGCCAAATGCCAGTTGCGGCATAATCAGCCGTGAGTTTGGCCAGATCAGCTTCGGAGGTCTCAGTCTCTGCGCCAAGCGGGGCAGGGCGGCTGGCCTCTTCCAAAAGCTCAGGTGTCAATTCCTCTTCTTCGTCTGCGGCGTCGGTTTCGACCGCAACATCCGCCTCAGGCAGGGGGTCCGCGTCGGCCAGAACCGTGTTTGACACATTTGGTGCGTCAGAAAGGGGCTGCGCTGCACTGGTCTCGGTGGGCGTCTCAGCGGTGTCTGGCGATGGCAAGAGCCCCGCAATCAACCCGATCAGCAAGAGCAATGCCACCAAGGCCCCGGTCAGGATCAACCCAAGGTGACGCGGTTTGCGTGCGGCCTCGCGATTGCGGCGACGGGCACCGAAGACGGTCATCGCTTCGGCTTCATCACGGGTGTTTTCCACCGAGTCGAGACCGGCGGCCCGATCTGACAGCGGCATCATCGTCGTGTCGTCAAGCCGGCCATCCGGGGCGGGCGCTGCGATCACATCAGTGGTGCTAAAGCCTTTGGTGCTTGGCTTTACAGGGTTCGCCAGCTCGGTTTTGGCCTTCGCGGTTTTGGCCTTGGCGACGACGGGTTTGGCCTTTTGGGCGGCGCGCACTGAAAGGGTTTTGAGCTTGCCAAGGGTCGCAGCCGCTTTGCCGGGCTTGTCCGAGACCGGCGCGGGTGTCGGTCGTTTCGGTGCAGGCAAAGGCGCGGGCATGGGCGGCGGTTCCGGCAAAGGCCCTGTTTGGCGCAGTTTAGCCGGTTTGGGTTTGGCCGCGTTGTCTTCTGGCGCCAACGGCATGTCGCCTGATGTCACCGGAACATGCACCGCGATAGGCGCAGGCCCTTGTGGTGCTGGATCGGCGAGCGTTTGCGGCACAGGGGTATTTGAACCGTCCGGGGCCACCACATCGGGCAGCTGCTGCGCGGATGTGACCTCGGGGCCTTGCGCACATCGGCCAAAACCCGTGACGGCTGAGCCGACAGGCGCGGCGCAACCGATAGGGCGTCTGGATCGTCTGTCTTTGTGGTGCTCAAAACCCGACGAGATTGAAACGAAGAGGGCGCTTCGGGGGCCGCATTTTTGGTATCGTCTGGCGAGTCTGGCGTATCGGTTGGGGTGTCCTTTGCCTCAAGCCCCTCGGGCGCAGTCATGTCCTCGGGCTGAGGCTTGGGCACCGATGGGTCGGGCTCCTGTGTCAGGGCAGGTGGTTCGATGTGATCGGCCTGCTCGCCGTTCTCGGGGGAACATCTGTCGCCGTTTCGGCTTTTTGGGGCTCGTCTAAATCGACAAGAGAGGTCGAATTCGGCGCAGCGGATGCAGCAGGCGCAGTAACAGGAACAGGAACAGGCTCGGGAACAGGCGCGGGGTCGGGAACAGGATCAGGTTCCACCTCGCGATGCGCCAAAATCCGAATGGCTTCAACATCTGGTTCAATCCGGGTCTTAGCTCCGACCAAATCATCGGCGGCTTTGGCGCGGCCGAAAAACGGCTCTCCGCTATAGGCATCCGCCTCTGGCACAGCGACGAAAGACACCGGGTTGAACCGATGTTCTGTTGCGAAAGATTCAGCCTCTTCAAGGGTTTCCTTGGCGACGACCGCGATTTGAAGGGTGCCGGATGTCGCCACCCAATCCCAAACCAAATCGGACAGCGCGTAGGGGGTGGCCCCCTCAAGAGAGGCGCGAATGGCGGCTTTGCGTGCCGTGTCTGAACCGCCCGGATCGGGCAGGTTGCGATAGAGGACCTGACTGTTCGGGATCACAAGTTTGGTGGCCAGACCCGCAGCCGACACAGCGGTGGCGGTCTGCCGCAGATCGGAGAGGTCTTTGGCCATATCTGGGGCGTCCAGTGCGACCTCGCCCATGTGGTGCCATCCGGCGGAGGCGCGGTGCAACAGAACGATGCCATCATGGCTTAGGTTGAGGGCAAAATTCGGTTTCATTTCCGGGACTGGCTCAGTTAGACGCGGTTCAAGGGGCACCCTAACGCAGCTTTTGGATGGTGCAAAGCGAAACTGCCCCCCGCTTTGGTCGAGGGCGCAGTGGCGGGCGAACTCTTGCCGCCCTGCTGTGAGGGTCATGCCCGCGGCACGCCGGGGAAATCCCGTTCTAGCGCATCCAAAGCCCGGCTTTTTTGATTTGATTGCGGATCATCTGTTCGCGGCGGGGCAAATGGTCGCGATCAAACATGGCGCGAATTTTTTCGCCTTTGGGCTGATAGACCAAGCGTTTGATCGGCTCATATTCTTTGAGCACTTTTTTGATCCAGTTCGGCGCAGACACCTCGCGCAGCACCTCGACGGTATGATCGCTTTCGCGCGCAAACAGCAACGGGAAGGTGCGGTAATGACACGAGATTGCGCCATCCAGAGTGTTCTGCGGCAAGGTGGTGCGCGCGCCGCCAAAGGAATGGATCACCAGAGGCAATGCCACCTGATCCAGCCAGGGATCATAGGTCTGAAGCGCTGCGGCTTGGGGCGGATCATCGCGGATGGCGAGGGCGTACTCCAAGAACCGTTGACCAAATTCATGCGGGCATTTGTAAAAGAAAAAACCCGCGTTGAAATAGAGGTAGCGGCGCCAATATTCGTCTGGTTGATCGAGATCGAGCGTGCTCTCAAACTCCAACCCGAATTTGTCATAGAGCGATTTCCAAATCGCGCCGTAGCCCGGCCCGTAGAGTTCGATTTGCGGCCACGTGCCCTCAACCTTTTGACTGGCGCAGGGGCGGTCAAAATCGAACGGCACCTCGGAAACCGGCCCGGTGATCAGGGTGTCACTGTCAAAAAATACGAAAGGCTCGCCCTTGGGCAGGGCAAACAGCGCCTCGATTTTATTGCCGTAGGGGTAGGCTTGGCCGAAGTGATGCGACTCGAAGGGCAAAATTTCCGCATCCAGACGTTTGAACGCCTCCAGCGCATCGGATTGTTTCATCCGCGGATCGCCGTTCCAAAGTGCGCCGGGTTGCGGTTCGGCGATGAACAACCGGCCTTTGAACTCCGGGTCAGAGGCGCGCAGAGAGGCCGCAAAGAGCAGCGCCTCATACATCAAGCGGCCACTCTGGCCGACAATGACAATGTTGAACGAAACGGCGTTTTGGGTCTTACTGGTCATGCGCACTACTTTGATCTGGTCGGGAGGACACCTGGTGGTGAGACTATAGGGTGGTTCGGTGTTTATCAAAAGGTGCTAATTCCCTTGTTTGTAAAAGGATTGTTTCGATGAAGCCTATCATCCCCACTCTGTTGCTTTTGGCGGCCACCTTTGGCGGTCAGACCCCCGCAATGGCTGAAAATTTCACCACAGCGGCGGAAGTTAAGCCGATTTTGCAAGCGACCAAACCGCAATGGGTCGCCGTGCGCACCTATGATGACCACGACCTTTTGTATTTCACCAACCTTTTGTCGTGGCGCTGCGGGGTCAGTGAGATTTTTTATGCGGTCAACGGCGGGGACATGGTGCCGTTTAAGGCCGAGCCTTGTTATGGTGACACTGCGCAACCCAATGCGCTCAAGGCCGAAAGCCTCGACAGTATTTTGGTGATGTTCGCGCCCGGATCGGTGCAAACCGTGTCGGTGAATGTGATCTTTGACGATGGCACATCCGATCAGGCGCACTATGAGCGCAAGATGATCGAAATTCCCTAAGCCTGGCTCAGAGCAAATGTCGCCGGTCCCAATCGACCATGCGATGAGCGTTTCCAACCTGAATGGCCTGCGAGAGGGGAGAGGAGAGCGGCGCGAAAACGGTGGATATCAGGATTTTCGACCGCGCCCCGCCGACCGCTGCCGCCATTTCCTCTTCGGTTGATCCCCGGTGCAACGCCCGCAGGTCCATCATCACCACGTCACCGGATTCAAGGTCAAGCCGATCGACCGCCTCAGACTGGGCGAGCCGTTCGAGGGCCGCGTCATCAAGCGGCGTGGGCGAGAGATGCGACCCACGCACGATGCGCAGGCTTTTGCCGGGCTGCAAATAGAGCAAGACTTTGATGCAGGGCCCGACAGTGGGCGCCCATGGATCAATGCCTGCCAAATGCTGCGCGTAGGGGCCGCGCAACAAATCCGTATGCCAATGCTGCGAGCGGTTGACGGTGATGTCGCTCAGGCCAATCGAAAGATACGAGTTGTGGTCATAGACCTGCGACAGAAAGGCCGTCACAGTCGGATGGGTGGCCAAATCCGTGTGGAGTTGGGCGAAGGTGGGAAACCGATGAAACCCCGCAAGGTGGTGCGAATGGGCGGTGCGTCGTGTTCGTCCCATCTGATCCAGGTTTTGCAAAACCTGATCGCGAAAATGGGCGACCTCTTCTGGACGGAAGACCGCTTTGAGGCAGCACACCCCATCTTGCTTGAGTGCGTCAACAGAAGGATCTGACATTTTGAACCGCCTTTTTGAGTCATTTTATTTGGCGAGTGTAGCCTGAAGGTGCCGCAGTGTCACAAGGCTTTGTTTTAAGGACGCCCTAAATGCCGACTGGGCCCGCGTTTAAACAGTCCCGGTTTGCTGCGGTCGCCCCAGATTTGCCCTTTCTTCCACAGCCGCGCGTAGTTGTTCGCATGGCCCTCGACCATTTCGTCGATGGACGAGTCCTTGTCCTTATTGCGCAGGGCGACAATGGCACCGCTGGGCATCATTTTGACGATATTGGCGCGTCCCGATGGTTCGCGTGAGATCAGGCGGGACTCTCCGAATTGTGTTGTCGTCCAATCCTCCCCCTCCGAAAGCACGCGCCCAAACATGTAGGGCCCGGTGACATCAAGGGTCGATTGCCCGTGATACCCTGACCGATGATGCGAGACGATCCGCTCAATGGCCCGCTGGAACACCGGAAGGTTCGGGACCGCATGAATAAGCGCATTGCTGGTGGCCCATGACGGATGTCCCATGATGTCGCGAAACACCACAAGGGTTTTGCCAGAGGCCGGTTGAATGGCCCGCATGTGCAAATGCGAGAGATCCGAATAGATCCCGCCTTTGTCATACAAAAGACAGTAGCGGGCGAGGTCGGCCTTGAACGCAAAGGGGATCAACGCGTGATAGGCCTCAGCCACCTCGGGCGGGAAAGCGGAGGCCAGATAGTCGGAAATCTCTTCATGCGTGTAGAGGTGATAGCTGGCCTGAGGGTAGATCGTTTTGAACGAGGCGATGTTCTGGGTCAGCGAGGGCGAAAAACGCCGGTCATCCACAGGGCCATCGGTGATGAGAATTTGGAAAATATTGAGACTCATAGTCAACTGTCCTGTGCATATCTAAAAAATGTCGCACCTCTGCACCTCTGTTCCAAACGGGGGCGCTCAGGTCTATCGCAACACGTCCGAGAGAAAATCCACCATGGCCCGCCAACTGCGCGCGGTGGCTTTGACGTCAAACCCAAACCCCGGCTGCATCCCCGGTTTCGCTGCCGGATTGGTAAAGGCATGTCCGGTGTGGCCATAGGCGTGCAACTGCCACGGCGCGCCGCGTTCGGTCATCTCAGCGCCAAAAATGAGCGCGCTTTCGGGGAGGCCAAAGGGTCGTCCCAGCCGTGCAGCACCAAGACCTCCGCCGTGATCGGCACGTCGGGGGCGCTTGCCGCTCGGTCCAAAATTCCGTGAAAGGCCACCACGCCGCGCAGCTGCGCCCCTTGGCGCGCAAGGTCCAAAACCGCCTTGCCGCCGTAGCAATATCCTATCGCCGCCGTGCGCTCAGGGTCCACCAAAGGCTCTGCGATCAGCGCCGAAAGCGCGGCCTCCATCCGCGCGGCCAAAGCGGGGCGATCCTGGTCAAGTGCTGTTTTGGCGGCATGAGCTTCGGCGGGGTCGGCGGTGGACCAGCCCTCGCCGTAATAATCGGCCGCAAAGCCAACATAGCCCAAGGCTGCCAACTCCTGCGCGCGCTGTTCCTCAAACGCTTTGCGACCGCTGAAGGCATGAGCGACCAAAACGCCGGGGCGCGGTTCTTTGAGATCGGCGTCCCAATGCAGCGTGCCGACAAATGGCCCGCCAAACGCCCCCTCATAGGTGATTTCTTTGCTCTGTAGGTCCATGGCGCACTCCTTTGACTGGTTTGAAAGAACCCTCTGCTCGGAGTGCTGTCAAGCGCGCTCATGTGGTGGGATTTTGATTGTCCATACGGGTGTTTTCCATCAAGTTGATGAAAAGCGATTGGAAAATTCTATCATGCTGGACAAGCTCGACATGTTTATCGCGGTGGCGCGCGAACATCATTTTGGCCGCGCCGCCGTGAGCCTTGGCATCACCCAACCGACGCTCTCGGCGGGGATCAAACAGTTGGAGGATCAACTGGGCGTGCAACTGATCTTTCGCGGTTCGCGCTACGGCGGGTTGACGCCGGAGGGCACGCGGGCCTTGGATTGGGCGCGGCGGATCACCGGGGATGCGCGGCAACTGCGCGAAGAAATGCGCTCGACCCGGCATGGCCTGTCCGGTCAGCTGCGCATCGCGGTGATCCCAACGGCGCTGAATCTGGCCGCCAAATTGGCCGACGCGGTCAGTCGCAAACACCCGAAAGTGCGCTTTGTCATCCTGTCGCGCCCCTCGCGGGACATTTTGGCAATGTTGGAGAATTTCGAAATCGACGCGGGCCTGTCTTATTTGGACAACGAACCGATGGGCCGGGTCGAAACCGAGGCCTTGGGCCAAGAGCGTTTGGTGCTGGTTTGCGCCAAGACATCGCCCTTTGCTGGCCGCACAGAGGTGGATTGGGCTGATCTTGCCAGACAAAATCTGGGTGGACAAAAGTTGGCGCTGATGACGCCAGATATGCAAAACCGCCGGATCATCAACCAAGCTTTCATGCGTGCGGGCATCGCCCCCGAAGCGCAGATCGAATCCAATTCGATCCTTGCCCTGATTGCCAATGTTGTGGCGGGGGAGTGGGTCACGGTCCTGCCCGATGACATCGCCCGGTTTTTGGCAGAGGGGAAGGGGCTGTCCTTGGTGCCGATGAGCGGCGAAGAAGGGCAGGAGAGTCATAGCGTTGGCCTTGTTGTGCCGCAACGTGCACCACACACGCCAGTGATCGAGGCGCTTTTGGCCGAGGCGCGGCGGATGCGGGCGGAAATGGGCGCGCTTTGATAGGAAATTTCTATCATCTAACGGGAAAGCGATATTGACCTTTTGTGTGTGACTCAGGTTTTGTGGTGAAAATGACCAAAGAGGCCAGCCATGCGCACCCCAATGCCAGCCCAGACCGATCTGACGCCACCTGATGAGGCGGAGGTCGAAGCGGTGATCCAACCGTTTTCCACACTCGAAGGGCCGCTTTTGCCGATGTTGCATGCGCTGCAAGAGGTCTATGGCTATGTCCCCGAGACCGCTCACGCGCCGCTCTGTGCTACGCTGAACATCACCCGCGCCGAACTCAAAGGCGTGCTGTCGTTTTACCATGATTTTCGTGCCCGCCCGTCGGGCAAACATGTGTTGAAAATCTGCCGCGCTGAGGCCTGTCAGGCGATGGGCGCGACCGCGATGGCAGACCGGGTGTTGAAAAAACTGGGCTTGGAATGGCATGGCACCACCGCCAATGGCGCGGTCACGGTTGAGCCGGTCTATTGCCTTGGCCTCTGTGCCTGCGCCCCCGCCGCGATGCTGGACGGCAAGGTGATTGGTCGGGTCAGTGACGCGCGTTTGGATGCGGTTTTGGCGGAGGTCGGCGCATGAAGATTTATGTTCCCATGGACAGCGCCGCCAAGGCGCTGGGCGCCGATGAGGTGGCTGACGCGCTCATAGTCGAGGCACAAAATCGCGGTCTTGAGGTTGAGATCATCCGCAATGGCACGCGCGGCATGATCTGGCTAGAACCCCTTGTCGAGATTGAGAAAGACGGTGTGCGTCTGGCCTATGGTCCGATCGCCCCCGAGGATGCGGCGGCTCTTTTGGACGGTCACATCGGCACGCTCGGTCCGGTCGAAGACATCCCGTTTTTCTCCCGCCAGACCCGCCTGACCTTTGCTCGTTGCGGCGTCACTGATCCGCTTTCCATCGCGGATTATGAGGCGCATGGCGGGTTTGAAGGCCTCAAACGTGCCATCGCTATGTCGCAGGATGCGATCATTGATGAGGTCAAGCTCTCAGGGCTGCGTGGACGTGGCGGCGCGGGCTTTCCGACCGGGATCAAATGGGACACCGTGCGCTTGGCCCATGCGCCGCAAAAATACATCGTCTGCAACGCGGACGAAGGCGACAGCGGCACTTTTGCCGACCGGATGATCATGGAAGGCGACCCGTTCACCTTGATCGAAGGCATGACCATCGCCGGGATCGGCTGTGGCGCGACCAAAGGCTATATCTACATCCGCTCCGAATACCCGGACGCCATCGCTGTGATGACGCGTGCGGTCGAGATTGCGCGCGGCGCGGGCGCGTTGGGCGCGGATGTTCTTGGCTCGGGCAAGGCGTTCGATATGGAGGTTCGTACCGGGGCCGGGGCTTATGTGTGCGGCGAAGAGACCTCGTTGCTCAATTCGCTTGAAGGCAAACGCGGCGTGGTTCGCGCCAAGCCACCGCTGCCCGCGTTGGAGGGGTTTCTGGGCCGCCCGACCGTGGTCAACAACGTGATCTCTCTGGCGACTGTGCCGGTGATCTTTGCCAAGGGCGCGGCGCATTACGCGGGCTTCGGTCTTGGCCGATCAAAAGGCACGATGCCGATCCAAATTGCAGGAAATGTGCAATTTGGTGGCCTGTTTGAAACCGCATTCGGCATGCCCTTGGGGGAATTGGTCAACACAGTCGCAGGCGGCACCGCCTCTGGGCGGCCTGTCAAAGCGGTGCAAGTCGGTGGACCCTTGGGGGCTTATCTTCACCCGGATCAGTTTGACACGCCCTTTGGCTATGAAGAATTCGATGGCCAAAAAGCCCTGATCGGGCATGCCGGGATAGTGGTGTTTGACGACAATGCCGACATGCTGTCGATGGCACGGTTTGCGATGGAGTTTTGCGCGGTGGAAAGCTGTGGCAAATGCACGCCCTGCCGGATCGGCGCGGTGCGCGGCGTTGAAACGATTGACCGAATTGCCGAGGGCGACACAGGCGCAATCGAATTGCTCACAGATCTCTGCGAGGTGATGACCGATGGCTCCCTGTGCGCTTTGGGCGGGTTCACGCCCTTTCCGGTGATGTCAGCACTCAGACATTTCCCCGAAGATTTCGCCCCGCAAAAGGAGGCCGCAGAATGAAAGATTTCATCATCCCCGGACAGAATGACGCGTGGGGCAATGGCATTCAGGATGAAACAGATCGTGGCACCCCGGCGCACACCGGCGCGCCCGTGACACTGACCATCGACGGCATGGAGATCACCGTGCCTGCGGGCACATCGGTGATGCGTGCGGCCAGTGAGGCGGGCATTCAGGTGCCAAAACTCTGCGCCACGGATAGCCTTGAGGCCTTTGGCTCTTGTCGTCTTTGCGCGGTCGAAATCGAAGGGCGCAGAGGCACGCCCGCGTCTTGCACGACGCCGGTTCACGCCGGGATGAAGGTCCACACCCAAACCCCGAAACTGCGCAAGCTGCGCAAGGGGGTGATGGAGCTTTATATCTCCGATCACCCGCTGGATTGTCTGACCTGTGCCGCCAACAATGATTGCGAATTGCAAGACATGGCCGGGGCCGTGGGCCTGCGCGATGTGCGCTATGAGGCCCCGAAAAACGCCGCTCTGGCCAACCATTTCGAGGCGCGTGACACCTCTGGGGCGGCCAATCCCGAGTGGCTGCCAAAGGACGATAGCAACCCTTATTTCACCTATGACGCCTCCAAATGTATTGTCTGCAACCGCTGTGTGCGGGCCTGTGAAGAGGTGCAGGGGACATTTGCATTGACCATCGAAGGCCGGGGCTTTGACAGCCGCGTTGCGGTCGGGGCGGAAAATTTCATGGCCTCCGATTGCGTGTCCTGTGGCGCCTGTGTTCAGGCTTGCCCGACCGCGACCTTGCAGGAAAAATCTGTCATTGAACTCGGCACGCCGGATCGCTCGGTGGTAACCACCTGCGCCTATTGTGGGGTGGGCTGTAGCTTTAAGGCGGAGATGCAGGGCGATCAATTGGTCCGCATGGTGCCCTACAAACATGGCAAGGCGAACCGGGGTCATTCCTGTGTCAAAGGCCGGTTTGCCTATGGCTATGCCTCGCATTCGGACCGCATCCTCAACCCGATGATCCGCGACAGCGTCGATCAACCGTGGACAGAGGTGTCTTGGGACGAGGCGCTGAGCTTTGCCGCCAAGAAACTCGTCGGGCTTCAGGCCAAATACGGCCAAAAGAGCATCGGTGTGATCACCTCGTCGCGCTGCACCAATGAGGAAACCTATCTGGTGCAAAAGCTCACCCGTGCGGTGTTTGGCAACAACAACACCGACACCTGCGCGCGCGTGTGCCATTCGCCAACGGGCTATGGGCTGGGCCAGACGTTCGGCACCTCTGCGGGCACACAGGATTTTGATTCCGTGGAAAAATCAGATGTGATCATCGTCATTGGTGCGAACCCGACGGATGGTCACCCGGTCTTTGCCTCGCGGCTGCGCAAACGCTTGCGTCAGGGGGCGAAACTGATCGTGGTGGACCCGCGCCGGATTGATCTTTTGCATACGCCACACATGGGCGAAGGGCATCACCTGCCGCTCAAACCCGGCACCAACGTCGCCGTGGTGTCCGCGATGTCGCATGTGATCGTGACCGAGGGGCTGATGGATGAGGCGTTTATCAAAGAGCGCTGTGACCTTGAGGCTTGGGAGGATTACAAAGCCTTCATCACCCAAGACCGCCATGCGCCCGAAGCCACCGAGGCGCTGACCAATGTGCCCGCCGCGGCCCTGCGGGATGCGGCGCGGGCCTTTGCGACGGGGGGCAATGGCGCGATCTATTATGGGCTTGGGGTGACGGAGCATTCACAAGGCTCGACCACCGTCATGGCCATCGCCAACCTTGCGATGATGACCGGCAACATTGGCCGCGAAGGCGTGGGGGTGAACCCTCTGCGTGGTCAGAACAACGTCCAGGGCTCTTGTGATATGGGGTCCTTCCCGCATGAATTTCCCGGCTACCGCCATGTGCACGGCGACGAGGTGCGGCAGATGTTTGAACAGGTCTGGGGCGTCAGTTTGGACGCCGAACCGGGTCTGCGCATTCCGAACATGTTGGATGCCGCGGTCGATGGCACCTTTAAAGGCCTCTATTGTCAGGGCGAAGACATCCTGCAATCGGACCCCGATACCAAACATGTGGCGGCGGGTCTTGCCGCGATGGACTGTGTCATCGTCCACGACCTTTTCCTCAACGAGACCGCCAATTACGCCCATGTGTTCTTGCCCGGATCGACGTTTTTGGAAAAAGACGGCACGTTCACCAACGCCGAACGCCGCATCAATCGGGTGCGCAAAGTGATGGCGCCGAAAAATGGCTATGCCGATTGGGAAGTCACCCAAATGCTGGCCAATGCTGTGTTGAAAGAGACCGGTGGCGCGCGTTGGACCTACACGCACCCGGCGGAAATCATGGACGAGATCGCCGCCACAACGCCGTCTTTCGCCGGTGTTGACTATGCGGTTTTAGAAGAACAAGGCTCGGTGCAATGGCCCTGTAACGAGGAGCACCCGGTTGGGACGCCGTTGATGCATGTCGACGCCTTTGTGCGCGGCAAGGGCCGGTTTATCGTCACCGAATATATCCCGACCGACGAGAAAACCGGACCGCGCTTTCCGCTGTTGCTGACCACTGGACGGATTTTGAGCCAATATAACGTCGGCGCGCAAACGCGGCGGACGGAGAATTCGCAATGGCATGACCAAGACCTGTTGGAAATCCACCCGCATGACGCCGAAAATCGCGGTCTCAAAGACGGGGATTGGGTGCGCTTGGCCTCTCGCTCGGGGGAAACCTCACTGCGTGCGATTGTGACGGACCGGGTCAGCCCGGGCGTGGTCTACACCACCTTTCACCACCCGGACACGCAGGCGAATGTCATCACCACGGATTTCTCCGATTGGGCCACCAATTGCCCGGAATACAAGGTGACAGCGGTGCAGGTCGCGGCGTCCAACGGGCCAAGCGACTGGCAGCAAAGCTACACGGCACAGGCTGAAAAAGCCCGCCGGATTGCGGCCGCCGAATGAGCGAGGTCACCGCCTCCAAATCTGCGGGCACCATGTCTGTGGACGCCTTGCCAGAGGAACACCCCGTGGCCTTGGTGTTCAATGGCTCGACGGCGGCGGTGATGATGGCCTCGCCCTTTGATTTGCCGGATTTCCTGCGTGGATTTGCCCGTTCTGAGGGCATCGTGACCCGCGGGGATGAGGTCACGGAGGTCGCCGCGATCCGCCATGAGATCGGCTTTGAAGTGCGCGGACAGATCTCCGAAGACCGCTCTGCCGCCATGGACGCGCGTCGTCGTGCGGCGGTTGGTCCCGTCGGGTGCGGCCTTTGCGGCATCGACAGTCTGGCACAGGCGAGCGCTTTTCCCGGACAGGTTGCCCCAATGGAGCCAGGTCTGATGGATCACGCTCGGTCCGCTCTTGCGGCGCTGAACGCCGGACAAAAGCGGCGCGAAGATGTGGGGGCGATGCATGCGGCAGGGTATTTTGACGCCACGGGATTGGGTGCCCTGCGCGAAGATGTTGGGCGGCATAATGCTTTGGACAAACTCATCGGCGCGCTTGGGGATCGCGATCTGAGCACAGGCGCGGTGTTGATCACCTCGCGGCTTTCGGTCGATTTGGTGCAAAAATGCGCGCGTGTCGGCGTGTCTGGATTGTTCAGCCTCTCAAGCCCCACGCGGGCAGCGGTCGATTTGGCCGGGCGATGCGGCATGACGCTTTGCGTGATCCGGCGCGAGGCGATTATGACTTACTCAGCCGCGCAGACAGAAAAGGAAACCGTGCTGTGACCAATGATAAAATGATCTTGATGGCCAATCAAATTGCCACGTTTTTCAACACCCAACCTGGGGGTGATCAGGCCCAAGGCGTGGCACAGCACATCAAAGATTTTTGGGAGCCGCGGATGATTGCGCAACTGCGCGCCTATCTGGCTGAGGGCGGGCAGGGGCTTGATCCGCTGGTGATTGAGGCCGCAACACAGGTGTGATGCGGCCTCAAAATATCACATCCGCGCGGCGTGCCACGCGATGTGATCGGCCATAAAGGTCGAGATGAAATAGTAGCTGTGATCATAGCCCTCCTGCATCCGCAGGGTCAGATTTTGGCCTTTTGCGTCACAGATCGCTTGTAACAACTCGGGCTTCAACTGGCCTTCGAGGAAATTATCTCCGGTGCCTTGATCGACCAAAATATCCGGCACAGAGGCACCATCTTCGATCAAAGCGCAGGCATCATAGCCGCGCCAATTGGCCCGATCCGCACCGATATATCCGGTCAGCGCCTTCTCACCCCAAGGGCAATTCAGCGGTGAGACGATCGGCGAAAAGGCGGAGACGGATTTGAACCGTTCCGGATTGCGCAACGCGATGGTCAATGCACCGTGCCCGCCCATCGAATGACCCGTGATGCCCTGACGCGCCATATCGGCGGGAAAGTTGGCCGCGATCAGATCGGGCAATTCACTTTCGATATAGGCCTGCATCCGGTAGTTTTTGGCGAAAGGTGCCTCGGTCGCGTTGACGTAAAACCCGGCACCAAGGCCAAAATCATAGGCCCCATCGGCATCATCGGGCACGTCTTCGCCACGGGGGCTTGTATCCGGGGCGATGAAAATCACGCGATGCTTGGCGCAAGCCGCACGAAACTCGCCCTTTTCGGTGACATTGGCATGGGTGCAGGTCAGGCCCGACAGGTACCAGAGCACCGGGAGTTTTTCTCCCGGCGCGTGATCTGGCACGAAAACGGAAAAGGTCATTTCCGTTCCGGTCTCGGTGGACGGGTGGGTGTAAACCCCCTGTGTGCCACCAAAGGCCTTGTTGGTTGAAACGGTTCCAAGCGTCATCAGAACACCACGACCGAACGGATCGACTTGCCCGCATGCATCAGATCAAAGCCTTTATTGATCTCATCCAAGGTCAGAACATGAGTGATCATCGGGTCGATCTCGATCTTGCCGTTCATGTACCAATCGACGATTTTTGGCACATCGGTCCGGCCTTTTGCGCCGCCAAACGCGGAGCCTTGCCACACACGGCCGGTGACCAATTGGAACGGACGGGTGGAGATTTCCTTGCCCGCTTCGGCCACGCCGATCACGGTGGACACGCCCCAACCCCGGTGACAGGCTTCAAGGGCTTGGCGCATCACCGTGGTGTTGCCGGTGCAATCAAAGGTGTAATCCGCGCCGCCGTCGGTCAGCTCAACAAGGTGCTGAACGATGTCGCCTTCGACTTTGAGCGGGTTGACGAAATGGGTCATACCAAAGCGTTTGCCCCATTCCTCTTTGTCGTCATTGATGTCGACGCCGATGATTTTATCCGCGCCAACCATCCGTGCCGCTTGCAACACGTTCAGGCCAATGCCGCCCAAACCGAACACGATGACGTTCGATCCGACTTCGACCTTGGCCGAATTGGTCACAGCGCCGACACCGGTGGTCACGCCGCAGCCGATGTAACAGGCTTTGTCGAATGGGGCGTCTTCGCGGATTTTCGCCAGCGCGATTTCCGGCAAAACGGTGAAGTTTGAGAAGGTCGAACAGCCCATGTAATGGTAGAGCGTTTCGCCTTTGTAGCTGAACCGCGAGGTGCCATCTGGCATCAGGCCTTTGCCTTGGGTCGCGCGGATCGAGGTGCAGAGGTTGGTTTTGCCAGAGAGGCAAGATTTACACTGGCGGCACTCGGGCGTGTAGAGCGGGATGACGTGATCGCCGGGTTTCACGGATGTGACCCCCGCGCCGACTTCGCGCACGATGCCCGCGCCTTCGTGGCCCAAAACGCAAGGGAACAATCCTTCGCTGTCGAGCCCGTCGAGGGTGTACGCATCGGTGTGGCAAATGCCGGTCGCCATGATTTCAACCAAAACCTCGCCAGCCTTCGGGCCTTCAAGGTCAAGCTCAACGATTTCCAACGGTTTTTTGGCCTCAAAGGCCACGGCTGCGCGCGTTTTCATGGGGTCTCCTCCCGGTGCGAAGTGTCTATCGCGTTATGTCACAAGGGCACGATGCGCGAGCTCTTGCCTGCACATCGAAAATGAGAAGATTTCCCCATATTTCATTGGGAAATCGTCCGGTTTACGTTGCGGCAAAAAGCCTCTGAGGTCAAATGCTTGGGGGGCATTTTTACGCAGTTTTTGCACAAGAGGGGTGTGTTTTTTCGCCTCTATTTCGGCCTTGACCTTAGGCGAGGAGGCGGGCGGTCAAAAGGTGGGCGATCTTGTCGCTGTTCTCGCCTTTGATCTGGGGGTAAAAGAGGGGATGAATGACCCATTTTCCAGTCTCAAGACGCTTTTGGACACGCCGTTTGATACGATCATCGACGTGCGCGCGCCCTTGGAATTTGCTGAGGATCACATCCCCGGCGCGATCAATTTACCCGTTTTGAACGACCTTGAACGCGCCGAAGTCGGTACGATTTACAAACAACAATCACCGTTTCTGGCCCGCAAACTTGGCGCCGCCATGGTCGCGCGCAACGCCGCAACTCATATCGAAGGGCCACTTGCGGACAAGAATGGCGGCTGGCAACCGCTGGTGTATTGTTGGCGCGGCGGGCAAAGATCGAACTCCTTTGCCTCGATTTTAAAGCAAATCGGCTGGCGGGTTGAGGTGTTGGAGGGCGGCTATAAAACATGGCGCAGGCTGGTGGTGGAGGCACTCTATGATCACGCTCTGCCCTATCGGATCATCTTGTTGGACGGCAATACGGGGACTGCAAAAACGGATATTCTTCAAAGGGTTGCCTCAAAGGGCGGGCAGGTTTTAGACCTCGAAGGCCTGGCCCATCATCGCGGGTCGATTTTTGGCACAATGGGCACGCAGCCGTCGCAAAAAGGCTTTGAAACCGCGCTCGCCGCAGCATTGGCGCGGCTTGATCCGAACCGTCCGGTCTTGGTCGAGGCGGAAAGCTCACGCATCGGGGCGCGCAACCTGCCGTCCATGCTTTGGGCCGCCATGTGTGACGCCCCTCGGATCGAGGTGAGCGCCTCTTTGCCTGCGCGTGCCGGGTATTTGGCCGAGGCCTATGCCGACCTCGTGGCGGATTGCGATTTGATGGATCAGCGTCTGGATCAACTGGTGTCGCTGCAGGGGCATGAGCGCATTGATGCGTGGCGCGCTCTGGCGCAGGCGGGGGCCTTTGTCGATTTGGCGGAGGCGTTGATGGCGTATCATTATGACCCGCGCTATGAGAAATCCCGTGCCCGCTATGGCCATGAGGTTTTGGAGAAAATTGATCTTTTGGACATGAGCGAGAGCGCGCGAGAGATGGCGGCTGAGCGCATCATCGCCCGGCTCGACACGCTCTGATCGGCTCACTCTGTCACGGATAGGAGACCCGTGGTCTCGGTGATTTCCCCAATGATCATAGCGGGATAGCCTGCCTCGCGTAAGGCGCCCAGAATTTTTTCTGCCCGCATTGGTGACACGGTCGCCAAGAGTCCGCCCGCCGTTTGCGGATCAAACAACAGATCGGCGCGGGCGGTGTGCGGCCCTTGATATTCTTGCGCATAGGCGCGGTTGGCGGGAAAAATCGTTGACCGCATCCCGGCTTTTGCCAGCGCCAAAGCCCCCGGTAAAAGTGGCACATCCGAGAGGCGCAAATGCGCGCCAACATGTGAGGCGCGGCAGATGCCAAGCACATGCCCGGCCAATCCAAATCCCGTCACATCGGTCATCGCATGGGCCGCATTCAAAATCCGCGCCGCAGCGCCAGAGCTTTGCACCATCGAGGCATAGGCCCGTTCCATGTCGCGGCCATGGGCCTGCATCGCCATATCCGCCGCCAACATCACCCCCGTGCCAATCGGTTTTGTCAGAATGATCTGATCGCCCGGACGCGCGTCTTTGAGCGTGATCGGACGCTCCAAAAGCCCGGTGACGGTGAATCCCATCGACAGTTCCGCCCCCATCGACGTGTGCCCGCCGATGATCTGCGCGCCCTCTTCGGCAAAGAGGTCTTGCGCCACCTGCATGATCTCATTGAGCCAGCGTTCCTGTAGCGCGGCGCTCAGAGGCGGTAGGGTGATCGTGGCCAAAACCGCCTGAGGTGCGGCCCCCATTGCCCAGATGTCACCCAGCGCATGGATGGCGGTGATGCGGGTCATCAACACCGGGTCGGACACAAAGCCGCGCAGGTGATCAACCGAGGCCACTTGCCAGGTGTCGCCATGGGTCAAAATCGCGGCATCATCGCCGGGCAAATGGAGGACATCACCGCGATCGGGGCGCGGGTCTGTGCCTTCTGAGGCATGCAAAACGCGGGTCAAAATATCGCCCCCGACCTTGGCACCACAGGCGCCGCACATCGGCTTTTTGCCCTCCACTTCCTCGCGCAGCCCTAAGGCCACGCGGTCAGGCAGAAGTTTGGGCGGCATTGGGGATAAGTCTTTGAGTTTAGACATGAATGCGAGATCAATATGAGTTTTCCAACGCCACATCAGCGGGCCAGAGACCCGGATTCCGGCCTTGTCGGCAAGCGCCGATTTGGACCCCAATGAGATCAGTTTGAGATAGTCATTTTGCGGATGATAGGGATGCAGATCGGCGTTCTCGGTCGGTTCAGACAAAAGCGCGCGCAGATTGTCGAACAGCACCGGGGCCTGCCGCACGGCGAACACCCCGGCTTTGGGACGTGGCGCATGGGCCATATGGGCGCAATCGCCCGCCGCAAAAATCATTGGATCGGAGCTTTGCAAGCTCGGGCCAACGGTGACAAAGCCGCCGGTTAGATCAAGCCCGGTTTCCGCCAGCCAACCATAAGGCCGCGCACCCGCCGCCGCCAAGGTGAAGTGAGAAGGCAGGACGGACCCATCGCCGAGAGTGATCGCCTCGGCACCGATGTCGGCCACCTCGCACTGTGGGCGCAGGGCGACGCCGGAGGTGGCCAAAGCGTTCAAAAGGGCGCGGCGGGTGCTGGGGCGCAACTCGGAGAGGATTTCACTGCGATCAATCAACGTGACTTTGGCCGAGACGACTGCGCGCAGGGCATGGGCCATCGCCATGGCCAATTCCGCCCCGGCCACGCCGCCGCCGATCACGGCCACCTCTGGACGGACCTCGCCACGCAGCGCGCGGGTGCGATACGTGTCCCACCGACTGGCGAAGGCCTCAAGCGGTTTGGCGGCGATGCCATGATCGGTAAACCCCGGCAAATCGGGCATGGCGGAGGTGATGCCAATGTCGATGGAGGCGACATCATAGGCGATGGGGGGCGGCCTTCGACATGGATCAGCTTGGCCGCGCGATCTATCCCTGTGGCGCGTCCTAAAACGGCCCGTGCCCCGGCAAACCGCGCCAAGCGCAACAGATCAAGTTCCAAATCTTGCCGTTGATAATGACCGGCGACAAACCCCGGCAACATGCCGGAATAGGCGGCGATCGCGCCCGGGTTGATCACGGTCACGCGCACGCCGGGCAGGGGCTTCATCCCCCAGCGTTTGAGGATCAGCGCATGGGTGTGGCCGCCGCCAATCAGGACCAAATCGCGAGTGAGGGGGAGCTCTTGCATGGCGGGGTCCGTTCTGTGTTGTGTTGCGGGAAATCTGGTCTGATCCGCGCGTCTTGGCAAGGGTGCTGGACGCCGCAGTCTGATCGTGACACCATCCGCCTATGCAGATGCAGCACAGATATTCCCAAACAGACAGTTCCAAACAGAGACCCCAGCCATGACACAACTGGACCACATGCGCACGCAAGCCCGAGAGATTTTCCTCGAAGGGGTGGCGAGCGCGGACCCCGCCCAAGCCGTCGAAGACGCCCTCAAAGGACGACATTTCAATGCGCCATTGATCATCGCGGTGGGCAAGGCGGCGCGCAGTATGGCGGCGGCGGCGATGCGTCAGGTTGATGCCGCACGGGTGATCGTGGTGACCAATTACGAGAATGCGAAGCCTTTGGAGGGGGCCGAAGTTCGCGGCGCGGCGCATCCGGTGCCCGATTTTGAAGGCGCGCGGGCGGCGCTTTTGATCGAGGATGCCCTGGCCCATGCCAAGGGGGATGTTTTGGCGCTGATTTCGGGCGGCGGCTCGGCGCTTTTGCCTGCGCCCGTACCCGGTGTATCCCTTGAGGATAAGGCCGAGGTCAATCGGCTTTTACTGGGATCGGGCGCGGATATTGTGGCGATGAATTTGGTGCGCCAACAGCTTTCACGGCTCAAAGGCGGCGGTTTTTTGCGCGCTGCGGCCCCCTCGAAGGTGACGGCATTGCTGTTGTCCGATGTGGTCTCCGATGATCTGCGTGCGATTGCCTCTGGGCCGACGGTCTCGCCTATTGGCACCCGCGAAGAGGCGGTCGAGATGCTGCAAGAGCTTGATCTGTGGGACAAATTGCCCGCCACCGTGGCGGAGTATTTGGCCCGGCCTCGCCCCGATCTTGGGCCTTTGCCCGAGAGTGAGGTGGCGCTGATTGGGTCGAATAAAATTTCGGTCGCGGCCATGGCGCGCAAAGCGGGGGGCGGTGCGGCGCAGGGCGTGCATGTGTTTCCGATCGCGCTTGAGGGCGATGTTGCGGAGGCGGCGCGCACTATTGTGGAGAGCGCGATTGAGCCGGGAATTTACCTGTTTGGCGGTGAGACCACGGTGAAAGTGACCGGAGGTGGCATGGGCGGGCGCAACCAAGAATTGGCTTTGCGCGTGGCGGTTTTGGCCGAAGAACAGGGGCTGAAAGACTATGTGTTTCTCTCGGGTGGCACCGATGGGCGCGATGGTCCAACGGATGCGGCGGGCGGCATGGTTGATCCCGGCACGCTGGACCGGATGCGCGCCAAAGGGCTTGATCCGCAAGATGTTCTGGCCCGCAATGACAGCTATCACGGGCTCGAGGCCGCAGGGGATCTGTTGCAGATCGGGGCGACCGGGACCAATGTGGCCGACCTTCAGGTGTTGATCAGGGGGTGAGGTGCGCCTGAGCGTTCCATTGACTTAGAGTGCATGTGGAAAGGCAAAGGCGGCCGTTGACGAGGGATGTCGCGAATGATCGCATTGATCATCCCATATCTGCCGGATGAGTGTTGCGCTAGGTCATGCCAAAGGAGAGGAACTTGTCGGATATCCTATCACGAGTTGGGTCACATCCTAGACATCTAGCCGTTTTGGCAGAGGCTGGGGCGAGCGGGTATTCGGCTGGCTCCGTTTTGTAGTTTTGGCGTCAGCAGCGTGGACGTGGTTCGTTTTTGCCGCAGTGACCAATTCCTGATCTACTCTGGCCGCCTTGTCCGCACACCGGCCCCTGTACAGACCGCACCGACTGTCCGTTTTGGCTCAGCGGCTAAACGCGAAGCCATAGATCAATTGCCGCAACCCGATGGCAGCGCCAATGATGATGGCGGTGATGGTCAGGGGGGCGGAGAAGGCGAGGACGGAAAAGGCCGAAAGACCTTGGCCGACGGTGCAGCCAAAGCCGACCACAGCGCCGACGCCCATCAAAGCCGCGCCGCCGATCTGGCGTTTCAATTCGCGCGGGTCTTCGCAGGCTTCCCAACGGAAATGGCCTTTGATCAGCGAACCGATGGCCGCACCCAAGAGCACGCCAATGACCGAGCCGAGACCAAAGCCGGGCGAGGAGGCCGACGAAGTCATCAGGTAAAACAACGTGTCGCCAATGGGAGCGGCGAAAGTGTGGGAGGCGACAGGTTCGGCCTCGAAAGTGGCATGAGACAGCCAGCTTGTCCCGGCCCAGCCAGAGACGATGGCCAGACCCACGGCGGCCCCCCAGAGGATCAACCGTCGTTGGGCACGAAAGGCACGAGAGGAGAGCGCGACCGAGAGGATGGCAAGGCCAGCCATGACGCCAGTGGCCGCGACCGGCAGGCCAAACGCCCCTGAAACCACCTGTGCGAAACCGGGCAGGGCGGAGGCCGGGCGGGGCGGAAACAGGGTGACGCGCAATTCAGCCAGCGGGCCATTGAGCGTGACATATGTCGCCAGCCCCATGACCAAGACGATGACGAAATTGCGCAGATCGCCACCGCCCAAACGCGCCAAGGCACCAAAGCCGCAATTGCCCGCCAGCGCCATGCCATAGCCGAACATCAAGCCGCCTGAGATCGAGGCCAGCGGATACCATTTGAGCGCCAAATAGGGCGACATGGCGGGATCGAACAGGCCAAAGCCGATGAGGGTGAAGGTGCCGATCAAGGCCACGCCAAGCGCCACGCCCCATTGCCGAGCGCGTAGATCGGAGCCTTGGTACAGGGCGTCTTCGATGGCGCCCATGGAGCAAAACCGCCCCAAACGCGCGGCCAGCCCCAAGACGAGGCCACCGACACCACCGATCAGAGCTGCAAGCAGCCCTGGGTCAAATAGATCGAACATGGGTTCTCCCTCCCTACCGGGAGCGTGAAGCGCTTTAGCCGCGCTTCATTTTCCCGCCATCCACCGAACAGAACATGTCGTAGATGACTTCGAGGATGCGTTTGGGACGATCATCCGTCAAGGAATAGTAAATCGCTTTGCCATCGCGCCGGGGCGTGACCAAACCTTCGAGACGCAGCCGGGCGAGCTGTTGGCTCACGGCGGCTTGGCGGGCGGACAGGAGGTCTTCGAGTTCTGTGACGGATTTCTCGCCGGTGACCAGATGACACAGGATCATCAGGCGACCTTCATGCGAGAGCGCTTTCAAAAGCTGAGAGGCGTCACAGGCGGAGGCCATCATGACGTCCATGTCATCTTCCGACATGTTCTCAGAAATTACCGGCAAAGGCGAATTCACTGTGTCCACCCCTTTTGTCCTTTAGAAGGCGATTTCATCCATAATCGCGTCAATGCCCGCTTGGGCGCATTCCGCGTCGAGATCCGGGCCAGGAGCACCAGAAACGCCGATGCCAGCCACTATAGAGCCTGCTGCTTCAATCACAAGACCTCCCCCCAAAGCAAGCGGTTCTGTCAGTTCGCGAATCCCGGCCATCATTTGTCCGGGTTCAGTGAGGCCGCTCAAAGACATCGTGTCGGTGCGAAAGGACACGGCCGTCCAGGCCTTGCGCCGGGCGGTTTCAAAGACGTGAAGCCCGGCGTAGCGGTCGCGCAAATAGACCTGTGGACTGCCAAACCGGTCCACCACCATAACGCCGACCTGATAGCCCGCGTCGCGACAGCTTTGCATTGCGGCCAAGGCGGCGGTTTGGGCGACCTCGGGTTTGAGCACTTTGAAGGTGACAAAGGCGTCGTCGCTGTCTTGGGCAAGGCTTGGGCTTGCGAGGGTGCAAGAAGCTGTTATAGCAGCTAAAATTAGATGTTTCATGGATCTCCTCCCGAGAGAATTATGGCTTTGGCGTGTGAGTGGCTTGAACGGCCTCGATGTCAAAATCACTGTGGTCGCGTAGGGTGATGGTCAGCATCGCCCAAAACATTTCGTCGCCGGCGTAGCCTTCGAGCCGCCCCTGTTCGATCCCGTCCTCCACGAGAACAAAGGTCGGCGTAAAGATCACCGGGCCTTTGAAAGTCAGGTCCTCAGGCAGTGGCGCACGCAGATCAACCCGACGCAGCGGGGCAAATTTACCCTCAGGCGTTTTGGGATAAATTTCAGAAATTTCCGCATCCCAGCGGGCGCAATAGGCACATCCGTCTTGCTCCACCATAACCAGTTCGGTGGCGAAGGCGGGGAGAATCGATACGATCAGGGCGGCGATAGAGGCCAGAAATTTTGTCAACATATGTATACCAATTGACGGGTGCGACATAAACAACCTAATTTGAATATGTGAATGACACAAGTCACGGATCGACCGGGACGCCGGGGGGAGGAGCCACGTTTTGGTGAGGCCAGAGTGTCGATCCTGCGATGGACCCCTGTTTTCACAAAGGGAGGACTGAATGTTCGACGTGAGTTTTATCTCGGCCCTTTTGGGTGGGTTGGTGGTGTTTTTCTCGCCCTGTATCCTG